>DCGQ01000038.1:2151-12425 GCA_002314635.1 Clostridiales bacterium UBA1774
TAGCCTTCCCAGGTCATGAAGCCAACCAGAATGTTTTTGCCCAGCGCGATCTCGCCCTGACTGGTAGCCGGGCCGTCGGCCAGAACGGTATCCTCGGTGACACGCTCACCCACGGACACGATGGGGCGCTGATTCGCACAGGTTCCCTGGTTGCTGCGGGCGAACTTATGCAGCTTGTAGGTTTTCAGTTCGCCTGCGTCATAGCGCACACGAACCTCGTCAGCACTGACATAGGTAACGGTGCCAACGCCTTCTGCCATAATGACAACGCTGGAGTCCACGCAGCATTTGTGCTCAATACCGGTGGCCACGATGGGAGCTTCCGTCACCATCAGCGGCACGGCCTGACGCTGCATGTTGGCACCCATCAGGGCACGGTTTGCGTCGTCGTTGTTCAGGAAGGGGATCATAGCGGAAGCCACGGAAACCATCATGCGGGGACTGATATCCATGTAATCGACACGCTCACGGTCAACTTCCACGATCTCATCGCGGTGACGGCAGGTGACACGCTTATTTTTCAGGCAGCCGTTCTCATCCAAAGGCTCAGTGGCCTGCGCGACAATGTATTCGTCCTCCACATCGGCGGTCATATACTGGACTTCATCCGTCACCCGGCAGGTACCCTTTTCCACGCGGCGGAAGGGCGCCACCAGGAAGCCGTACTCGTTTACGCGGGCATAGGAGGCCAGATAGGAAATCAGGCCGATGTTGGGGCCTTCGGGGGTCTCAATGGGGCACATACGGCCGTAATGGCTGTAATGCACGTCACGCACATCGAAGTTGGCACGCTCACGGCTCAAGCCGCCTGGACCCAGTGCGGACATACGGCGCTTATGCGTCAGCTCGGCCAGCGGGTTGGTCTGATCCATGAACTGGCTCAGAGGGCTGGAACCGAAAAACTCCTTGATGGCGGCGGTAACGGGACGGATGTTGATCAGAGACTGGGGGGTAACGATGTCCAGATCCTGCAGGGTCATGCGTTCGCGGATCACGCGCTCCATGCGGCTGAAACCCACGCGGAACTGGTTCTGCAGCAGTTCACCCACGCTGCGCATACGGCGGTTGCCCAGATGGTCGATATCGTCGGTCTCTCCGATGCCGTGAGCAAGGCAGTTCAGATAGTTGATGGAGGCAAGGATATCGTCCGGAATGATGTGCTTGGGCATCAGGTCTTCCATCCGCTCCTTCAGCACTTCCAGCAGCTCATCGCCTTCATACTGCTCCATCAGCTTTTCCAGCACTACACGGCGAACCTTTTCCTTGAAGCCAAGAGCCTTGGCATCGCAGGGCACATAGTCCTCCAGACGGACCATATCATTGGAGAAAACCTTCACGGTTTCGCCGGCATGATCCTTCAGCCAGACCTCATTCACACCCAGGCGCTCAATTTCGGTGGCCTGCTCGAAGGTCAGCACAGTGCCCTCGTCAGCCACGATCTCGCCGGTGCGGGGATCGGAAACCGGCAGAGCCAGCTCATGGCCGTGGATACGCTTGGCCAGTGCCAGCTTCTTATTGAACTTATAACGGCCCACATTGCCCAAATCATAGCGGCGGGGGTCAAAGAACAGATTTACCAGCAGGGTCTCGGCAGATTCCGCGGTGGGTAGGTCGCCGGGACGGAGGCGGCGGTAGATCTCCAGCAGGGCATCCTCGCGGGTCTTGCAGGTATCCTTCTCCAGCGTGGCGACGATGCGCTTGTCATCGCCGAAAAGCTGACGGAGCTGCTCGTCCGTGGTAGCACCGCCGGTCTGGGTCATGATGCTGCTCCAGCTCCAGGGACGCTCGTCCCAGCTGACACCGATGGCACGCAGCAGCCAGGTGACCGGAATCTTCCGGTTCTTATCGATTCGGACATAGAAAATATCGGAGGTATCGGTTTCATACTCCAGCCACGCGCCGCGGTAAGGGATGGAGGTGGCGCTGTAGACGCTCTGCAGCGTTTTGTCCGTTTTCTTATCGTAGTACATACCGGGGCTGCGGATGATCTGGGAAACAATGACACGCTCCGCGCCATTGATGACGAAGGTGCCGCCGGGAGTCATAATGGGGAAATCGCCCATGAAGATTTCCTGTTCCTTGATCTCCTCGGTCTCCTTATTGCGAAGACGGACCCGTACCTTCAGAGGGGCTGCATAGGTAGCGTCCCGTGCCTGACATTCCTCGATGGAATACTTGGGACTGTCCGTCATGGAATAATCAATGAAGGTCAGTTCCAGATTGCCGGAGTAGTCGGTAATGGCGGCTACATCCCGGAACACTTCACGCAGGCCGGTTTCCAGAAACCACTTGTAGGAATCCTTCTGGATTTCCAGAAGATTGGGCATATCCTGAATTTCCTGCACTTTGGCGAAGCTCTTGCGAAGAGTCTTGCCGTACATCGTGTCCTTGACCATGCTGTTGACATCTATCATCTCGGCTGTCACACTCCTGTACATGAAATCTCATGCGTTTCAGCAGGAAGCTTCTTTTCTGAAACACACGGGCCGGTTGTTTGTTTGTATGTCGTTTGCTTGACTTTTCCGATGGCTGTGATACACTGTAATCGCTTATGGGGTGGAGGATTCCCTCTTCCCATACGGTAAAGAAAGCATCATATTATACTTTTGATATGATCTGTTGTCAACTGTTTTTTTGTTAATTATGGGATTATTTCAGGCAACCCCGTACATGCTGTGCGGTGTTGCCTGTTTTCTGTCAGGAGGGATTCAAAATGACCCGGTACGCTCACCCATATTTTCGCTTCATTCCGCTGCTGCTGTTTCTGTTTGCGGCAGCGGGCTACCTTCTGCGTCTGGAAAGCTGCGGCTTCGGCTTTGCCTGCGCTGCCGCCCTGCTGCTGACCGGTGCGCTCACGGCAGCATTATGGCCGCTGCGTTCCATGAAACTGCGTTCTTTTCTGATCGTTTCGGCCATTGCCACCCTATCCCTGCTGCTGCGAATTTTATACTTCGAAGTTACCACATCGGATTATACGAACTTTCTCCTGCCGTGGACGGAGCGGCTTCGGCTGCTTGGCGGCTTCCGGGGGCTGGGGCAGGAGATCGGCAACTACAATGTGCCCTATATGGTGCTGCTGGCGCTGTTCTCCTATCTGAAAACGCCGGTGCTGTACCTGATCAAACTCACTTCCGTCCTGTTCGACATTCTGCTGGCAGCTGCTGCCGGACTTCTGGTGTATCATGCCTCCGGCAGTCGCGCAAAACAGGCCGCAGCCTTTACCGTCACGTTCTGCCTTCCTACCGTGTTCATCAACAGTGCTGTCTGGGGTCAGTGCGACAGCATCTATGTGTCCCTCAGCCTGCTGGCACTCTGGCTCTGCCTCAGTGACCGCCCCAAGGCAGGCATGGTCTCTCTGGGCTTCGCATTTGCTTTCAAGCTGCAGGCGATTTTCCTGATCCCCATCTTTCTGCCGGTTCTGCTGGCAGGCAAACTGAAATGGCGGCACCTGCCCCTGTTCCCCGCCGCCTATCTGCTGGCGGTCTCCCCCGCCCTGTTTGCCGGGCGGAACGCCGCCGATGTGCTGCTGTTTTATATACGCAGCGCTACTTCTGCCGGAAGCGGTCTCAATTACAACTCACCGTCCATATATTCCTTATACTATTTTTATTACAACGTGACCGATCAGGAACTGGCGGCAAAGGCGGGTATTCTGGCGGCAGCAATCGGCTGCCTGCTGGTGATGCTGCTGTTTTTCCGTTACCGCAGAAATATCACGGAGCGGAGCCTGCTTTATGGTGCGCTGCTGCTCTGCTGCCTGCTTCCCATGCTGCTCCCTCATATGCATGACCGCTACTTCTACTTTGTGGATATTCTGACCGTGGTGTTCAGCTGTCTGCTGCCTTTCTGCTTTCCCACAGTCTGCTGCAGCCAGTTCGCCTCCCTGCTGGGTTACTACGCCTATTTCTTCATGCGCTATCTGCTGCCCATGCGGCTGGGTTTTTTGGTGCTGGTCGTCACCGTGGCCGCCGTCATCGCCGCACTGCTGGCGGAGCTGATGCAGAGCAGCGGTACACCGCAATCAGAAGCGTGAACCGGTCATACGACCCGGTGCAGAACAAAGTGATTTCGCTTCGTTTCCAGCAGGCCCTGTTTTTGCAGCTTTGACAGCTCTGCGGACATGGCCGCCCGCTCCACACACAGGTAATCCGCCAGTTCCTGCCGGTTATATGGAATCGTGAATGCTGCTGAACCCTGTCGGACCGACTCTGCGGTCAGATAGGACAGCAGCTTTTCTTTTGTGGTTCGTTTAGACAGAAGCGTGATTTTTTCGTTGAAGGCCAGAATCCGATCCGCCAAAATGCAGACCAGATTCCGGATCAGTCTCCGGTGATGCTCGCAGGCGGCAGTACATGTGGTGAGCAACCGCTTTACATTCAGCAGCATCACCTCACAGTCCGTCTCCGATACCACGCTCACATTCAGAACCGTGTCCGGTTTTGCTGCGTAGGTTTCACCGAAAAAATCACCGGGACCGCAGCGGGTCAGCAGATTCCGATTTCCCCACAGGTCCTCCTGTATCACCAGAACGCTTCCGGACAGGATAAGTCCCATCACCTGCGTGGTGTCCCCGGCCCGGAGCAGCCACGTGCCCTTCTCCTTCTTCACCACTGCTGCACCGATACAATGCAGAACTGACAGGACTTCACTCTCTGTCAGGTCCCGGAAGAAGGGACTCTCCCGTAAAATCGGCAGATATTTCTCCATATTTCCACCCTTTTGTTTGAAAACAAACATACCGTTTTTCTGCATTATAGTATACTGTGACCGTAATCTCAAGGGAACGAAGCAGGGGGCAACAAAAAATGGTCAAAAGAATCATTCAAATTGACGAGGAACACTGCACCTGCTGCGGCATACTACTCCCGCGGCAGGCAGTCGCCCTCAGCACCGATGGCATAATTCCGGACAGTTCTATATAAGGGGGGTATTTCCATGGCAAAACAGATTTTAAGCGGATGTCAGGGCAAACCGCAGATTCAGATTTTTGAGAAGGTCTGTCCCAACTGTGGCAGCGAGATTGAGATGTTCTCAGTGGATACGGAAGCCGTCTGTGAAAAATGCGGCTTTACAATTCACAATGATATGCTGAACTGTGTTCAGTGGTGCAAATACGCGAAACAGTGCGTGGGTGAGGAGATGTACGCACATATGATGGAAATCGCCCGGCAGCAAAAGGCGCGGCGTCAGGCTGCCGACGCAGGAAAGTGACGCTGTCCGAAGGGGATCGTTTCCGATTGGGAAACGGTTCCCTTTTTCTTTGCCCGTCTGCAAAACCGATTGCAATCCATTGCATGGTATGTTATAGTGTTTTCAAAAAAAGGAAACAGGAGGCGTATCGTTTCATTCATGGAAGCAGGAAAGCAGCGAAAAAATGTGAAACCCATTACGCTGGACAAACTGGAATGGGGTACCGACGAGTCCATGGCTGCGGAATTTTCAAAGAATCGGAAGGAACGGAAGCAGCTGCCGGATACCATCACCTCCCGCGAGCTGTACCGTGATATCGTCCAGATTGCGTGGCCCTCTCTGTGCGAGCTGTTTCTGACCAGTCTGGTCAGCATGGTGGACACCATGATGGTCGGCGGTCTGGGCAACGGAGCCATCAGTGCGGTCAGCATCGCAACCCAGCCGAAATTTCTCTTTATGAACCTGTTTATGGCGCTGAACACCGGCACCACTGCCATGGTTTCCCGCGCCAGAGGGATGCAGAACCGGGACAGAGCCGACCGCATCATCCGCCAGAGTCTGGTGTTTGTCACCTTCATCGGCTTTATCAGTGCGATTCTCGGTTACATTTTTGCGGAGCCTATGATCCGCTTCATGGCAAACAAGGGTCTGGAGGACAGCATCATTCGGCAGGGAACGCAGTATCTTCGGATACAGTTTCTTTTCTTCCCGTTCCTGTCATGGGGTTCTGTCATCACTGCTGCACTAAAAGGCTCCGGTCAGGCCAAACCCAGTATGGTTTATAATACCATTGCCAATCTGGTCAATATCTGCTTCAACTGGCTGTTTATCAACGGTAATCTGGGTTTCCCCCGTCTGGAGGTGGCCGGTGCTTCTCTGGCAACCGGCATCGGTCAGGTCGTCTCCTGCAGCATTGCCATGTGGTGCATCTTCTCCGGTCGCTTCTACTGCACCATGCGTTTGAAGAACCTGCTGAAGTTTGACAAGGATGTGATCTCCGGCATTCTGAAGGTTGGCATTCCCAGCATGATCGAACAGCTCATCATGCGCTTCGGCGTCATCATGTACACCCGCATGGTTTCCGCGCTGGGCAGCGTCAACTATGCGACCCACAACATTGCCATGAACATCCAGTCCATGTCCTTTATGATCGGTCAGGGTTTCGCTGTTTCTTCCACTTCTCTGGTAGGTCAGAGTCTGGGCAAGAAGCGTCCCGACATGGCGGAGCATTATTCCCGCCGCTGCCGCAATCTGGGTTTCTATGTTGCCGTGGTCATTGCCGTACTGTTCTTCATTCTGCGCCGTCAGTTGGTCTGGCTGTACAGTAAGGAAGCAGAGGTCATTTCCATCGGTGCCTATCTGATGATCTACGTAGCCATTCTCCAGCCCTTCCAGGCAAACCAGTTTATTCTGGGCGGCTCTCTCCGCGGTGCCGGCGATACTAAGTTCACTGCCATGGTCATGTTGATCACCATCGTGGGCATCCGCACGCTGCTGGGTTATCTGCTGATTCAGGTTCTGGAGCTGGAGCTTACCGGCGCATGGATCGCCCTCTGTGCCGACCAGATCGCCCGCAGCTTCATCATCATGGGCCGCTACAATCGCGGCAAATGGAAAACCATCCGTCTGTAATAACGACCAAAACCGCTGCCATGGGAGCAATTCCCCGGCAGCGGTTTTTCTATTCTTATATTATGCTCTCATACAGCATGGCTGCCCACTGGGAAAAGGTCAGCACCCGATCCTCCCCGCTTTGCAGCAGAAACGCACGCACCACCACATTCTCCTTTTGCAGTATTATGGTATCCAGGTGAATATCACTCCGATATGCAGTCAGATAATCTCCGGTTTCTATTGGTGCTTCCAGCGCCTCATAGCCTTTCCGAAGCTTCGCTGTCCGGTTCAGTTCCTTTGCCAGCATAGCCGCCAGCCGGGGATTTCGCATTTCCCAGTATTCCACATACCAGCCGCCATCCAGCGTTCTGCCGTCCGCACAGCAGATGGCAGCAAATTCATTATAGTCCAGAATGCGGGATGCCAGCCAGTCCGTATGCTCCGCCACGGTGTTAAATCCCATGCTCAGGCCCGTCATCGTCTCTCGATAGCCGCTGCTGCCCTCCCCTGCCAGATCGGACAGATCTGCAAAGGGCAGCGAGGCGGTGTACGCATCCAGTGGAATCCGATCCCTTTCCATGACCGTATTGCCCCAGCGCTGCAGGTATATGCAGATCAGGAAAATCGTCAGCACCGCTTCTAAAATCCGATTGCCATGATACACTGCCGGACGTACTCGACGGATTCCGGAATAGCTCCCCGTACTTCGAAGCTGCTTCTGCAGGCGGTGAAGCGCCATTACACCCTGCAGCGCATCCAGCACCATCCAGAGCGCCAACAGCGCAGTCAGCAGAAAGAGCCATGTGTGCAGGGACAGCATGGTTGTCAGCAGGCCGCCCCGAACCACGGCGATCGGATAGACGATCAGCCACAGGAACAGGCCGATCAGATTCCACGTCTGCCGCTTTTTCACCGCGTTCAGCGTCAGTGCCTGTACCTCCGGGTCGGTGTTCAGCTCCACTGCCCCCGGATCGTCATTGCGGAAGATATAGAAATCCCGATATTTCGCCGTATAGACCCAATGCGACTGTTCTCCCAGTGCCAGCTGCTCCTCGTCCGGCTCTCCGTCGTTCTCCGACCACATACCGGTGCCCTTTCGGGAAGCCTGCAGCCGGTATCGGGTCTCTTTGGGTATTCCCGGCTCAAAGGAGGCAATTCCGGCGAAAAAACCGTCCTGCCGCAGATACAGGCCCTTTTCTGCCATTCCGGACAGCCAGTTCTCCATTCCCTCCAGATCATATGCCGGACAGGGCGGAAATCGGTATCTTACTCTGTCTGTTCTCATGCTTTCTGCTCCTCCTCTGCGGCATCCGCATCTGTGATACACTGGCGAAGCCGCATTCGCTCCGCTTCGTAGGCAGCCTCCCCTATTTCCGTAATGCGGTAGGTACGCTTGCGGCCTTCTACGCTGATTTCTCGGATGTACTTCTCGCTCTCAAACTTCCCCAGAATCGTATACAGGGTAGCCGGCCCCAGCAACACCCGCCCTCCGGTGCGCCGCTCCACATAATCCGCCACATCCGTCCCGCACATATCCCCACGTCGGAATGCCATCAACACATAGAACATGGTTTCGGTGAGAATAACCATTGATTTTTTCGGCATTTTCGTATTCCTTTTAATATCGTTACTTGATATCGTTAGTTGATATTATAGTTCCGTCAAATCCGTTTGTCAACAGCAAAAGAGACGCCTCTCGTGAAGCGTCTCCCTGATATCAGAATCTGCTGATTTCCAGGCTCTCGTCATCCTCGCCTTTTTCGATGGAACGGATTGTCACATGATAGCTGTAATCCTCGCTGACCTTCACCAGTACCGTGTCTCCAACCTTGCGCCCCATAACTGCTTTGCCCAGTGGGGATTCCTTGCTGATCAGCCACTCCAGTGCATTCTGCCGCAGCGTCGTCACCAGACGGATTTTCTGTTCTTCCTCGTCCTCCTCAAACCAGAGGGTAACGAAATCGAAAAGTCCCGCCACATTGGCTTCCGCTGCGTGGGTATCCTCGATTACCACGGCGGTAGCGATCATATTCTGCAGATAGCGCACCCGGCTGTCGTTCCGGTTCTTTGCCTGCTTTGCTGCTTTGTATTCAAAATTCTCACTCAGATCGCCATAACTGCGGGCAACCTGCACATCTTCAATCAGTTTGGGACGCAGGGTGTTGATCCGGTAATTCACTTCCTCCTGCATTTTCTGAATATCTACCTTTGTCAGTTCATCATGCATGTATCTTCGCCTCCGGGGGCAGTATACCACAAGTTCTCAACTGTGGCAATCAAACATTC
Source organism: Clostridiales bacterium UBA1774 (assembly GCA_002314635.1). Classification (GTDB taxonomy): domain Bacteria; phylum Bacillota; class Clostridia; order Oscillospirales; family Oscillospiraceae; genus UBA1774. The sequence continues at coordinate 11,242 of DCGQ01000038.1, forward strand.
GATTGACTTATTTTCGAAAACATGGTAAATTACCCCTATCAATTAGAATAGAATTTGGAGGAATAACCAAATGGGCGATTATTTGAAAGGTAAAGTTGCCATCGTTACCGGTTCCGGTATGGGCATTGGCCGCGCCGTTGCGAAAGCGCTGGGCGCTCAGGGCTGCAAGGTCGTCACCAACAACCGCGCCCCCTGGGATGGTGTGATCCCCACGGATGATAAGTTCCAGCTGCTGGACAAGGAAATGCAGGAGTGGGCCATGCGGGAATACGCGGTGTATTACGGCGATGCTCAGCGTACTGCGGACGAGATCATCGCTGCCGGCGGAGAGGCCGTTGCCTGCTTCGGCGATATCTCTGATTTTGAAGCTGCTAAAAAGCTGACCGATACCGCCATTGAAAAGTTTGGCCGTATTGATATCGTTGTGAACATTGCCTCTGCTTTCGGTTTCTCCCCTGTGCAGGATATGCCCAAGCAGATGTGGGATCGTGTCAACACCGTAAAGCCTACCGGTCATTTCTATGTGATCCGTCACGCGGTTCAGCATATGATCGATCAGGGCTGGGGCCGCATTGTGAACTGCGCTTCTCCCGCATGGGCCGGCGGCGATCTGCGTCAGTGCGAATACTGCGCTGCCAACGCCGGTGTCGTGGGCATGACCTTTGGTCTGGCTGCTGAGCTGAAGGAGTACGGCATCACCGCCAACGCCTTTGCTCCTGCTGCAAAGACCCGTGCCAGCGTAGATATGGAGATTCACAACTATCTGGAGAAGGAACACAGCACGATTTCCGGCAAGAACCAGATCACCTATGACGGAACCGCAGCTCCCGAGACCTTTGCGGACTTTATTGCATGGCTCTGCGGCGAGGATGCCAAGGATGTTACCGGTCAGGTATTCATGACCATGGGTAAGTTCATCGGCCGTTATGCTACCCCTGCTATCGAGGGTGCCATGTTCGCCGGCAGTGATTCTTGGACGCTGGACGAGGTCAAAGAGAAGGCAGAAAATCTCTTTAAGCCCATGCCGAAGCCTCCCTTTGCCAAGAAATAATATTTTGGGTGCGGTAAATGCCGCACCCAAATTCTTACTGTACACCAACTGATTGTTTCTATGACTAAAAAGCAGGACAAGGAATAATCCATGTCCTGCTATTTCGTTATGTTGGCGTTGTGCTATCTTCCCG
>DCGQ01000007.1 GCA_002314635.1 Clostridiales bacterium UBA1774
TACACAGAATTTGGGACACTACCTCTGAGACGGTGCTTTTACCTTGGTTTCAGATACTCAGGTCAATGTGATCCATTTTGTGTCACGACTCAGTTTTACCAAAAACAAGACCACCAGCCAATCCCTTTCGGGTGAACTGGTGGTCTTGTTTTTCAGGGCGTATTTGCAACGCGCCCAACTTGTTATAATCAGGATGCCGTGGGCTGTGCCAGACTCTTCAGCTCCGGTACCCGGCGATCCAGCTCGTGCAGAATGACCAGCACGGTATCCCCGGCCAGATTGAGCTGCTTCTCCAGCGGGCGTCTTGTCTCAACCACATTCATGTGCCGATGAAACAGGGATACCGTTTCATCCTGCCGGAAAATCCCATAGGTGCCGAAGCTGTCCCGGTTCCAGTCCGCAATGGACCCGGAATACGCTTCTGCGTCAGTCATATTCTCCTGAAGCGTAGAATAATACTCCACGATTCCCAGACCCGGCTCGATCTCCAAAACGCAGATTTCCATCCGGATCTTCCAACTGCCATTTGAAATCGGGATCAGCAGCGCCAACGTATCCAAATCGTTGTTTTTTCTCAGAAGCTGTTCTGTGCTCAGCGGAGCCAGTGTATTCTGAAGTCTCTCTAAAAAAAGCCTTTGTTCCATTACTTATCCTTTCCGCACCTGTCTATCTGTTCTTTGCTCGGTTCCATCATATCACGGGATTATTTGCGACACTACCTTTTTTTCGTTTATTCACTGCGTCGTAAATTCTTTTCGGACTCCCCATAGCAGCGTCCGAAACCGCATGGAGCACTTTCCCGACGAACCTGTCTGCTTTCTTTGCCGCGCCGTGTGCTTTCAGATACATATCGGTCTTTCCGCCCGGGTGCATATCCGCATACTTCCGAAGCTTTTCTTCCTTTTCTTTCTTTTTATCCGAAATGGAACCGATTTCGGAGCCGCTGTTTTTCAGTTCCAGATCCTCAAGCAGTTCCTGCGAGGACTTGCCGTCTATACTCAGCGCCTTTTTGCTGATCGTTTTTGCAGAGTATTTCCCGTCCTTCCCAGCCTTGATGTGAATGGCGTTTGCCAGAGCCTGTGCCGACTCATTATCGCTGCTGTTACTATCGTTCAGCGCTTCCGCCATTTCTTCACTGCGCTTAACGGTGGCCTTCAGGGCGAACTTTTCCCGCGAGCCTTCCTCATTATCTCCCTGTGCACGCAGAATAGACTTCTGAATGGAATCGGTTTTTTTCTTTCGCTCGCTGGCAGTCATTTTTTTCCATTCCGCTTCGGAACACTGAGTTTTTACAATGGCATTGACGATATCGTCCAGACTATGCCCATGCATCTGCTTGAATTCCTGATTTGCTACAAGCTGCTGGCCTTTTTTGTAGCTATGCTCGACGGCCTTTTTCATACCGTAATCAACGCCTTTTCCGACAACTTTCGTGGCCAGGCCGACACCGGTGGGTGCTCCTGCCAAATCTGCAACACCTGTTGCAGTATCAAAAACGCCTCCGGCCACTTTCCGAGTTCCCTGAAGGGTATCGGTTTTCGCCTGTCTGTGCATTTGCACCATAAGGTTCTGGAAGCTGCCGCCTTTTCCCTGTCCCGCCAACTCTTCCAGATCGTGCTTTCTCTTCTGGGCATCATAGATTTGAACACCGCCGGAGGCCATTTTCACTGCGCCGCTGCCAATAGAAAATACCTTTCCGGCTTTTTCTGCCGGTTCTCCCCCCAGAGCAACAAAGTTCGAAGCAGAACTTGCCAGTGAACTCACTGCATCCATACTGGATGCAGTAACATCCGCATCGGATTCCCCATTATCTTTCGCCTTTTTGGCCGCTTTTACATTCTGGGCGACTTCGATCAGGTCTGATGTGCCTCCCATCACATTCGCTGTAGCGGACAAAGCCTTTCCTTTTTTCTCAAGTACTTCGTTGTTCGTCAGTCCGAAACGTTTGCTGTGTTCTTCGTCCGTAAAGTGTTCCAGCATACTGCCTGTCTGCTCAATCGGCGTTCCGGCAAATCCCAGCAGCCCGGTAGATTCTTCCATGCTGTCATCGGCAATGTCGCCCCGGGCATCACGCTGTCCCTCTTTTGCTTCTTCCAATTCCTCTGCTGTCGGCTGATTTCCGCCAGCACCGGCAGCGGAAGCTGTGTTATTGGCAGTTGTGTTGGTGGAAGCTGCGGCTGCAGCAGCGCCGGTGTTTGTCTGATTCTGTGCGCCGTTGCGGCCAAACCCCAGCTTCTCCAGATTCAGGCTTTTCAGCAGTTCTTCTTCTGGGGTAAGCTTCCCTTCCTTATTTTGGATATTTTGAATGTGAGCAAAGAGAGTATTTTGTTTATCTTTATGCTTTGTTATTTTACTGCTCTTTTTTTCTTTCCATTTATCCAGCTTGTCGTGCTTTACCGCATGTGTCGCCAGATGTGCCAGCGGATGGGCAACAATATGTTTGGCCTTGTCCTTCAGGCTCAGGTCATTCCATTTACCATTGTCCTTATTAACCAGTATATCATCTTCGGCCTTGTAAAAGTCGTTTTTAAAATCCTTGTACTTTCTTTTTGCCTTAGCCGTTCCACGGGAAACCAGATTCTTGATGTGCTTCCCGGCAGATTCATGGAAATCTCCATAGGGTTTGCCGTGGATATCCTTTCCCTCAAGCTTTGCGATTTCATTTTTCCACTTTTCGCGGGCGCTCTTATTCTCCTTTCTTTCCGCTTTCTTTTTGTCGATTGCATTCCCAGCCTGCAGGGTGCCCCATGACACTTTATCAGCTACGGTGTTAAAGCCTTTCATGAGTTTTGCTTTCACGCCCGTTTCTTCCTGGTTTGCCTCGTCTTGTATCCAGATTCCATCCGCGAGCTGCTTTAACGCTGATGCGTTTGACTTTGACTTTTTCGGCTTCATCTGAACCTCGCCTGCCGGTGCGGAAATCGTCTCCACGCCGCTGGCCACGGCGCCCTGCTGGGCGGTGTGAACCAGCTCATGCGCGGCTACGGCCGGGTCAAAGCCGCCCTCGCCGAAGTACACATCCTTACCGGAGGTATATGCCCGAGCGCCCATCTGCTTCGCCACCGCTGCGGCAGCCGGCCCGGTATGGAACTGAACGGGAGAAAAGTCCGCGCCCATTTTTTCGCCCATCTGCGTCTTTACCTGCGCCATGGTCTGTACTCCTGCGGCACCGGCTGCCAGATGGTCAGCCTCCTGCTCCGCAGCAGGAATCTGATGATCCAGAAACTGCTGCTGGATCCGCTGCTTCATGATATCGCCCAGATCGGCCCTTGCGGAACCATCGGAGGGCCGGGACAGGGCTTGGTTCGGAATGGATTCTTTGCCGGTCTGCACCTGTGGATTCGGCTGTGGAGTTTTTACCGCTATTCTGCGTCTTACCTCTTGCCGCATACGCTTTTCAGTCCCTTCTCTGTCTATCAGATGGTTAGATTTTTCCGGGAATCACGATCCCGCTGTCCGTATTCTGTCTTTCTCATCTCCACGAATCCGCCGCGCCCCGCTCCCCGTAGTATTTCAGGGAGAGAAGCGTCAGGCCATCGATCCGCTGCTGATCACCGGCAAATTTTTCCACAGACGACCGTACCGTCTGCAGCAATACGCTGGGGGAGGCCTCCGGTTCCCGGTTCAGCGCCTCCAGAATGCGGCCGGTACCAAACATCTCACCTTTTTCGTTCAACACTTCCTTTGCGCCGTGGGTGTAGATAAAGATGCTGTCCCCCGGTTCCAGCTGAAAGCCGTGATCGCGGATGCGGGTCCCCTCCATGGCGCCTACCGGCGGCGAATGGAGATATTCCACCAGTTCAAACTTTTTTCCGCCCTTGCGGAGCATCGGGTGTTCATTCCCCGCATTGGTCGCCATTCCCTTGCCGGTAGAAAGCTCCAGAATCGCGAACCAGACCGTTGCGAACATCCCGGATTTATTGCCCTCCAAAAGCTGCTCGCTGACATTCTGCATGATCTCTGCCGGGGAAAACCCCTGCAGGGCGCGGTTTTTGATCAGGGTTTTGACCATGACCATGTACAGTGCCGCCGGGATTCCTTTATCTGAGGTGTCCCCCACCGCCAGTGCCAGATGGTCGTTGTCGATCATGAAAAAGTCATAGAACTCTCCTCCGATCTCCCGGCAAAGATCCACGGAGGCCACCACATCAAATTCCGGATGCTCCGGGAACGCAGGAAACACATCGGGCAGAATATCCGCCTGAATCTGCTTTGCCACGTTGAACTCCGCACGGATGCGTTCCTTCTCCGTGGTTGCCGCAGCCAGTTCATCGGTATAGGCCTCGATGCGGTGCGTCATATCGGTAAACGAGGATGCCAGCAGCTGCATTTCATCGTTATGGCGGAATTTTGTCTCCTTTATGGCTCCGTGCTCATAGGAATCCACCATTTCCGTCAGCTTATCGACAGGTTCAATCACATTTCGCCGGAGGCAGCGGAAGGTCAGCAGCAATACGATCAGGATGAACAGAATCAGCGTCTCCACAATCCGAAGTGCATAGGTGCGGACCACCGCTTTCAGTTCAGACAGCACGCAGTCTGCCTCCACCATTCCCGTAACAACGCCCTGGGAATCAAATACCGGAGCCCATGCGGAAATTGTCTGTCCATAACCCACATCCTGTCCCTGAATCAGCTCGTCCGAGGCTCTCCCTGCCTGGATATCCGGCACAAGATGCGCCAGCTCCGTTTCTCCATAGGTATACCGGTCGCCCATCTTGTTGATCTTATCCAGATCGTCTCCCGCGCGGTAAGAATCCAGAATGTAGATAAAATGGTCCTCTTTCGGGTGGAACAAATAGAGATACTGGATCCCGGAGTATTCGGATTTGACCTGATTGAACTCACTCTGCAGCCATTCGTAGTATGCATCCGTGACGCCGGTTTCCGCATAAGCGGCAAGCTGATCTCCATCAATTCTGGAGGCCAGCAAACGAACCACATCCTGCGCGTTTTCACTGTACAGGCGCATATAGGTTGACTTCAGCGACTGGTAGCTGATGATCGACACTGCGGCGGTCATAATCAGCATCAGGATTCCTAACTGTATCGTAATGCGTCGGCTCAACGGCTGGCGTTTTTTCTGCTCCATATGCCCCATGTCCCCCTCTTTTCCTTACAGCGCAATCACATCAATCCAGGCACCGCAGACGCATTTATCCCCGCAGATGGGACAGCGCATCCCGTATGCCGCAAAATCCCGGTAAAACCCGTCAATTTTCCGCTGCCATACAATATCCCCCATGGATTCAAAAACCGCTTTGGCCGGCGGCGTTCCATCGGGATAAATCCAGATCTCTGCCAGCAGATAGGAATAGCCTTCTTTCCGCAGCCGCTCCCTGCTGATCTCTGCCAGCGTATGTGCAGTGCCTTCGCTGCGGTACTCCGGCAGAATCAGCAGCGCGTCACAGAATCCGATCTTTTGTTCCCGGACAAACGCTCTCAGCTCCGCCTCCAACTGCGGATGCGGATAAGTAAACTCAATGCCTTCCTTCAGGGTCAGGAATCCTACAGGGCCATCCTCCGCCACCGCGATATAACCCATATAAGCGCCGCTGTACCATGCTGTTCGGATGGATTCGGATATGGTATCCCCGGCAGTCAGATATCTGGCATATAATTCGATGATCTGTGGTATATCTGATTCTTCGATCGGGCGATAGTCAAGCATGGAAGAAGCCTCCCATTCATTCTCTGTAGATGTTTTTCAGCCGCCTTGTCAGAATCGCAAATACAGAGAGCAGCGCGAGCATACCGATGCAGAATACGCTGATCCCCCTGCGGTATCCGAATGACAGGAGCAAGCCGTAGGAGATCGGACCCACTGTCTGGCCGATGCTTTCAAACACGGAATAGATACCCATGGCTCTGCCCTCTCCGATCAGCGAGATCTCCGGCGTCAGTTCGTAGTAGGTATACTGGCAGGTATAGGCAAACGAAATGATCAGAGACAGGAACACAACGCCCAGGATCACCGCTGCCATGGATGGGAACAGAATAAAGAGCAGCATATTCAGACCCATCGCAGCGCTTGCCGTCAGGATGCTCCAGTATGCGCCAAGCCGACGGATCATCCAGGCGGAAAGGGACGGCCCGATGTACAGCGTCAGCATTCCGCAGGCCAGATAGATCTGACCGATTCGAAGCTCCGTGAGTCCGTGTTCCTGTGCAAAAAGCGGGAAAAAGTATTCTCTGTAGGAAAGCGCCATCATAAACGGAACCAGAATCAGCAGGAAGAACCCGATAACCCGGCGGCTGCCGAAGTATTTCCGCACATTCATCAACTGTGCTTTGTTGACGTTCTGTTTGGAATGTCCGAGGCGCACATCCCCGGCGAACGCGGCAAGCAGCACACCGAGGGCGGCGATCACCGCGCCGATCAGATAGATCAGCTTCCACCCGCCCATGGACAGCAGAACCGAGGCCAGACCGGCGCCGATGGTCAGTCCGGCAAGCGTTCCGGCAGACACCGCCGCATTTGCCTCTGTGATCAGGGCGCTTGTTTTGCCTGTTGCCGCAACGGAATTGCAGGAAACATACACCGTTCCCATACCGGCGCCGATGAGCATTTTGCCGATCAGCAGACCGGAATAGCTGCCCAGAAGCATACAGGTCAGGAATCCGGACATATTGACCAGCATACCCGCCGTCATGGTGATCCGGCTTCCGAATTTTTCCACAATACGACCGGCAAACAGGGAGAACACCGCCATCATCAGAAGCTGCGCCGACATGGGCAGGGCGATGGCCACGCCTTCGGCGAAGGGCAATCCGCCCTGATAGAGTTGGCTGCACAGGATTGCAATGAATGCGTCCTGCATGGAGTCGGCCAGATAGATCAGGAACATGATGGTCCGCAGCGGCACACGCTGGGTGGTATCCAGCGGTTCCCCGCTGCGTTTCTGCTGGAAATGGGTAATCAGGAAGGTCAACTCCAGCATCAGCATGGCAACAACGATGGTGCTGATGACCGTTGCGATGATCAGCTCCCGCCGAAGCTCTGCCTGCCGCTGCTGCACCATATCCAGACTTTGTCCCACCTCAAGGGCGCCGATGATGCTGCCGTCCTCTCCATAAACCGGGGCAATGACGAAAGACCATGCACCGTATGCGCTGATTTCCGAAATCTGGATTTCCCTGCCATCGTGCAGAACCGCAGAGTAGTCGTTATCCTCCGGGTCATAGGGGTACATGGGGCGCGCACAGGGCATGGTATCCTCAAAATCCATGACCATCACCACATTGCCGTCGATGGCACGGTAGAGAATGTAGTAGTAATACTCCGTGCTTTCATAAGAACGCCAGGTATACGCATCCAGCGGCTCTTTCAGCTTCTGAAATGTCTCCGTACCGTAATCCGACGGGGAATCCAATGTAAGCAATGCATCCCGGTCGATCTCACTCAGCAGGATATCCGAAAAAACGGAAAGCAGCTTCTCGCTGGAGGTGGTATCGGAGCTCATCAGCTGACTGAGCAGGGTATATGCAAGGACGAATGCAACCGCCAGAGAAGCTACGATGATCAGCAGAATCCGCGTTGCATTTTCGCTGTGCACCTTGGAAGCGACCGCAATGATCAGCTTCACAAGCAGGTCTACCGCGAAAAAAGCGCCGATGACGAGAGAAATCCACACCAGAACAATGCGGATATAGTAGGAAACCAGCGCATCGCTTACGTATTCCGCATAGGCACTGATGCCCGGTTCTCCTTTCAGGCGGTAAAAACCGCTCTGATCCGTTGTGAGCACATTGCCGCCGTCGGCGGACACATCCAGCTTGAACGGTATGCTGTCCATGGTACAGAACACCGCTTCCTCCGCAGGCTCTGCGATGCTGAAATGACGGACGGAACCCTCCATCAGCTCCGTGTAATACACTTCGCCGCTGCGGGCGCAGACATCATAGGGAAGCAGGTTTTCCGGCAGATACACAGTAGTTTCCGTGCCGTCCGCCAGATTGAAAACCGTCATTTCCCCGTTTCGGCCGATCACCACCATGTTTTCCGTGGCTGCATCATAGGATGCACCGTTCTTTGCTCCGGCAACAGCAATGGATGCCGCGTCCTGAACGCTGCCGTCTGCCTGCAGTTGTTTCAGTTCGATCGCATCACCTGTGTCCAGAAGGAAAAACACCGTTCCCTCGTACACCTGCAGTTCGATGATCTGCCCGTACTGAAGCGGGGTGTCATCCTCCGGCCAGTCGGTATAGTCGATTTCGTACAGCACTTCGCTCTTGGAACCATTCAGCCGGATGATCCGCTCCCGGTCCAGCAGATTGCCCCGTTCCCCGTACTGAATATCCGCTACATAGATGCTGCCATCCTCGGCCTGCACGGCGTAACAGGCGTAGTAAAACGGTCCCTTGTCGCTTCCGCCATCATATCTGGAGACCAGCGCCCCTGCCTGATTCAAAACCAGCAGGGTCTTTTTTCCATTGTCAATAACCAGAGTCTGCCCGTTCTGACCGAATGTGACCTCACTGGCAGATGTAATCGGATAGATAAACTGAAACGTAAGATCACCCTTGTGCAGAAATGCAAAGGTCAGGCAAGCCAGTGCAAGCACCGACATGATCACGATTTCCAAAATTGACTGCTTCTTACCGGTTTTCCGTTTTTTCCCGGCTTTCTTTGCAGGCTGCATCGCGGCTTCATCCATCTGAATGTTACTCATATTCGTGTTTCTCCTGTGTGCTGAAATAGGGTCATTCCAAATCCGATACGATTTCGATCATATCCCGTTCAATTCCGGCCTCAAAGGCAGCACGCCTCGTATGCGTGCGGATATAGGCTGCAGCATTGACGCCGGAGGTGATTCCGGAGGAAACCAGCGGATCATTTCCGCCCATCGGTGCAAACATCCGCAGATGCAGCGTGTTTTCCTCTGTCAGAATCGCAAGCTCCGCCTTGATATCCGTTTCCCCGGTGCAGGCACGGCAGCACAGTGCAAACAGCTCGTCCCCCAGCAGGATGTGTCTGGCGCGGTCTTTCGGCGCGATTCCGTTTTCCTCCAGCTTGCGGCGCATGAACTCCGTCAGTTCGGAGGCGCATTCCGGTACTCCGCGAATCAGGGTATACACATATTCCCGGTTTCCTTTCTGATACTCCAGCGCGATGGCCGCAGAGCAGAGTACATCACCGCCATGTTCGCAGAAGGACGCGCCTTCATTCTGCACGAAGCGAAGCAGCTCCTCCATGTTGTGTGTTTTGCTCCGGCTCCGGTTCAAGGCGGACTGCAGCTCCTGATCGCCGAAGGACTGCTTTTCCCGGTTCAGCAGCTCGCCCAGATCGGCGGAATAAAAGAACAGTCGGTCGCCCTGATTGAGCCGCAGGGTCTCCGGACGGTAGGTGACGCTTTCATTCGCACCCAATGGCGCGTAGATCGGCGTTTTCAGCCATTCAAAGGTCTCCTCGCTTCGCATCAGAAACGGGATGGTACCGCCGGCATTGACAAAGCTGAATCGCCCGTTCATTGTATTCAGAACGCCCACCAGTACGCAGGCGGAATTGCGGCCGCCCAGATCGTAAAGATGCTCGTTGACATCCGACATGGTTTCCACCAGTGTCCGTCCCAGACGAAGGCGGCTTCGGATGGTTGTCTGGGTCACGACCGCAAACAGCGACTCCGCGATTCCGTTGCCGGGCACCTGTCCCACGACCACGCAAAGCGTGTTCGTATCCAGAAAAAAGTAATCGTAAAAATCACAGTTCCGGCGCTTCCCTTCCTGCAGGTCTCCGGCCAGTGCAAAGTTACCGCCTGCGTCATTCTCCCTCAGAGCCTGCGGAAGCAGCGACTTGCAGATTTCATCCACCACCCGCATTTTATAGCCGTACTCTGCCGGACTGTTTCCCGCTCCGATGCCGGTCACATCGGCCGCCGCAGATTCTGCAAACTGTGCAATGGTTCGGGCGGCAGCGCCGGGAATCCCGGCGATCCCTTCTGCCTGCACGCTCAGCTCCCCGGCGCTCAGTTCGTCAATATGCTCTGTCAGACAGCGAAGCTTCTGCAGCGGTTCCAGAACCCGACGCCGCAGGATCAGATAACCCACAGCACAGGCCAATACCGCACCCGACAGCACACCCAGCAGCACATCATTCATTCGTTCATTCCCCCTCAAGGAGATCCGCGTATTCGCGCAGCTGTTCCCGAACTACGACAATCTCATTTTTCTTCATTTCCGTTACGGCACTCTGCAGCAGATGCTGCATGGAAATCGGTGCATTTTCGCCGGCAGCCATAAAGGCCGCCGACAGGATGATGTTTTTGATATGTCCGCCGGACAGTTCAAACTTCTCAGCCAGAAACCGCCAGTCCACATCCTCGGAAACCGGCGCATCCGCCGGGAGCATCCCGCGATAGATCGCCTCCCGGGCCGGCGCTTCGGGAAACGGGAAATGAACCACATAGGTGATCCGTCGCATAAACGCTGCGTCAATATTGCCCACCAGATTTGTGGCAAGGATGCAGACGCCGTCGTATTCCTCGATCTGCTGCAGCAGATAGGCGACCTCCACATTCGCATTCCGATCGTGGGAATCCTTTACCTCGCTTCGCTTGCCGAAAATCGCATCACATTCATCGAAAAACAGGATGCAGCTTGCATTTTTGGCCTCGCTGAACAGGGCGCGAAGGTTTTTCTCCGTCTCGCCGATGTATTTGCTGACGATCTGGGACAGATTGATCTTATACAGCTCCATATTCAGTTCAGCGGCAATGACCTGTGCGCACATGGTCTTTCCGGTGCCGGGGGATCCGGCGAACAGGATGGACAATCCCCATCCGTACCCTACCTTTTTTTCAAAGCCCCATTTGGAGGCAACCAGATGCCGGTAGCGGATGTGTCCGCAGGCGCGGCGCATCAGATTCTTCTGCGCTTCCGGCAGGACCACATCATCCCAGGAATACCCGGGTCTGACCTGCGATGCCAGTTCACCCAGACGGTGTACGGACTGCCGGTAGCAGCAGCGGTGGATCAGCTCCACGGAGACGGCTTTCTCTCCGTTCAGCCTTGCCAGTCCCACGGCCTGTTCGCAGGCCGTGCAGATCTGCCGGGGACTGAAACGGAATTTGGAGGCCAGCTCTTCCACGGTACATCCGGTCAGCGGCATATCCCGCAATGCGTTCTGAAACAGCGTCAGCCGTTCCGACTCACTGGCCTGCGGAAGCTCCAGTTCCACGGTCAGCATCCGCCTCCGCATGGGCAACGGCATTCCGGAAAGGAAAAAGCGCTTTTCCCGATGCAGCTCCAGCCGTTCCAGCTCCGCAAGCATACTGTCCGGCGGCGGTGCAGGCTGCCCGGTTTCATCCTTTCGTTCCAGATGGCAGAGGCAAAGATACGAGTCTGTCAGGTCTGCAGCCAGAGCCGCGTTTTTTGCCCGATTCAGCCAGTTGTCTCCCTCCAGCTCGGCAAAAACACAGCGTTGGCCGTGCCGCGCCATCAGATGCTCGATCTGAAAGCGCTTGCCGCCGCCCTGCGGGCCGGACAGGCGCAGGATGCACTGCCCGGGATAGGCGAAGGCTGCGTCCAGCTGTCGGGCGATATCCTTCTGAATGGTCAGCGGTTCCGGCTGAACCGGATCACTGCCGTCAAACAGCCGGTATTCCCCGCAGTCCGCAACGGTTCCGTTTGCCAGAAATTCCACGGTTTCCCGCCGAAGCACCAGCAGTCCCTTTTGAAGCTCCGCCGGTTCAAACAGCCGCAGGAAGCCGCTGTCTCCCTGAAAACCGGCGATGCAGGAGGCCAGTTCCTCTCCCTCCGGCAGAAACATCTCACAGCAAAGCCCCACTCCGGCCGCCTTGCGCGTCATATCATCCTGCAGATAGGCATAAAGCTTTGTATATTTCAGATCGATCTCCGGTGCATAGGCCGTCAGGACGCATCTGCGCTGAAAATCGGTCAGCTGAAACCGGTCAAACAGCTCCATCACGGGAAAGGAACCATGCGTCCGTTCCAGCCGCAGCCGGATCGCGGTTTCGGCCAAGCGGAGCTGGTATTGTTCCTCCTCGTTCAGCTCTTCGGGGAGACCGCGCTGGGCCGCTTTTGTCAGGTTATGTTCAAATTCCTCCCGGGTGACCACAAGACCCAGCAGGTTCTTCATCTCACTGGAAGGCCCCAGCCATTGATGGTGTGCATAGTAGTAATAGAGCTGCAGATCCAGCAGGGTCAGGAAATCACGAAGCAGCTCATTCTGTCCCGAATAGCCGTGTTTCAGATCGGCAGGCTCTGCCCGGTTCCATGCATTCTCTTCCATATTGTTCTCCCTGTTACGATAGTGCTGCCCCTTGGGACAGACAGTTTCACGGTGTTTTGATCGTCTGGGTGGGCGCAGATGATACGGAGATCATCCCGCCCCACATGCACATCAGTCTGGAAGTGCTGCCCAGCATTGGCTTTCCGCAGACCAGAATGGTGGGAGTACCCGGCGTCCACGGAGCTGTGACGGCCGGTGTGCAGGGTGCGGGAGAAAACACGCCCAGCTTCGCCGCAGTTGCGGCAATGACCGCCGGATTATTCGGGCAGCTGCACATCCCGAAGGTCGGAAAGCGGTTGTCCATGATGGTTGCCGCATTCAGATTCATGATTTTTACCGTCTGCTGTGAAGAAACCGAAACGGGAACCGGCACGCTGCCGAAGATGCAGCTGCACACCGAACCCATCACAACCGGATTTGCCATGATTCATTCCTCCAGATTCCATTCCACCGTCTGTTCACCGGCATGCAGCGCCGTTTCCCGGATTCTGCCTCCGCAGAACCCGATCAGCGTGCGCGGCTCCTGCATTCTGACGAGCAGTCCGCCTTTTTCATCTGTCACATAGGTCTGCATGGGGATCAGCTCCGTTCCCCGCGGATGCGGGAAGGCAAGCGGCTCCGTAAACCGTCCGGTTTCTTCGGAGACCGAATGAAGATAGACCAGCTCCGGTTTCTTTCTGTCCAGCATCAGGAAGTGCCCCGGAACGGGAAGCCCGGACGCATTCCCATCGCAGTACAGGTGTATGGATGCATCCCCGGCTTCCGCCTTGTCCTGCGCCAGCTTCAGCCTTGTCCGGGGCAGAATCCCCAGCCAGAGCTGTTCTCCCGCGGCAGGCAGCTCCCCACGCCGCAGCAGGAGCCGGACGTTTACCGTCTCCGCCGGGAAGGGATACCCGAGACCGGGTTTCAGTGTGACCGTGTCCGTCATCGGCTTTCCTTCGGAAATGACAAAGCTGACCGCTTCATCCTGATAGCCGGTTCCGGTGACACGCAGGGAATGCGGCCCCGGCAGCAGGTCTGTCAGCACCAGATACCCGCCGGGTTTCCAGACAGGCTTCCGCAGCGGCGCTCCGTCCAGCCGGCAGCAGGCTGTGTTCCCGTTCAGGGCTCTGCCGGTAAAGCCGTCACGCAGCAGAAACACCGCGCTTACCGTTCTTCGAATCATCGGCCATCTCCCTTTTGCTCCGTCCCGATGATGACCTCCGTGACGCGGGAAGTATGGCGAATATGGGTCGAGTCGATGCTGACGCCTGTTACAGTCACCACAACGGAAAGCTTGTACTCCTTCGAGGTGTTGTTCCAGATTTTAAGCAGCTGATCCATGGGCATTTTTTCAATGAACACATGCAGCCGCGCATGTTCCGAAGCAAGAGAACCGGACAGATAGCGCTGCGGAATGAGGGGATTGTCCCGCACCACCTGCAGTGCAGCGCCCAGTATGCGATACTGATCGGCTTCTCTCATCTGTACCGGTGCCTTGGAGTGAGGCGTCATAAGAAAATGCAGAATATACCGTGCAGGCTGCAGCCGTTCCGTTGTGCTGTCCACGCTGTAGTAACCGGAGGCCACATTCTGCGTATCCTCCTCGATGTGGTAAAGATACAGCGTGAGCTGATTGTTTTCGCTCTCATGGGGGGAACACAGATTGATCAGCTCCCGGTTTCCCAGAGGCTCCGGCGTCAGGTGATCCCGCAGCATCTCCGCCAGCGCCGTTCCGGCCTCCGTCAGAGCCGTATAGTCCGCCATATTGCACTCCCTTCACGCCGCAGCATCCTCCGCGGCAGTCTGTTGTCCGTCAGCTTCCCCGTCAGCGCCGTTTTCCGCCGAAGCTGCCGGTTCTGAAACGGGAGCCGGTTCCTCCGCTGCTTCCGTTTCATCCGGTTCCGCACCCGCTTCTTCCATCTCCGCCTCTGCGATTGCCGAGCGGAACAGCTCGTCAAACACATCCCTGTGCCAGTCAAAGGTTCGGGAGACCCAGCCGCCGGTCAGCAGGTTAAATTCACCCGCAAGCCGGGTAAACTGCGTCAGCGCGGAATAAAGGCTGATGCGGCTCATGGCCTCCTCGTTCATGGCCTCAAACCACGCCGTCCTGGAAGCCAGCTCCATGGAATAGGCTCCGGTCATGCTTCTGGTATTCGCTTCCGCGGTTTTGCAGCGCGTCATCGCCAGATTGACCTCGTTGTACGCGTCCTGCAAATCCAGAAGGCCCGTTTTCACCGCATTCTCCACTTCTGCGGCATCTATCTCGCTGCCGATGGCCTGTGCATACGCCACGGCAGCCAGTGCCAGCGAGCTCACATCCTGTTCCGCAGGATTAAAGAGCAGCGGCAGTTCCTCCAGCGCATATTCGCCGGGGTTTTCCGCACCGGCGCTTTCTGCCAGCAGCTCCGTGCGTTTGATCGCAATTCGGCACGCTTCCATTTCGGCTTCAAGCTCCGTCTGCTTCTGTTCCAGCGCTTCCGCAGATTCCGAAGAGCCAACGTCCCCGGCCTGTGCCGCCTTTGCATCCGCCAGCAGCACGGCGCTCCGCTGCGCTGCCTCATTCAGAAGGCTCAGACGCTGGTTCTGGTTCCAGTAGTCCAGCAGGATCTCGACCATACGGACGGCCTGTTCCGGCTCCGTGATTCCGGCTAAGGCTTCCGCTGTGCTTCTGTCGCCGAAGGCGGTGCCTTTGCTGACCGTTGTACCTTCGATACCCAGCATGGTGTCCATGGCATACAGCAGTTTTGCGGAATCCCCGTTCGCGTCGCCTGCCGGTTCGTCCGTCGAAGGCTCCGGTACGGCATCCGGCAGCTCCCAGATGACCAGTATGGCCTGTTCCCGGTTTTCATCCCCGTACAGGATCCGAATCTGCCGCCCGTCCTGCAGGGCGCTTTCGGCCGGATAGGTTCCATCCGCCGCATTCACGCCCGTCTGTCGGGTGTACGTCTGTTCGGAAGGCTCCGCCGCCAGAAGAAGTGCTTCGGTATGAGCCATGCCGGGCAGGATCGCCACCCAGTCTCCCTTTTCCGGGGCAGAAAGGCAGAGCTGAATCACACGTGAATCCGAATCCTCGGAACGACAGGTACAAACCGCCGTCAGTCCCAGCTCCTCCGCAATGATCCGGAAGGTATCCCCATCGCTTACGTTTCTGACGCTTCCTTCCCCAAATGCGGAACGAAGCTCCTCTGCGGAATAGTCCAGAAGACTGTTTCCGTCGATGGTGCCGCCGCAAAACGGCCCTTCATACAGCACCTTCCCGGTTTTATCGGTAATGGTTCCGTAGCCGGAAGGCACATCATTTTCCCATTCCCCGCAGTAATACAGGATGCCGTTCTTTTTCCACTGCACATTCCCGGTCGGCTTCCCATTCAGGAAGGATGCCTCCAGCTGTCCCCCGTCTTCCAGATACTGAACACCCGCGCCGCTGTATTCTCCCGCTTCATAACTGCCGCTGTAGATTTTTCTTCCGGTTTCATCGAATGAAGTGCCGCTGCCCTCCGCCTGTCCCGACAGGAACTGTCCCTGATAGGCAGGTTTTCCGGAAGAATGGTAAAGGGTTCCGGTTCCTTCCGGAACGCCGATGTGAAAGTTTCCTTCGTAGTACAGAACGCCGTCCCGATACAGCTTTCCGTGCCCTTCATACAGGTCATCGGCGAACTGACCTTCATACACCCGGACGCCGTCCTGATACGCCGTCCCGTTTCCGGAACGCAGGCCGTCCTCGTACTGTCCTTCATAGCTCAGATATTCGTTTTCGAAGGATTTGCCGCGGCCGTTATACAGGCCCGCTTCAAACTGTCCTTCGTAGACCAGAACCCCGTTCCGGTACTCTTTCCCGCTGCCGCTGCGCGCTCCGTCCCGGAACTGTCCTTCATAAACGATGGTTCCGTTCTGATCGTACAGTCGGCCTTCTCCCTGCTTCATTCCTTCTTCCAGCCGTCCGGCGTATCGTGGGATGGTCTTTTTCTCATCGGAATACAGGATCACACGCCCGCTCCAGTCCTCAGTCCGTTCGTCCTGTTCATAGAAACGGGCCGTCAGAAAATGGCTGAGGACAAAGGGCCATACCACGAAATACAAAATCAGTCCGATGGCGGCGCAGAGCAGCAGGATCCGGATGATCAGCGCCTTGGAAATATAAAGCTTCCCGGTCTCCACATAGTCCGAACGACTGGTGGGCTTCTGTGCGGCGGATACCACTTCCTGCAGAGAGGATGAAGCGACACGGGTAGCATGTCGCGAGAAATTCGTCAGCCGGCGAAGCATGGATGTGATTCCCATGATCCTTCTGGAAAAGAAGGCGCGAACGGTTCGCAGGAATACGCCGATTGACCGGGT
Organism: Clostridiales bacterium UBA1774; assembly: GCA_002314635.1. Taxonomy (GTDB): domain Bacteria; phylum Bacillota; class Clostridia; order Oscillospirales; family Oscillospiraceae; genus UBA1774. Next base: position 16,571 of record DCGQ01000007.1, read on the forward strand.
CAGTTGATGCAAAAAGAAGCTCAAAGATAATCCTCCCCAAACACGAAGCGTACCGGAAATTCAGATCAACGCAGACGGAATACCAGCAATCCGGACTGCATCAGTGCATACACCAGCAGAACTGCGAATAACACGCAAAGCAGAGCCAGCAGATTTCTGCGGTACCGGCGCTGCCGGTATTCCTCCGTTCTGGTATATGGCTGCAGCGGCGAACGGCGCACATATCCGTCCGGGTACCGAATCGGTTCCTGCTCCGCTTTTTCGGCTGCGGGGGCGGAAGCTGCTCTATCGGGATTCCGGTACCCTTCGCAAAGCCGCCCGATCAGGCTGTCCCGGTTCTGCTGCGTTTCGTTTCCCGCACCGGTCTGGTTCTCCTGCTGCGCATCGTGCAGCCGTAACAGTTCCTTCCATGCCATCCCGGTCAGCTCCTTTTCATGCCATCCGAATTGAGCAGACACTGCTGCGTCGGGTCATGCTCCAGCCGGTCGGCCAGATACAGGTAGTAGATTGCACCGCCGTCCTGCGGATTGTCGTGTGCCAGCTTCAGGAATATGTGCTTTGCGGCGGCAGCGTCTCCTGCATAGAGATCGTATACGCCCTCGGAAAACTCCTGCATGGTACCGGCCTTGCCGCGGCGGACGCCGTACTCGTCCCCGTCAAACACCTCATAAACACGAACCGGCCGGTTTCCTACGGCGCATTTTCCCATATAGCGGTTTCCGTAATCCTGCCGCTCCGAAATGATGGCTTCCGTGCAGAGGATGCCCGCATTGAGCCGGTCACACAGCCGGATCAGCTCCTGCACCGTGGACAGGCTGGTAGATATGGTTGTCGGCTCCATCTGGGAATTATCGCCCACGATGCCCAGCATCACATCGCCCTTGTCCAGCGCGATCCGCAGCGCAGCGCAGGGAAGCCCGCTCTGCTGACGCTGTTCGTTGAAGGAAAGCACCTCCTGCTGAATGGCCACAGCCGTGCTGATGGCTTCGGAGCCATCGTCCATGACCACATCATATCCGTTGTAGGCATAGTGGAAAACGGTTCCGTTTTTCCGCCCCACGATGGAAGCAGTCCGTTCAATGACCTCGTTTACACTGTCAAACAGCAGTCGGCTGTTGCCGATATCCGTGTACAGCGATTCCCGGAAGGTAAACGAAACCGTCATCACCGCCATGCGCCGTGCGGCATAGGTGCTTTTATCCACTTCCTGAATGTTCTTTTTCCCCAGCAGCGCCAGCACCTTTTCCGGTACAAACCGCCGATAGGAAAACTCGATCAGCTTTCGTTCCTCATTCTGGCTGTGCATGGAGACACTGAGGGAGTTTACAATGCTGGCCATTGTCTCCAGCTCGTCCCCGCTGTGCAGATTCAGCCGCTCGGGAACCGAACCCTGCGAAATGCTTTCCATTTTCCGCGAGATTCGACGCACATTTCTGCTGATCAGCAGCAGAATCAGAATCGAGAGACCCACGGAGATTGCAAAACCGATCAGCATCATATTGTAGAACTGCACGATATCGGCACCCTGCGGGTTTTCCATACAGATACTCAGGCAGCTGTCCGAGTAGGCCAGCGCGGCCTGCAGCACATTGCCCCGCAGCCTGCACACCAGCTTTCCCTGTACCAGAGCCAGATCGGCCAGTTCGGAATCAAACCCGTTCAGGGTCACGGCCAGCCGCCCGTCCGTGGTTTTCCATGCTCCGTTCATCTGCTCGGCACGAATCACACGGACATTCCGCGTCCCGTCCGTCTCCTGTCCGTCCAGCATCCGGCCCACATCCTTTGCGATGCTTTCGGTTCGCAGACGGCTTTCGGCATTTGCAGAACGCAGGGCATAGCTGAGAATCGTCTCGTTCTGCTGCAGCGCCGCGCTTTTCTGTGCCGGTTCGAACCAGCCGAAGTGGATCACCGTAATGCAGAGAAGCGACAGGGTGATCAGCTCCGCGCCGCGGAACACCACCAGCGGGGCATAGCCTCGTCTCATGCCGCAAAGCAGAAACCAAAGAACTGCGGCTGCCAACAGCGCAAACAGTCCGTATTTTGCAAGGCCCCATCCCGCCTGAAGTCCGGTGGGACGCAGAATGCCCGTAAGCTCCTGCATTCCCTCGGCCTGAGCCAGCATCAGCCATGTGCCGTCCAGCAGCATCAGCACGCTCTCGTCCCGGGTCAGCGCAATGGAGGTCATATTCCGAACTGCGCCGCACCACTTCGTATCCAGATTGAACAGCCGATAGGAGGTATTGAAGGCGGCTTCCGTAAAGCACAGCGTCAGTTCGGAAGCGTCGATATAGTACCAGCCGCTTCTGCCCTGAGTCAGGCAGGTGACAGCCTGTCCTTCATCGATTTTCCCCGCGCGTTTGTCATTCATGGACAGGAAGCCTTTTCCGCCGTACAGGATCTTACCGTCCTTGAAGGACAGAACGCTGAGCGCGTTTTCCGCGTTTCCCGTTCCTTTCGCTTCCAGCCCCCCGCTGTCGCTGCACGCATAGCTTTTTGTTCTGCCATCAGTACAGACGGCGAAGGACATTTCCCCGTCCTCATAATTCAGTTCCGAAAGATAGGTGTGCGCCGTCCGCTCCGCAAACGAAGCACCGCTGCAGGTCAATGTCAGCAGCTTTTCCGGTTCCGCATTGTCACACAGCCGGAATAAGTACAGTTCATTTCCGTTCGGCCCGTACAGTCCCAGATAGGAAAGTCCCTCCCGGACCGGCAGCAGCCGCGTAATCGTGCCGTTGGCTGCCGTTTCCGGCAGCTGCACGGTCTGTTCGGAAAGCAATGTGCCGTCGGTGGTGAAATAGCGCAGCACCACTGCTCCGTCCCTCCATCCCGCAGCGGCGGCAGTCCTGCCGATTCCCACACCGATGCTCTGCCATTCATAGGCTTCCGAAACGCCCTGCAGCACATTTCTGTTCTCTCTGAGGGGTTGTTCCGCAGCCAGAAGGAAAACACAGGCGGACAGCAGGAGCATCATGAAGAAAAACAACCAGCTTTTTCGGATATTCATTTCAGCCCTCCCTGTATATTCCTCCGGCGGAATGCACGCCGCAGCAGGATCAATCCCCGTCTGAGGACACTCTTCTGCTCAAATGCTTCCCGTTCCCTGCGGATTTCCGGCTCCGCTTTTCGCCAGAGTCCGTAAAGCATCACCACATTGTGAAGTATTCCTTCCTCCAGCTGCCGGTGAAAGCGTTCCTCCGCTTCGCCGGTAAAAAGCGTTTCGGGCAGGATCTTTCTGATCTGGTCCGCTGCAAGCAGCGCAGCCTCCCGCTGGTTCATATCCTCCATCGGCAGCAGCATCCACCGGATCCGGACGTTTCTGCCCGGTCGGTCAAACAGCAGGTTATCCGACAGCATGGCCGCGCAGGCCACTTCCGCAGGCAGATTTGCCAGACTCAGGGCCCGATGCAGCACCCGCTCCGCATAGTCCAGTCTGTCCTGCCAGTCCCAATGGTCGCCGCAGTAAAACAGACTGTCGATGGTCTCCCCCTCGCACCGGTCGAACACAACTGCCAGCGTTCCCTGTTCCAGAAACATCCCTCGAAAGGCAGGGCAGTCCTCTTTCCGAATCTTCGTGCAGATTCGCGCATACCGGTGCAGCAGTTCTCCCTCATACAGATTGATGAGACAGGAGGGCGTTTCCCGATCTGTGATGTCTACCGCTTCCAGCAGCGCATAGCCGGGTTGTGCGGCCAGAACCCGCACGACCTTATAGCGTTCCCGAATCAGCAGTGATTCCATTCGCGTCCTCCCTCCCGGCTTTTTCAAAGCTGGACCTGTTATTCGACGATGACAAATGCACTGACGGCAATGCTCTCGTCCGCGCTGCTGACTGCCGTGATTTCATAAGTACCCGGCAGCTCCGGGGCCTGATAAATGCCGTTATAGTCGATCACGCCGCCGTTTTCCTCTTTTACGGCCCAACGCACGCTCTGGTCCTCGCTGCCCGTGACTTCCGCCTTGAAGCAGACCGTGCCGCGGGGCTTCACATGGGTAAACTCCGGCGTAACGGTAAGACTGATGCGGCGCTGTGCCAGAATCCGGCTGGTATCCCGTTCCGGCTTCTGGGCGAAATAATGTACGGTGATGCGATTCCCGTCCACCATGTCATGCAGCCAAAGTCCGATCCGCATAGTGCCCCGATGGGGATAGACCACCGCTGCGGTCTCCACCCAGGGCACATCCACCTTCAGCTTACTCTTGACGAAAATCTCGCTGTTGCCAAAGCACAGTGCGGCTTCATCGGCGCTGCTGCGATCGGCAAACTCTACGCTGAGACGCACATCCACCGTACCCGGCCCCAGTCCGTGGGGGATCTCCTCCGAATAGACCTTGCTGTTCACCCGCAGGCCGCCGGGCAGCGTCATCTCCACCGTCCCGTGGCTGACCGCGTAGTCATACTGTTCCGGGGACGGAATGCCGAAATCAAAATGCAGCGAGCCGGTGGACGGCTGATAGTTTGCCTTAACATCCGGCTTCTGCCAGTATTCCAGAGAACGCACCGAGGTGGTGACGGTTCTGGGGCCTCCGTCGCCGGTATACCCGTTCTCCTGTGAAATGCGCTGGGCAAAGGGCAGATTCGTCACCGACACCAGAAACATACTGCCTGCGGACTGCAAAAGCTCCAGCTTGGCCAGATAAATGGGAATGTCCCGCCCCTTCAGATGTTTTTCCAGATTATCGGTCAGCCGCTGCCGTTCTGCCAGCTCATAGCTGTCCTTGCAGATGGTGCTTTTTGCGCCGACCTCCACATAGTTTTTGTAGCGATGGCTGCCCAGTTCCAGATCGATCTCTCCACCCTGCGGCAGGAGCGCACTTTGCAGGCCGCTCATCTGCCGTGCTTTCAGCCGGAAGCTCACCGGATAGACGCGGCGCTTTTCCTCCGGGCTCTCGCTGAATTTCAGGTGGATATTACCGTCCTCGGTATCCGCAAAGCCGCTGCTGCCGCTCAGCTCAAAATAGACCGGCGGCGTTTTTTCGTTCTTGATCACCAGCAGCTCCACCACGAACTCTTTGCCCGCGCAGACCGCTTCCGGCACGGAAAGCACCAGAGTGATCTGGTCGCTGGTGTAGAGCATGGATACATTGTCCTTCCCCGATGCCTCCAGAAGCGCCCGGTACTCCGGTTCCTGTGCGGTGAGGTAAAGTCTTGCGCCTTCCCGCGTGATGTTATACTGGCGATTGTCTCCCGATGCGGCGCCTACGGCGTTGACCGGCTCGATCTCGGTCTCCTGATAGCTCAGGCAAAGATACGCGCTGTCCTTCCCGGTCAGCGTCTCATGTCCCTCGATCATCCGGAGTTTTCTCATGAGCGGTTCCTCGATGGTCACCATATGCCCAAGGTAATCAATCGCCATGCCGCTTTCAATCAGAAGCGTGGAATCGTCACTGGCGCTGACGCCGAGACCGCAGACCACACCGGCGCCGTAAGCAAGCCGGTTCATCAGCTGTGCAGAGTTCCTGACATACTTCTGTTCGATATCAAATTCCCGCACCGTCAAAAGCTTGCCGTAGAAATAGCGGTTTCGCTCCAACGGGAAAAAATCCGAATTACCGCTCATGGTCTTTTCCTCCAATCGTTGTATCGTAATGGATGGTCACCAGTTCATCGATGACCGCAGGAACATACGCTCCGACTCTTGTATTGATACCCAGATAGGTGTGCCAGCCAAGCTGAACGCCGGGTTTCAGCAGCACCAGCTCCGGTGTTGTTTCCGCAGGTACCAGATCTTCCATTTTTTCCAGAAAATCTTCCATCTGCCGCTGCTCCGCAAAGGTTCCCTGGGGCAGCAGCAGGAAAAAGCGATAGGGGTCGTTTCCGTATAATCTTCGGTATAATTCCGGGTCGCTGCAGTTGGGGTCATTGGGATCCACCATGAAGTGCTCGATGATCCATGGCGTAACGCCGGTCAGCCGCTCTACACTATGTCTGATGCCGCTGACGGTATACATGGATTCGTATTCTTCGATAGCCCCCGGAAGGACGCTTCGCAGCGTCTGCTCATTCAGATCTCCATCCGCACAAAGCCAGTGAGCCAGGCATTGCAGCATCTCCGGATCCGCCGCGGCAGGCTCCAGCTGTCTCTGCGATGCACCGATCGTCTCCTCCAGATCCTGAAACATCGCCGTAAAGATGGATAAAAAGCGATAGGTAAAGTCCTGATTCTGATAGACTGCCGGCAGATAGTCCACCATATGGTCGCATTCGCATTGGATCGACACCGAATCCAGACAGGGCTTTTCCGCACCGCCGCTTGTAAAGCCGATGGCCAGCCACAGCCAGCGTCCGGTTTCGGACAGCCACAGATCGCTGCAGCTTGCCTTTGGTTCTCCAAACAGCATCCGTACCGCATCCGTGCCGGAGGAGTTTTCCGGGATCTCATGCCACGCCTCCCATTCCGGCTCATCGGAGGCTCTGGCATAGACCCGCACGGAAGCATCCCGGGGAAGCCGGAGCTTCAGACGGATTCTGCCCCAGCGAAAACCGGCTTCCGCACTGTCCAGCGGCGGCAGAAATGCCACGCCCTCAAATGCATCGGCTTTCAGCTGCAGACTGTCGCCCCGGCGTTCCACCGAACAGCAGATGCTGCCGTTCCACTGTTCCGCCCCGCACAAATTCCAATAGGACTGACTTGCGCCCAAACCTCTCACCTTCTATTCTTTGCCATGCTGATCGTAAAACGACTGAGATACGGAATGGTATCCGGCATCACTGCCAGATCACCTGCTGCGTTCTGGTAGCTGTTCTGATCCAATCCGCGGATCTCCACCCGGTCGATCTGCAGGACGCCGCTGACCTTCTGCAGGACTGCGGAAATCTCATCCCGGCTGACGCCCACGCCGATCCGCTCTCCTCTGGGCATGAACAGCTTCCGAAGTGCTTTCTCCGCTGCCTCCTGTCGAAAAGACTGCTCCACCACCAGACGCGCTTCCGCCGTGAAATCCGCATAGCGTACCGGAATCGCTTCCGTCCGGATACAGATGGAACGGCTGCGTTCCAGCTGTCTCGATACCGCACGGAGAAACCGCTGGTCCGGAACGGGTTTCTCTCCCTCTCCGGCAGGCAGAACGGCAACGGAGACGCAGGCATGAACCTTTCGGTGTTTCTGTCGGACATCGTAATCCGGCAGCGCCCTTGCCCCGGCCACCCGCAGTCCCGGCGTATGCAGCGCCTGCCATTCGTAATCCTCTGCGGTAACGCATTTCCGGGTTTCCTTCAGTCTGCGAAGCAGCCTTCCTCTGCCGTCGCTGAGTGCTTCCGCATTGCAGCCGCCTTTCGCTGCCGTATTGTCCGCCGCGCTGCCGTTGTCCGTGAAGGACAGGCCGGCATTTTCCGGGATATTGCCTTCCCCGCACAGAGAAACCAGCTCCTGCACCACCATGGCAGCGCCGCTGCCCGGGAATATCCGCGCCCCGTGTGCGCCGTCCCCCACGGTGATCGTCTCCCGTTTCTGATCGTACAGAAAGACCGGATCCCGAGGCCCGCAGACGGAAAGGTCGTCAACGCAGTGCCACAATGCGGGTCGAACCACACCGTCCCGGCACAGGGTCTGACACATCAGGGTCAGGTGCCGGGTCAGCACCTGCTTTCCGCCCAGATTCAGCCGGAAGGTCTCGCCGGGCCGCCCGGTTGCGTCAAACAGCAGATTGCGAATGCAGACCGGGTCAAGGCAGGCCAGCAGCAGATTTTCCTCCCCGTCCTTCGCAGCATCGGAGGCATTCAGCGTAACGGTCAGGCCGTCCCGCTCCCGTTTCAGGCCGTACTCCGACACCTGCCGCCACCCCTCCGTACTGCGGAGGAACAGCGCCGTTTCCGCCGTTTTTGCCTGTGCGCTGCGAACGGAAAGGGTGCAGTGTTCCTGCTGCTCCACCGCAAAGCAGTAAGCTCTGGCGCGGCTTTCGGTCTGAACTGCACGATACCGGTCCGTCCGGACGGAAACAAGGCGAACCTGTTCTTCACAGCCTGCTTCCTCCTGCGAAATCGTCAGACAGAAAAGGCCGTCCCCGTCCGCCTGCCATGCCTCCGGCAGCGGGATCGTCACATAGCCGCTGCGGCTCAATGCCAGCGTTTCATCCCGGTCGGGTGTCACCGCACCGCAGCCGGAAAGCTCCCACCTCAGGGTCCGCGGAAGCTCCGTGTCCGCATCCGGTGCATTCCGCAGTACCCCGTCCGGCTCCGCGACTTCAAACCAGAGGCGAAGCGTGTTTTCCGGTCTTGTCCGGAACTCCAGCAGCAGGGTGCTGCCCGGTTCACCGCCGAATGCAAAAGGCGGAAAAGACGATTCCGCAGAGAGCATTTCCGTCACATCAATGGTACCCTTTCCGTCAGGCCGCCGGATCCGCATTCTTTCCAGCACCGCCCGCTGTCCGGGAATCTCCTCCGCCAGTTCAAATACCACACCATCCGGCGTTTCCAGTCTGGATAGGACGGCACGTTCCCCTTCCTCCGGCGGAATCAGCAGCGCACATTCCGCTGCCTGTTCCGCATACAGTCGGATTCCCGCCAGCTCCAGCAGCTTCCGGGACATCTCAGGCCCGACCCGGTTCATTTCATATTGCTGCGTCTCTTTGAACCACGCCATCAGTTCCAGAATCGTGATGCCCGGGTCGTGCGAATTGTGATCCGTCCAGGAAGGGCACAGCCACGGAAGGCGGCCTTCCGCTTCCTTTACAATATCCGCAAATCTCTGATCGTCCAGATTCCTTGATAACAGCATTTTTGAACTCCCTTTTCCGTGATCCGCCGAAGCCGCATTAGGTCAGGCGCACCAGATGCATTCCGCTCTCCACCACACCGTAGGGGAAATCGCTGTCCGCTTCCAACGCTGCCAGCTTCTGCCGACCGGCCTCATCGTAGGAGGCCTCCACCAGAATCCGGCCGATCAGCCGCACATTCGGCGTGTCACGAACCGTACTCCACACCTCGCTCAGCCGAAGCTGATTCCCGATGGGTCGTTTCTTCCAGCCGTCCCGAATCAGCGCTTCCAGTCTGGAAACGATATTCTGCTGGGTTTCCGCTGCCAGCTCCGGTCTTTCCGTTTCGACGGTTACGCTGGTATTGACCGTCAGCACCGTGGCCGGGCAGACATGCAGTCGTTTTTCCTCCGCAAGACAGCAGGCGCAATGCCGGGACAGAAACCGATAGACCTTACCGCAAAGTGCCTCTGTCCCTTCGCCGTTGTTTCCGAATCCGGCAATCACAACCGTAATGTGACCCGGTGCGTGCATTCCCTGCTCGTCCCGCCCGGAAAAACAGCGCACATGCTTCACCTGCGGGAATCGTTCCCGCACCAGCTCCTCATAATCCCGGCGGCCTGCCGCCCTGCCCCGATTGTGCAGAAACCGACTGCCCCGTTCTTCGATCTCCTCCAGCTGCAGCCGTCCCTTTCCGCCGCTCATGGCGGTCAGGTTCCGGACGCTGCTCACCTGCGGCATGGCAGTCAGCATGGAGCGAACAGAACCGGCGGGCACATTGCCCCGTTCTCCGCCGCCGCTGGAATACGACACGCGGATGTTACGGTCTCCCATGGGTGGAACCCGTCCCCGCCTCCCGTTTCCGAAGGTGATCACACCCTGATAGGGATCCAGTGTAAAAACTCGTTCCTCCGGTCTCGCCATCAAAAGGTCCTCGATTGCCCTCCATTCGATCCAGCAGCTGCTGAGCCGGTGGTTCTCCCACTCCAGCCGCACCCGGTCCGGGTTATCCCGTTTCAGAAGCTCCAGCTCCGCCGCCGAAACGGAGGCGCATTCGTCCACCCAGACCCGGCATTCCTGAATCGGTACATTCAGCAGTTGAATGCGTTTTCCGGCTTCATAGACCTCCGTATCAAAATACTGGTCTGTTTCCCGCTGGCGCTGAACCGCCGACACCGCATTGACCGTCACCGAAACCAGTGTTGGCATGATGCCCTTCTCCACCGAACTGCGGCTCATGCGAAGCCAGCAGCCTGTTTCACCGTACAGCTCCGCCTCGGGAAGCCGCTCCGGCAGGAACAGGAACATTTCGCCGCTGTGAAGCAGGTTTTCCGTCTGATCCACGGTCCGGAGCAGTTCAAAGGTTTTCCCGTTCCAGTACTCCCAAAGGAGCTGCCCGGTGAGACGCGCCCGCCCCTCGATCCGAAACCGCAGAGATAAGGGCATTGCGTGAGGCGAACCGCGGAAGCGATAATACATCGCGCTGCGCTGTTCCGGCATGGGTATCAACGCCGGGAACAGCAGATGTGAAATCCGTTCTGCATCCGTCAGAACATGCTGCACGCCGTTGTTTTCGGAATAACAGTAGACGGGTTTTCTCGGAACATTGTAGTGCCATTGAAAGGACGCCCCTTTCAGAAACGGCACGATCCAGCGCTGAAAACCGGAATAGGGGTTGCTGATCTCCGTGATCCGGACGCGGATAAAGCAGCCGGATTCGGCGTTGACCTCGGTCTCCTCCAGATCCTCCGGAACACGGAAGCGAACCTCCGCCGATGCCGTCTGTCCGGATGAAAACGGATTCCGGCTTCCGGAAACGGACATGCTTTTCCAGCCGATGCCGTTAAAGTATTCCCATAGAACCGAAGTGACTGCCGCATCGTCCGGCTTGATCACCACTGCGTCCTGTTTGTTGATGATCGGCTGTGTGAAATCATAGCGTTCCGTCAAAGGTTCCGGCTCGTCCACAACGAAGCCCAGCTCCAGATGCAGCAGCGCGTCGGCACCCTTCTTGGTCAGAGCGGTATCGCAGCGAAGGTACAGCATATTGTAAACGGAAGGGCGGCGTCCGAAGCAGTAACCGCCTTCCTCCGCCGAAATCGGGATATCATCCGCGTACATGCTGCTGATCGGGCAGGGGGTCAGCGGCTCGCTGGCAAGCTCCATCCGGTCGATCCGCAGCTCTGCCCCGGGATGGCCTTCACAGCAGATGCAGATCCGCCCGTTTTCATCCGCTTCCGGCAGCAGGTCATTGTGTTTTTCCAGAATCAGGGTGCCGTTTTCCGCGTGAACGGAATCAAACGGAACCGATTCCCCGCCGGAGCGGAATGTCCAGCGAAGCTTTTCATCTGCCAGTGCCTTCGCCGTTTCCTCCAGATGCCCGTCCTCCGGGTAAAAAACGGCAGAGATCCGGGCCGGGCAGTCCAGCCGCAGCGCCTCATTCTCTGCAAGCAGAAACCGGTGGCGCTGCAATTCCTCGCCGGAGGCCTCAAAAAGCCTCTGCGGTCGGCCGTTAAGCTCCAGACGGTGGATGCTGTCTGCTTCGGCATCCACAAAATATAGATCTTCCAGCTCCGCAGGAGATACCTGAATCGTCCGTTCCGTCTCGAATACGATGTTTTCGCCTGCTTCATCCGGCGTAAAAAGCTGTGTCCCTGCCGGAACCGTAAACGGCTCTGTCATTTGATCCTGTGCCCGGAAGGCCACCGTGCCCACTGACGGCATCGGATCCGGTTCCCGAAACCCGGCCGTATTCAGAAACTCAATATTCAGTTTTTCCGGCAGTGCGTTCAGACGGCTGATGCTCTGACTGTACATTTCGCAGAACAGCTCTGCCAGCGCGGCGCCGGGGTCGTTTTCCGTCCCCTCATAGCGCCATTCCGGCGTATAGCTCCGGGCAAGCTCGCGGATCTGATTCCGCACATCGTCGGGACTACGAGAATCGAGCAGCGGGCGCTTCATACCTGCGCTCCTCCTTCTGCACCTTCCGTTTTATAGAACGGATAGACATGGTTATACCGGTTATTGGTGCTGCGGATGCAATAACTGACCTCCACAAGCATGGTGCCCTCCGGGCCGTCGGCATCCGTACAGCGCACCGCAATGTGGCTGATTCGAGGCTCCAGATAACCAAGCTGCTCCTCCAGATCAAAGGCAAGGCTCTGCCGTTCCGATTCCGTAAGCCCGGAGAAGGTATAATCCTGCACATTTGATCCGAATTCCGGACGCATGACCCGTTCTCCCTGCGCGGTATTCAGGATGATCCCGATGGCCTCGGCAATATCCGCTTCCTCGCTGACCATGGCAAGCTTGCCCGTTTTGGGGTCAATCTGGAGCGGGAATCTGACTCCCCGTCCCATAAATGCTCTTCCGTCCATGCGCGGTTTCCTCCTCTCCGGATTGTTTGCACCGGGTATTTCTCAATTCAGCTTCAACATCGTGCCCTTCAGACTGGCTGTTCCCGTGGCACTGAGCTTCAGATCCTTTGTCGCCTGCACCGATGCGTCCATTCCCTGCAGGGACAGGGTGCCCTGCGCCTTGCCCTCCACCTTTTTTCCTTCCAGCGTAACTGCGCCGCCGCTGCCCTTGACCGCGATGTTCCCGTTTTTATCCAGAACGACGGAGGCGTTCCCGGCACTCAGCGTCAGCTTGCTTTTCGCTTTCAGCTCTGCCTCTCCGTCCTTCATTTTCATCTCCAGCGCGGTGCTTCCGTCGCTGCTCTTTGCGGATAGCGTCTGTTTCTCATCGTCAATCTCCACCACGATCCCGGAGGGCATTTTGACGGTCAGCTTCTGTTTCTTCTCTTCATCATGCAGCGTAAGCTCCACATGCTGCGGGGTGATCAGGCAGTAATCCTCCGCTTTCCCGTCCTTCACCGCCAGCGGCGGCTTGGATTCCGAATTCCAGAACCCGCCCAACACAATGGGACTGTGGGGGTCATGATTCAGATAGGCCAGAACCACCAGATCGCCCACCTGCGGAAACAGGAACAGTCCCCGCTGCGCCCCGCTCATGGGCGTCATGACATAGCACCATTCGGACAGCTCCTCGTCCTTTGCGGTAATGGGAAGGCATTTCACCCGATTCAGATTCTGATCATCCTTGATGTTTTTCACCGTAGCCAGCGTCAGTCCGAAGCTGCTGTGCTGCCCGGGCACGCCGTCGCCCTGCTGCAGAAAAGAACCGAAGGAATCGGCCAGACCCGGAAGGCTCATGTTTTTGCTCCTTTCACCTCAAACGCAGTCGTATACCGTGCCCCGTCAAAGCGATGAATCACCCTGGTCAGAAAATAAGTGCCGACTACCTTGTCATCCGCTCCATCGATCCGGATATACCGGCCCGGGATCAGCTCCGGAATCCCGATGCACTCGCCTTCCCCGGAAACGAACCCCATTGCAATGCTGTTGAGCCGATGCTGCGCCATCGTTTCACATTCCTTCTGTGTACGGGCATATTCGCTGCGCTCCCGCAGGACTGAGTCCTTCAGACCGCTGACCCATTCCGCGGCGGTCTTTCCGCTTCCGCCTACCGTGACCCGGGATGCGGTTCCCGATACGGCTTTCTGGTTGATATCGCGTCCCAGCACCTCAACCTTTCCAACCTGATGAGCAAGGGACACCCGCTTTGAAAAGCGGGTAATACTCCTGCCGATGGTCAGGGTCACGATGGGAGATGTTCTGGTCATCACATTATCGAAAATGATCTCCCCATCAACGGCGAACAGCGACGCGCCGTAACGCTGGGCCATGAGCCGAAGAAAGCTCCAGTCATCCATCTGTTCCTTGATGATCGGTGTTTCATACCCGTCCAGAGTACCCACCTTGATGCTCTTGGCGTATCCGGCGTCTTTGCTTTTCTGCAGCACCGCCTGTACGATCTGTTTCGGCTTTTTCTCTCCCGCGTAAAACGGGGCGCACATATTCATCAGATATCCCAGTCCGTCCAGACCGTTTACCGAGATCCGCGGCGTTCCGTCGTCGGAAAAATCGAAGGTGTAGTCATCCACAAAGCCGTAAAACAGTTCCTTTCGATTCTGATAGCCGCCCTTTACGGCCAGCTTCGCCCCCGGTTTCAGCAGCTTAGCAGCCTCATTCAGCCATTCGCTTTTTTCGTAATCGTACTGACCCTCAATGGTGAAGCTGCAGCCCCCTGCCGTACCGTTGGCGCTGATCTCCACTTCCACACCCGGAATATGGTATTTCACAGGAGAAAGCGGTTTCCCGTCCACCAGGATTTCAAAACCGGGCGCCGTAAAATTGTCGTTCTTTTTTGCCAGTTCCAGATAGGAATAGCTGCCCTGCTCCATACCGCGCCCCCGTTTCTTTCGTACTGTCAGACCAGCGCAGGAACGACCAGCATCTCTCCGGCGGTCAGTCTGCGCGGATTGGAAATGTCATTGGAATCGGCAATCCTGCGCCACGCCCCGGCATCGCCGTATTCGTCTGCTGCCAGCGCCCATATGGAATCTCCCTGACGGATCGTGTGGTATTTCGTGGTGTCCGGGGAATTCAGCGGGTTCGACACAAAGAGCTTCTGGATATCCCGATGCTCGATGAAGGTACAGGCAAGAATCGCACGCACCGGACAGCCTCGTTCATTAAAGCGGACAAACCGCTGCTCACACTTGGAAAGAAAGCCTTTGAACTGGAGGGAAGCCCATTCCACCTTCAGCTCCGGCGGACGATGCAGGTCATTGTCGATGCTCATAAGCTCCGTGACTTTTTTGGTGTAATCGCGCACATCGATCTGTCCCGCAAGGGTCGGCAGCGCACTGTTTCCGGCAAATTTCAGGCGATCCGCCGCTGTGCCGCCTACTTCGCTTCCTGCCGATACGCTGTCAAAGAACAGTTCAAATTGGAGAACCTCCATATCCCCGCTGTGAAACTGCACAATGGGTGCATTTGCGCCGGGCTGCGGAACCGGATGGTAGTTCACCGTTTTCTGGCGGGTATAATTCTGCGGGTTATACAGGACTTCAAAGGATTCTTTTTTGTCCAGATTCGTGATCCGCATTTTTTCCACCGGAACCAGAATGTTTGGATTTGGTATCCCGACAAACACTTCATTCTCCCCTTTCGGTCAATTCCGCTCTGCCTGCCCGTTTATCTGCCGCTGCGGCGAAGCTCACGACGCAGCCGTTCCTCAATGATACGATAGATTTTGTCTGCCGTTCGCTGCAGGTCGGCGTCGCTGATCTGCAGGCGGGACGCCTCGGTTTCCGCCTCCTGTTTTTCCTTGAAGGTCAGATTCTGCGGCCCCGTCAGGTCATTTTGCTTTCCGGGATGGATGCCGACCGGAGCGCTCCAGTTGATCTGGCGCGGCATCTTCTGCCGACTGACTCCGCCGGAAGAAACCGGCTCCGAATGGCTGATCTCCGTTCCCGTCTGCTGCAGCAGCTCCTGCGCCCATCCGGGAAGGGCATCTGTTTTCTGCGTTTTTCCCGGATTCGGATTCTGCACTGTTTCCGCAGGCTGCGGAAACGCCGCAAAAACCAGCTCGGTCTGTGCAGGCGTCTCGCTGGTTTTCCGATCAACAGGCACTGCCGTGACCCGTCCCTGCTTTCCCGCAGCAATATCCGGATGATTCCTATGCGGATTCGAAACGCGAATATCCTGAATAACGGGGCGCTTCGCCTGCACAGCCTTTCCCATGGCAATGCTCCGCCGCTGTACGCCCATATGCTCGTTTCCGCTGTGCAGCAGCGCGGCGGCTGTGCCTTCCGGCTGCCTCACAGTCGGGTCATTCCGGATCGCCGCAGGATTTTGCACATCCACGCCGCTGTCCGGAAACACCAGTTCCGGAGGGGCTGTGAGCTGCTCCGCAGATTCTGCCGGGAAAAGCACCTGCACCGTCTCCGTGCGGTCATCCCCCTGCTCTGTATGGCTGTTCCGGATGCGGGGCGAGCCAACCGATATCGGCGGTTTCTTTCCCGGTTCCGAACCGGATTCCGCCGTACCGTACCTGTCAGGTGCATGAAATACATTTTCCTGAGACAGCACCGTTTCGGAGTGGATCAGTTCGGCGGCAGCGGCGGAGGGCGTTTCCGGCTGCATCGGCAATGCCCTTGCTGCCGGATTTCCGTTTTCCGCACGATTTCGTTCCTCCGTCACCTGCTCCGCCGCTTGGGAAAATCCGATGATCTCCGCTGCTGCCACGCCTTCCGGCGTCTTGTCCTCGCGGGACACATCTTCCGTCATTCGGTATTCTGCTGCGGTAAGCCGGTGTTCTTCCCGTGCAGCCTGTAAAGCGGAACCCGGCACGGAATACGGATTTCGCGTATGGCTTTCTGCCGGAGCTGTCTGCAATGGGGATTCCGCCTGCTCCGAATGGTACACAATCTCTGTCGCTGATTGGGGCGGCAGATCAGGCGCAGCAGGCCACGCGGTACTTGCATTGCCGCTTCGGAAGTCCGCAGCTTCGTGATTCTGTACGGCTTCGTCGCCCCACATTGCGGGTTCTGCCCGGAAATCCGCGGACGCTGTTTTCTCATCGGAGATACGGTTCGGTTTCCGCTCATCCGTATGCCGGTTTGGTTCCCTCTCTCTGTGATCGGCAGCTCTGTACGATTGGGTTTCTCCCGGCCGCGCAGCTTCGACCGCTTGTACTGCTATCTGATCGATGCGTCCTCCTGCTTCCGGTGCATACAGAAGCCGGGGTAATGCTTCGGTCTGTACCTCCGTCTGAACAGGCAGCGCCGTTGTGATCGGCTGACTGTCCGCCCTGCCGGATGCGGGCGCAAAATCATCCCTGTAAGGAATGTCCGCATCTGAAATAATGTTTCGCTCCGAAAGCACCTCGGCAGCACCTGCTTTCGGCTCTGCGTCTTCCCGACGGAACCGCTTCCCCGTGTCCGCCATCGGCTTCTGAGGTGCTGTCCTGCCGCGTTCATCCGGAATCTGTGCTTCTGCGGCTTCTTTTTGATAGAGTAACTCCATTGGGATCGGATCCTGCCCGTCCTGCGCCGCAGGAATGGCAAGTTCAGACCGTGTTTGTCCGAAAACAGTACCGGTTTCGGTTTTCGGAGGGCTCCCTTCTGCGGATGCAGCTGTCTGTTCGGCAGCTGCAGAACGGTTATGTTCCGAATATCCGGTTATTCTGTATGACGGTGCGGCCTTTGCTGCCAAATCCGTGTTCTTCGATTCCACGGTATGCCATGCTTTCCGGTCTGCGCTTTCCTGTGTTTTCTTCGCTTCAAGATTTTCGATATCATTCGGATGAGGTGCCGCTCCCTCAGCTTCTGTGCGGAAGGACAGCTCCGGCTGCGTGCCGGACTGCGGCGCCGTCAGCACCGGCAGAGCCGCTATCGGCTCATCCATCTGCGGCATCCACACGCTCCGCGTCTGCATTTCGTCCTGAGTCGAATCCGCTTTCTGTGCCGCACTCCATTCTGCAGGCATCCGCAAGCGATCGGCCGCAGCTCGGTTCGTCCCGGCAGATTCCATGCTGCGTTCTGATGCAGAGGATGTATCGGAACACGGAAGCTGCATCCGGTTTTCCGCAAAACCGTATTCTGCCGTTTCCGGCTGGCCTTGCTGCGTTCCCGCATGGGGGACGGTATACGGCTCTGGCCGGGTATTCTGCTCCGGTTTTGGGAATGCAGCAGCTTCCTCGTTTTCGTACAAAACCATTTCCGGCTCGATGGTTCGAAACTCCGCTTCTGCCGGAATTGCGGTCTGCATACGCAAGTTGTCCGCAGCGGTCGGTTTGCTGTCGGAAGCTGAAACAGGCTCCCATGAAGCTGCTTTGACGGTTCTCGTTTCCTGTGCCGGTTTCGTATGCTCCAGCGGCTGCCGCCGCCGGGAATCGTCAGGCTCCGGCTTCGGCTCCATGCGTTCGACAGACTCGGTCCCGGTATCATTCCGTGTTTCCTGTCGATTATCCGTTTCCTTTGTCCGATTATCGACATCCGACTTTGTTTGGCCTGACAGATGTTCCGCCTCTGCGGATTCGGATTCCTCCGTTTCCGCACGATAGATCATGGAGGTGGGAAGCATGCGGGGCTGGGAAGCATCCGGAAGCGCTGTCTGACGCTGGGTCTGATCGAGCCGCATTGCTTCCCGCTGCAAGGCTGAATCCGCTGCATTCTGTACCGCTGCAGCCGTTTCCCGACCCGTTTCGGCTCCCCGAACAGGGCCTCGGCCTGTATCCGCCGTAATCAGGGAATGCGGTGCGGCTGCATTCCCGTCTGTCGCCGGTTCTGCACGATACGCAGAACGGTTCTCTTTTCCGGATGTGCTGCGCTCCTGCTCCATCCCGCTCCGGGT
>DCGQ01000028.1 GCA_002314635.1 Clostridiales bacterium UBA1774
TGGGGACTTTTTATACAGCCCCATTTTCTGTCTTTGAAAACCCTGCCATCCATGGAAACCGCAGTTGCCGCTTGCGTCATGCGCGGTTTTCTGTTATGATACTATTACAAAAAAGCAATAGAAAGGTTGTGAACGCCATGGAACGGAAATCCGCCGGAATCAGTCTGGAAGATGCTCAGACTGCCGCCCGTGCCCGCATTGCCGCAATGCCCGGCGGGCAGAAAATCGTTACCTGTCCCCTGTGCGGATACCAGTGTCTGTCCTATGAAGACCTTCTTTCACACTATCTGGATTCCCATCCCGGCTGCATTGCGCCGATTCCCCTTAGTTTAACGGTAAATGGAAAGTCCTGCCGCGTAATCGTGGAACCGCATCTGACACTGAAGGAGGTTCTGCAGTTTCATCTGGGGCTTACCGGGGCAAAGCATATGTGCGACCGGGGCCAGTGCGGTTCCTGCACCGTCATTCTGGATGGAAAACCCACTCTGAGCTGCAACACGCTGGCTGCCGACTGTGACGGAAAATCCGTGGAGACCGTAGAGGGCATCGCTCTCAATCCAAAATGGAAGCCGCTGATCGATGCTTACTGCAAATGGGACGCCATGCAGTGCGGTTACTGTACTCCCGGCTTTCTGGTGTCCGCTAAATCTCTGCTGGATCGGGAACCGCATCCCACCACACAGCAGATCAAAGAAGCGCTCAGCGGCAACATCTGTATCTGCGGAACCTATCCCCGCCACGCACAGGCAATTCTGGAGGCGGTGGAGGTCATGTCGAAAGGAGGAGAGGTCTGATGCCTGATACTACTGGTGTGAACGGCTTGCGGGAAGACTTCCGCGTTGTCGGCAAAGCAAATCTTCCCGGTCTCACCTCATACGCCATGGCCACCGGCGTTGCCAAATACGGAACGGACTTCACCGTTCCCGGTATGTTATATGCCCGGATCATGCGCTGCCCCTTCGCACATGCGCGGGTTTTGGAAATTGATGACAGCGAAGCATTGAAAATACCCGGCGTACTGGACGTGGTCAAATGGGATGACGAGATTTTCAACGAGCTGGGCAGCGGTATGTTCGCCGGCGGTCCTCAACCCACTTTTCTGCTGCAGGAAGCACATTATGAAGGGCAGGAAGTAGGCTGCATTGTCATAGCGGAAAGCGAAGCGCTGTGTGACGAGGCGCTCCATGCGCTGCGGGTAAAATGGGAAGAACTGCCTTTCATCGTGGATCTGGAAAAAGGAACCGACCCCAATCTGCCCCGCATCCGCGGTGAAGAATACACCCGAAACGAAGCTGCGGAATACGCACCCGGTATGTCCACCAGAGAAGGCTATGTTCTGATGGCAAAGCACTATCCCACCGATCCGCCCAGAGAAGCCAATATGAGCTGGGCGATCAAGGTAGACGGGCAGCCGGAGGAAGGCTGGAAGAAAGCGGACTTTGTGCTGGAATACGATGTAAACATTCCCACCTGCGCGTCTACCATTCCCAACCCCCCTGCCTCTGTTGCTTACTGGGGTGACAGTATGTACAAGGGGCCGGGCAAAAAGATCTATATTGAAGGCGCTCCCCATCGTCGGGAGCAGATCATGGGTATGTATAAAAAGTCCTCGGACGAGGTGGTGCAGGAAGGCCTGTTTCAGGGCGGCAAATACTGCGACTGGGGTCTTCGAATGTCGCAGGATGTGACGCCGCTGCTCAGCAAGAGAATGGGCGGCAGACCTGTTCGCTGCTGCAATACCCGTGAGGAAACCTTTGATCTGAACCGCAATGAGCGGCACATGCACATGAAGCTGGGTGTGACAAAGGACGGCCTCATCACCGTCGTGGAGGATAACACGCTGGTAGACAACGGCGCTCCCAACTCCAGCGCTATGGGCAGCGTCTATGACCGCGACTGGGACGGCTACTACACGCTGAAATGCAAGGATATCACCCAGAGTATGCGGGTGGTGGACTCCAACATCGGCTTCATGCACACCTGTGCCCAGTTCGTCCCCTACAACTGGGACAGTATTACCGTTGCCTTTGCTCTGATCGCCGAAAAGCTGGACATGGATCCGGTAGAGGTGGCGCGTCTGAATCTGCACGGCCCCAGTTCGCAGGATGACCGCAGCCCGGTTCCCAGCTTTGAAAAAAGTCTGGAAGTGGGCAGGGAGCTGATGAACTGGAACTGGCATCACGCCGGCACAAAGCGTCTGCCGGACGGGCGCCTACACGGTGCCTCCTTCCGCTATGCGATCTGCCCGCGCCATGCGTTTCTGGAATATTTCTGTAAGCTGGAATACCGGGACGGCGTGGTACACTTCCCAACGCAGGGTCCCATTGCCGGCTGGTTCAGTACCGAGTGCTTTACCATGATTGCGGCAGAGGAGCTTGGTCTGAATTATGAAGATATCTCAGTAGACTACGATTACCGGGAGAAACACTCCGATCAGGCTGGCGGTTCTGATGGTGTGACCGGTCACGGCTGGATCGTGAAGGAATGCGCCAATAAGCTGAAACGGAAGATTCTGGAGTCCGCTGCACGACAGGCAAATCTGCCGGAGATTCCGGAAACCGGAGTTTTTGCCATGCGCCGTCCACCAAGTCCGCTGAAGGGCTGCAGCGCAGAGGATCTGGACATTGTGGAAGGAAAGGTCATTATGAAGGCCGACCCCAGCCGTTTTGTTCCATTCTCCAAGGCTACAAAAGAAAACATCACTGCGGAGTACGGCGGTAACAGTCCCAAGGCTGCATGGACCAGCGGTTTTGGCCGGATTCTGGACACCATGAACACTTCCTGGTGCGAAGTCGCCGTAGACGAGGATACCGGTGAGGTTGAGATTCTGAAATACTGTGTGGTTCCCGATGTGGGCAAGGTCATCCGCCGTACCTCTCTGGAAAGTCAGATTGATCAGGTGATCTATTTCTCCCATGGCTGCCAGCTTCTGGAGGAATATGTGCAGGACCCCGCTACAGGTGTCAAGCTGAACGCCAATTTTCTGGATTATCGGGTGCCCACCACCATGGACGTACCGGATGTTACCAAGGAAATTCTGGAGCTTCGCAGCGGCAACGGCTGTTACGGTGCCAGCGGTATCAGTCACAATCTGGCAAACTCCCATCTGATTATCACCGCAATTCACAATGCCACCGGCGTATGGGTAGACCCGCCCGCGACACCTGATCGGGTTTTGAAAGCGCTGGGCAAATGCGATTTCGGAGGACTGCTATGAGACCGTTTAATCATCTGAATGCCCGCTCCGCTGCGGAAGCTGTGGAGCTGCTTCGCCGTCCCGGAGCTGTCGCCATGGCAGGCGGCGGTGATCTTCTGGGCGCTATGAAGGACGATATTTTTGAAACCTACCCCACTCTGGTAGTCAATCTGAAAACGATCCCCGGTCTCAGCGGTGTGACCGTGGAGGGCAATGCGTTGGTCATCGGCGCGATGACCATGCTTGGTGATCTGAGTCGGGACAGTCTGGCTCTGCAGTATGCTCCCGCTCTGGCCGCAGCAGCCGGTATGTGCGCTTCCCCGGCGCTTCGGGAAAATACCACTGTAGGCGGGAATCTTTGCCAGCTGCCGCGCTGCTGGTATTTCCGGAAACTGAACAATCGTTTTGACTGCGCTCGCAAGGGCGGGGAAACCTGCTTTGCCCTGAACGGAGATAATCGCTACCATTCCGTTTTTGGTGCTTGTACCTTTTCGGATAAAAATGGTCATAAACGCGCCTGTATTGCGGTAAATCAGGGTGAGCTGGCTCCGGTGCTGGCGGCGCTGGATGCCTCGGTCGTCACCACGGAGCGGACGATTCCCGTGGAAGCGTTCTTCGTTGCCGATGTGATGACTGCAACGGTGCTGCACCCCGGTGAGCTCGTAACAGCGGTTTCCATCCCTCTGTTGCCTGCAAGACGCGCCGTTTATAAGCGTTTTTCTTTCCGGAAAAGCATCGACTTTCCGGTGATCAATCTGTCCGTCAGCGTGGATGCGGACAGGCACTATCGCATCTGCTTCGGAGGCGTCGCCCCGCTGCCCCATCGTGCTTTGGAAGCGGAAGCGCTGCTGGATGGGAAAACGCTCACCCCGGAACTGTGTATCGCAGCCGGTGACGCAGCTTTGAAAGGCGGGAGACCGCTGGAAGCAAACGCCTACAAGCTGCAGCTCATGCGGACACTCCTGAAACGGGAGCTGGAAGGCATGATGGAGACATAATCTATCCCTCCTTCCGACATAGGTTTGTCGGAAGGAGGGAAATCTATTATCCATTATCCGCATTTCCGGGAACCTTTCCCGCTGCTCTGCGTCTAAGCTGTTATCACATACCGAGGAGGATGACCGATGAATATCCGCATTGTCGCACTTCTGCTGGCCGCCGCCATGCTTACTGTCCTGTTCTGCGGCTGCAGCAGCGCCGAAGCACGGAATCTGATGCAGGACATCAAACCCAATGAAGTACCCGTGACCGAACCCGACGGCAGTGAGGGCAGCCGTATCTGTGATTTCGCCGTCCGTCTGCTGCAGGAAAGCCAGTCGGAAAACCCGCTGCTCTCCCCTGTTTCCGTGCTGTATGCGCTGGGAATGACCATGAACGGCGCGGACGGCAATACCCGCGCACAGATGGAGTCCGTGCTGGGTTTCAACGCGGAGGATCTGAATGCGTATCTCCACACCTGCCTTGCATCCATGGGTGAAACGGAAGGCATGACGCTGCACCTTGCCAACGGCATCTGGCTGAAGGATGACCCGAATCTGGTAGTGGAGCAAAGCTTTCTCCAGACCAATGCGGATTACTACAGCGCCGCGCTGAAACAGACCGCCTTTGACAGTGGTACGCTGAAAGACATCAACGACTTCGTTAAAACGAATACCGATGGCATGATCCCGGAGATTCTGAAGGAACTGAACCCCGATGCGGTGATGGTTCTGGTCAACGCACTGTGTTTTGAAGCGAAATGGGCAACGGTCTACGATTCCTACTCCGTACATGACCGGGACTTTCACAATGCGGGCGGCAGCACCAAGACCGTTTCCATGATGTCCTCCACGGAATATGACTATCTGGAGGACGAAAACACCACCGGCTTCCGAAAATACTATCGGGGCAGGGACTACGCCTTTGCAGCCCTGCTGCCGGAGGAGGGGACGGACATTGGGGATTATGTGGCCTCCCTCACCGGAGAAAAGCTCTATGCGCTGGTGACGGAGCCGCAGAACATCAAGACCTATGCCACTATGCCCAAGCTGGAGCTGGATTACAGCGTGGAGCTGGGGAATGTGCTGTGCGATCTGGGTATGCCTGAGGCCTTCAGCGCTGAGATGGCAGATTTCAGCCGGATGGCAAAATGCGTCAGCGGCGACAATATTTTCATCGGCAGGGTGGTGCATAAAACTCACATCACGCTGGACGAGGAGGGCACCAAAGCCGCTGCCGCTACCGCGGTGGAAATGGAATGCACCTCTGCCGCGATGGAGCCGGAGGAAACTCGCAC
Organism: Clostridiales bacterium UBA1774; assembly: GCA_002314635.1. GTDB lineage: Bacteria > Bacillota > Clostridia > Oscillospirales > Oscillospiraceae > UBA1774. The sequence goes on from DCGQ01000028.1 coordinate 5,472, forward strand.
GGTGGTACTGGACCGGCCCTATGTGTACCTGATCTGGGACTGCGTGAACAACATGCCTCTGTTCATCGGTGTGGCAGACACCCTGTAACTCCGGTATTCCTCGAATACGACGGATCGTGTCAATTCACGATGCTTTCTCATTTTCATATCGCTTGATAGAAAAAACTATAAACATTACAAACAGGAGAAGCCTCTCAAACTCGGCTTCTCCTGTTTACTTCAATCAAATATGATCATTCGAACAAGAAGCTTCCCGACAGGTACACTTCTTTCCCGGGCATCAAACACCGGCTGAGAATATCTGAAATCTCATGCCGGTGTATTTAACATGATTGAGGCTTTATGTATGATGCGGTTTCTGCTATAATGTTCACAGATTTTTGAAGGAGCTTTCGCAGTATGTCAGAAGTATTATGGGAAAACCTGACTCCGGAACAAAAGAGAATCCAGCTTTATCTGAACCAGAAGAAAACGCTGGATCTGTTCGTGGAACGCAATGCGATCACCCGGGAGCAGTATGAAAAAAGCCTTCGGGATCTGGCGGAAAAGATGGGAATGATCAGCAGATTTGGGTAATTGGAGAAAGGACTGCAGATGCAAAACGAGACTATTATTGACAACATGATTACGTGGGCAGAGGAAAAACTCGGCAATGGGAAGTACGCAGGGTGGTGCTTGTCTTTTATTGAGGATGCTTTGGAAATCAGTAATAACATCGAGATATTTGGTGGAGATTGTGCAAGGGAATCATTCGAGATGTACAAGGATTCTGCAAAAACCGGTGTTCCGGAAAGGGGAGCTTTTGTTTTTTATGATTGCATCTGCCTTTCCGAGCAAGGCCCTGTAAACTGGGGGCATTGTGGTATCAGCTTGGGTGATGGCAAGATCATACATGCCTGGGATGTTGTGAAAGAAAATGATTATCTGGAAATTGAAAAAATGACATCAAATGCAGGTGACCACCCACAGTATCTTGGTTGGGTACCTGTAGAAAGAGTTATGGCTCAAAAGCCGGAAGAATAACATTTTCAGATTTTTGGAATAATGATGGACTATGAATGATAACTATTATATGGATGACCTGATCAATTCTCTGGAGAAGGACATCGTGATGGAGCGGTATTTTCCTTTGATTCCATACAAAGAAGAATTGACCAATATTATGAATAAAGCTGGTGCAGTCCGAAAAGATCAGATCTCTGATGCGGTAATAGAAGATATCCGTATGATGCTGGGTGATGATATTTCGCGTCTTTTTGCCCGGTTCATCCATATCTACGATTTCAACAAGTCAAAACTCCGTGAAATCAAAGGCTGCTTGGGAACGAAAGACTACGATTCTCTTTCTGCCCTGCTGAGGCTCCCGGGAGTGCGATGTCTGCGTGCAGAGCTGTACTTTGGCAGCGGTGTAACCCTTGAAGTACTTGCCGAAAAGTCAACCGAGGATATTCGAAACATGGTAGGTGACTATATCAAACGCGAAAACCGTTCGGAAATCATTCCCCAGCCAAAAGAAGTGAACTGTCACAGAGCAGTTGCGAAAATGATCCTGCACACGGATCAGCGTTAGCATGAGATATTTGAAAACGAAGAAAAAGCTTGAGCTGTTTGCCGAATGCAAAGCAATCACCTGCAAACAATATCAGAGAAACCTTCTGAATCTGTCGGAAAAGATGGGAATGGGGCTGTATAAAAAGTCCCCA
>DCGQ01000008.1:0-201 GCA_002314635.1 Clostridiales bacterium UBA1774
CCCCATCCCGCAGTTCGATCCCGGTGGCCCGCAGACGGCGGATCTGAACGCCCAAGCGCCGTGCTTCGCCGGTCAGTGCATCCACAATATCCTCCGCCCGGTCGGATTCCGGAAACACCCGGTTTCCCCGTTCGGTTTTCAGCGGCACGCCCAGTCGGTTAAAAAAGGCCATGACCTCCTCCGGTGGGAACGCATACATGG
>DCGQ01000008.1:290-9044 GCA_002314635.1 Clostridiales bacterium UBA1774
ACATTGCAGCGGCCCTTTCCGGTGATCCGCAGCTTCCGGCCGGGACGCTCCTCCCGTTCCAGAATCTGAACTCTTGCCCCGCACTCCGCCGCCGTGATCGCAGCCATCAGTCCGGCAGCGCCGCCGCCGATGACACATACATCAGTCCTCATTTTTTTCGTACACTCCGTACTCATTCCAGACGGTTTCCAGTTCTGCAAACGTATCCGCCACACCCGGTTTCCGCTCGCTTACCGCCACGATCAGCGCATTGATCAGGCTCAGCGGCGCCACCAGCGAGTCCACAAAGGAAACCATATCGCTGCGAGCCAGAAGGCAGATGTCCGCCCCCTGTGCAATCGGGGAGGTTTCCGCATCCGTCAGCGCCAGCACCGTGGCGCCCCGTTCCCGTGCAAAGTGAACCGCATCCACTGTTCTGCGGGAGTAACGGGGATAGCTGATACCCACAAACACATCACCGGAACCGATCCGCAGCATCTGCTCAAAGATTTCTCCGGTAGTGTTTTCATAAAGGACTTTTACATTTCCAAAAATCAGGTTGAAATAGAACCCCATAAAGGTACTCAGTGCCGAGCTGGTACGGGTTCCCAGAATGTAGATGGTCTTGGCTTTCAGCAGTGCTTCCACTGCAGCCTCGAAGCAGCCGCGGTCCACCTCGTTCTGCGTTCGGGTAATATTCTCCATATCCGAATTCAGAATCGCTGCCAGTGTGTCCCGGTCTCCGATGACGGTTCTGGCTACCTCGATCCGCTGTACACTGGTCAGGCGGTTGCGAATCATCTCCTGCAGCGCACGGCGCATCTCTGGATAACCGTCGAATCCCAGCTCCAATGCAAAGCGCACTACCGTGGATTCACTTACGTTTGTTTTCTGACCCAGCTTTGACGCCGTCAGAAATGCGGCTTTATCCGCATTCTCTGTGATATAACGGGCGATCCGGTTCTGCCCCTTGGAAAAGCTCCTGCGCTTTGCCTCGATCAGAGAAATGATATCCTTTTCCATGCTTTCCTCCGACTATGCAGTTCTGCCGTTCTGTTTCCCGCATCATAAGACAAAAACGGAAAAAACGCAAGAGAAGCTGCGTTTTTCTTCCGTTTCTCTGATGAATTGTGACAAACGCATGGATTTATGTACGCTGTTTTAGGCCTGCAGCCCGGTACAGCGTGCGGACTTCCTTGTCGGTCAGTTCCCGGGAGCAGCCGGTACGCAAATCGCCCAGAGACAGGCCGCCCTCAGACAGGCGAATCAGCCGCTTCACATCCAGACCTGCAGCAGCGCACAGATTTCGAACCAGATGCTTCCGCCCCTCCGTGACAGTGACCTCCAGAATGGCGCGCCCGCCGTCATCCCGCACCAGTCGAACCCGCTTTGCCTTTGCCGGACCATCCTCCAGTGTCAGGGTATCGCCAAGCTTTTCCACCGCTGCGGCGATATCCTCACCCTCCACCCGAACGGTATAAATTTTTTCCACCTCATGGGAGGGATGCGTCAATGCGTTGGTAAGCTCTCCATCATTGGTCAGAAGCAGCAGGCCCTCCGAATTGGCGTCCAGTCTGCCCACCGGCCAGATTCGTTCGGTACAGTTGGGCACATAATCCAGAACCGTTTTCCGACCTTTTTCGTCTTTCCGGGTACAGACACAACCCCGCGGTTTGTTCAGCAGCAGATAGATCCTCTGTCCGGGGCCGGCCAGTGCCTTCCCATCCACCGCAATCAGATCCCGTTCTTCATCTGCCTTGGTGCCAACGCCGACGACCTTACCGTTTACGGTTACACGTCCGGCTTCCAGCATGGCCTCCGCCTCCCGGCGGGAGGCGATGCCATGTGCGGACAGAATTTTCTGCAGTCTTTCTTCCATAAGTCACTATTCCTCTCAGTAAAACGCATATTGGGGATAAGAAATGCTGTGTCGGCAGGCAAAATACCAATACCAGCGCAGCTGTTCCCAGAAATTCAAGGCTTGTGTTTCGTCCAAACTGCCGGTTTCCGCACAGAAGATACCGGTTTCACCCAGAAGTCTGCCCTGCCCATCCAGCAGCTGCAGCTTTCCCACCTGCACCCCCGCCGACATGGGCGCATACAGGAACCGGGGCACATCCAATCTGATCTCCGGCAGAGTATCTTTCGGAACCGGGTGTTTCAGCTCCCCGGCTGAGAGCCGCACTGTTTCCGTTTTACCGGAAATCAGGGGGACAGACCAGTTCAGTTCCGCGGCGTCGAACAGGCAATACCGCCCGTAACACCAACTCAGTAGATTCAGATGGTCATTCCAATCGTCCGGTGCATCCATGGTCACGCAGACCAGCGTCATGCCTTCCCGCTCCGTGCAGGAAATCAGCGTTCGCCCCGCAGCAACGGTATAGCCGGTTTTCCCGCCGAAAGTGCCCTCGCTTCGCCACAGCAGTTTATTATGGTTCACCAGCGTCTGCCCGTGAACCTCTGCACTTTGGGTACCCATGACTTCCCGAATCACGGGATCCTGCAGGGCGGCACAGGCCAGAATGCCCAGATCTCGTGCAGTCGTGCTGTGCCCTTCCGCATTCAGACCGCTGGCATCCGTGAATACGCTGTGCGTCATGCCCAGCTCCGACGCCTTTTCATTCATACGCCGCACAAAGTCCTGCTCCGAACCGGATGCAGCACAGGCCAGCGCTGCCGCCGCATCATTGCCGGATGCCAGCAGCAGACCAAGCAGCAATTCCCGAACGGTATAGTTCTCCTCCGGCTGCAGGTACATGGAGCTGCCTTCCCGGCTGCAGCATTCCGCAGGAATCGTCACCGTCTGTTCCGGTGACAGCACCTCCAGCGCGGTCAGCGCTGTTAATAGCTTCAGGGTACTGGCCGCCTTCATAGGCTGATCTGCTGCCTTTTCATACAGGCTGACCCCGCTTTCCGCTTCCAGCAGAATCGCTGTCTTTGCGGAAACAGCGGGGTCTTCCGTCGCCGCCTGCACCGGCATACAGCACAGCAGCGCAGCCAGCAGCAGGGTTTCAGTTTTCCGTATCCTTGTCCTCATCCTTTTTCGGCAGAAACTCCTTTACCTTGTCCAAGATCTCCGGCACGGCATCGATGAGCTTCTCCACAGGATTCTGAATGCTGTTATTGGCGCTGATCATCTTCACCGTTCCGTCCCGGATGATCAGAAAGGAAACCGGCTCAATCTTCACACCGGCACCGCTGCCGCCGCCAAAGGGGTTCGGCTGGTTTTCCTTGCCGTTCTTCGTCTGAAAATCGCTGCCGCCTGCGGCAAAACCGAAGCTGACCCGACTGACGGGAATCAGTGTGATTCCGTCCACGGTGGTGATCGGCGTGCCGACGATGGTATTCACGTCCACCATTTCCCGGATTTTTTCCATGGTGGCAGTCATCAGATCTCCAATGGGATGCTTTTCCATTTTCATTCCTCCGTATCATCCTGTGCTATCCGCGATTTTTCCCGACTGCGGCTCTGACGGTGAAACCGCAGAAGCAGACGGAGCAGTGTTCCCACGGAGACGCTGAGACGCAGGCAGACATATATCTTCGGTTTTGATTCTTCAAAACTGACTGCTGTACGCACATCCCGCTTTTTGATTCGGAACATGGTTTCCAACGGCTGCAGCAGCAGTCCTGCCGCAGCATTTGCGGCTCCGAAAGCCAGTGCTGCTTTGGCCGGATCCTCACCCGCACTGAGATACCAGAAGGTCAGCTCATCGATGCTGAGCCGGGTTCTCAGTTTGCCCAGCAGCTGGCGGATTATCGGCAGCAGTTCCCGATAATTCCGAACAGACCCGGGACGTTTTGCTTCCTCTGTATCCTTTTCCTGTGCTTTTTGCCGCTTTTTCTTTCGATTCGTTTTTATTTCCGGTTTCTGACGGTTCCCCGCATCATACAGCGTCATGGACAGGAAACCCAGTTTCAGTCGAAGCAGAACGCCCGATTCTCCATAGGAGGCGCAGAGCTGTATTCTCAGGCAGAGCAGCAGTCCCAGAACCACCGCAATACCCAGCGTCCAGAGAATGCCCGTCAATCCCGAACCTCCGGCAGCGCCGCTGCCGCCTCTGCATCAGATTCTGCTGTTGTCTGCTCCGCAGGAATACCCGGCAGCGCCGGCAGGTCTGTTCCGATATTTTCCCCGAAATCCGGCAGTTCATCCAGAGATTCCAGACCGAAAACCCGCAGGAACATGGCAGTCGTGCGAAACTGCATCGGTCTGCCCGGCACATCCAGTCTGCCGCAGGGTTCCAGAAAACCTTTATCCACCAGAAGGCTTACCGTATAACTGCTGTCCACGCCGCGGACCTGTTCAATATAAGTGCGTGTGACCGGCTGGAAATAGGCTGCAATCGCCAGTACTTCCATTGCTGCAGGACTCAGCTTTGCGGGTTTCCGGGTATCCAGCGCCCGCCGGACCCAGTCCGCATTTTCCGCTGCAGAGCAAAGCTGCAGACTGTCCTCCAGCCGGATCAGGCGGATCCCCCGGTTTTCCAGCTGGTAGGAGCCAGCCAGACGCTGGGCAATCTCCTCCACTGCCTCGCGGCTCAGATCCAGCAGCGCCATCAGTCGCTCAATCGGAAACGGATCACCGGCAGCAAACAGAATGCTCTCTACGATACTGTCAAATTCCATGCTCAACCCTCAAACTTTGTCAGCAGGATCCCGTTTTCCCGATCCTGCATACTGATACGGTCCATTCGATACAGCTCCAGCACGGCCAGAAAGGCCGCGGTCAGCTCATTTCGGCTGTGACTGGCTCGAAACAGAGACTGCAAATCCACGCCGCCCTCGTCCCGGATCCGCATCAGAATTTCATCCGACTTATCTTCAATGGAGTAATGCAGCGGCGCAGGAACCAGAACCTTCTGCGGCATCTCATCACCGGTGCGTTCTCTGCCCAGAATTTCCTTCAAGGCTCGGATCAGCTCTGCCGGTTTGTACGCCCGGTATTCCGGCGGGCCGGAAATGGGTTCCTGACTGCGGATGAAAAGGCCCTCGCCTTTTCCGCTGCGTTCCTTCAGCCAGAAGGCCGCAAGCTTCATCCGTTCCAGCGTTTCTTTTCGCTGCTGCGCTTCCAGTGAGGAAATCAGCTGGCTCATTTCCTCCACATCTTTGGTGCCTTCCAGCAGGGTCTTTGCCTTGATATACAAAAGATAGGAGGCCATGGTGATAAATTCACCGGCGATCTCCAAATCCATCTTCTGCATGGAATCCAGATAAGCCATATACTGATCCACGATCTCGCTGACCCGGATGTCCTTGATCTCCACTTTATTCCGGCTGAGCAGCTGCAGAATCAGGCTCAGCGGCCCCTCAAAGCCGGATTGGTCTCCGCGGCTGTATACCAGATTGGGCAGGCGAAAAGTAATATCGTCCATCGTTCACCTACAAAGTCAGAGAATTGAAAAACACCGCAATTTTGAAAAACCGGGTATAGACCGCTTCACTGGCCGCCGCAACAGGCGATACGGAAAAAATCCGTCCAGCCAGCAGCACCAGTCCCATAAGGATAATCATTCCGTACCGTTCCAGAAACATCAGTCTTTGATAGGCCGTATCCGACAGAAAGCTGAACAGGATCTTAGAACCGTCCAGCGGAGGAAACGGAATCAGGTTGAATATTCCCAGTGAAATGCTGAGATATGCCATATTGTTCAGCAGTCCCAACACAAACTCCCCGGCGGCGCTTGTCTGCAGCGGAACATAAAGGAGTCCGAACAGCACCATGCTCAGTGCTGCAAGAACGAAATTGGATGCGGGACCGGCCAGTGCCGTAATCGCCATGTCACGCTTCGGGTGCCGGAAATTTCGCATATCCACGCTGACCGGTTTCGCCCAGCCAACGCGCAGAATCAGCAGCATAAACAAGCCGAACAGGTCTATATGGTGCAGCGGATTCAGGCTCAGCCGTCCCTGCGTTGCCGCAGTATGATCTCCTAACGCATATGCTGCAGCACCATGGCAGATTTCATGGATCATAATGCACAGCAGCGCCGGGATGGCGCGCATTCCCAGTTCCTCCAGATAGCTCCAATCCAGTCCACGGATGATGGCAGACAGCTCGCTCAAAGGAAGCTCTCCAGACAGCGAAGCAGCGCATCCCGCCCGGTTCCATCCTCCGCCGAGAATGGGATCAGCGTATCCGCCTCCGTCAGCTCCAGCGTATCCCGCACGACCTGTAGGCACTTCGCCTGTTCGCTCTTTTTCAGCTTATCCAGCTTATTTGCCACCACCGCCACCGGGCAGCCCGCCTGCCGGAACCAGCCCAGCATGGCCGCGTCATCCTCCGTCGGTGCGTGTCGCACATCCACCAGCAGCACGCCCGCCGTGATCAGGTTCGACTGGAAATAGGACTCCATCAGCTTGCTCCAGCGTTCCTTCTCCTCTCTGCCGACTTTGGCATACCCATAACCCGGCAGATCCACCAGATAGGCATTGTCCACCAGAAAATAGTTGATATGAATGGTTTTGCCCGGGGTTCCGCCAACGCGGGCGAAGTTTTTTCGATTCAGCAGTCGATTGATGACGCTGGATTTTCCCACGTTGCTGCGCCCGGCAAACACCAGCTGCGCCCGTCCGTCCCGGATATAGTCTTTGATTCCTGCTGCGGATTTAATAAATTCTGCTTTTTGTGTATTCAAAGTTTCTGAATCCTCGCTCTTTCTTCCAGCAATACCACCGCGTGCGCGGCAATTCCTTCCCCGCTGCCGGTGAAGCCCAATCCCTCTTCCGTGGTGGCCTTGACGCTGACATTTTCAATCCGAGTGTGAAGCCGCTGTGCAAGCGCCTTTCGCATCTGCGGGATATAAGGCATCAGCTTGGGACGCTGCGCCAGAATGGTGATATCGCAGTTGCCAAGCGCATACCCTGCTGCTTCTGCACGGCGCATAACAGCCTCCAACAGCAGCATACTGTCCGCGCCTTCGTACTTTGGGTCATGATCCGGGAACATCTGGCCGATATCTCCCATAGCTGCAGCACCCAGAATCGCATCCATCAGAGCATGAGCCGCTGCATCCGCGTCAGAATGTCCCAACAATCCCCGCCCGTCCCACGGAATCTCCACGCCGCAAAGCACCAGTCTGCGGCCTTCCGTGATCCGGTGTACATCATAACCATGTCCGATTCTCATTGCCGTCTCTCCTTCCAAAGCCGTTCCAGTTCACTGAGTTCCCAAGGATAGGTCAGTTTCCGGTTTCGGAGATCGCCCTCCGCAATGCGGACCTTCATTCCCAGCCGCTCCACCGCACTGCAGTCATCCGTAATAGGTGCGTTTTTCTCCACAGCGTCCTGCAGCGCCGCACGGATCAGCTCAGCGCGGAAACCCTGCGGCGTCTGTGCAGCGTACAAATGGCTCCGTTCCGGCGTGTCCACGGCGAAACCTTCCGATTCCACCTTGATCGTATCGGTTACAGGAACTCCCGGAACTGCGGCACCGGACTCTATGGCGGCTTTCACCACATTTTCGATAACCTGCAGCGTCACCAAGGGTCTTGCACCATCATGGATCAGGATATACTCTGCCTCCTGACTGCAGGCCTTCACACCATTCAAAGAGGATTCTGCTCTTGTACTGCCGCCGTGCACAATCCGACTGACCTTATCGCAGCAGGATGCCGCTTCCAGAACCGGCTTTTCAGTGCCTTCTTTTATCACCAGAACCAGCTCCGTAATCCATTGCGAGGACTGGAGTGTTTTCAGTCCCGTACCGATCACGGTATCCCCTCCCAACGGGAGACCCAGTTTATTGACCCCGCCCATGCGAGAGCTGCTGCCGCCTGCTACGACAACGCAGGACACAAACGGCAATTCTTTCTTTTTCCCTACTCCTTTGCGAAACATGGAATCTCCTTGTACTGTTTCTGATTATGCGCAAAACAAGAGCCGAGCGGCACTCGGCTCTCAAAACAATATATTTCTTATCCCAGCGCGGTATTGATGATCTCCTCGATTTCTGCCTGATCGCAGCCCTTTGCCAGCACGATTTCGGAAATCAGGATTTGCTTCGCACTGCGAAGCATCTTTCTTTCCCCGGTGGACAATCCTTTTTCCGCATCCCGGGCCATAAGTCCCTTGATCACTCTTGCAACCTCGGTCAGATTTCCGCTCTTGATCCGGATCATATTCTCCCTGTAGCGCCGGTTCCAGTTCTGTGTCATGTCGATCTCTATGGAACCCAGATTTTCCAGCAGAGCATTGGCTTCCGCAGCGTCAATAATCGGGCGAATACCCACCTCGTCGCTGTGATCCACGGGTATCATCACATCCATCCCGCCGGAGGGGAGGCGAAACTGGTAATATTTCCGATTCACCCCATTGATACGACGTTCTTCGATCCCATTAATCACACCTGCCCCGTGCAGGGGGTGCGCGATCCTGTCGCCGATGCTGAACATTTCACGGGCTCCTTTCATCTGGATTTATGTATAATCCGCCACAACTATATTATACACACATTTGTGAAAATTAGCAAGTGCATTTCTCATTTTTTGGCATCAATTTTACAGGATTTTGAAGTTGATCTAAGCAAAACAGGGCCGCACATTACGTGCGACCCTGTAATTAAGCTTACGCAGGAAGATTACTCCTCAACCGCGATAACAACGCCGGAACCGACGGTACGGCCACCCTCACGGATAGCGAAACGCAGCTCCTTCTCGATGGCGATGGGGGTGATCAGCTCGACCTTCATATCGACGTTATCGCCAGGCATGCACATCTCAACGCCGTCGGGCAGAGTGATGACGCCGGTCACGTCGGTGGTACGGAAGTAGAACT
>DCGQ01000027.1:0-172 GCA_002314635.1 Clostridiales bacterium UBA1774
TGCAGATGGGTGGCATAGCTGCCGGAAACATTTTCGCCGCCTTCTTCATCGTCGGTGAGGCTGGTGATGATCTGGAAGGGATTCAGACGTCCGTACTGGGCGTTTCCCACATTGATAAACTTGCCGTGGAGGTTCTTTGCCAGCTCTGAGTATTCGTCCTCCGGGTCCAGCA
>DCGQ01000027.1:275-3347 GCA_002314635.1 Clostridiales bacterium UBA1774
CGACGATGACCATATTGGAGTTGACACGCTCGCTGTCCCGGCGGAAGAAGTCGATGAACACCGGCATACCATCCGAAGAACCGAACTTTACACCGTTATCATCGCAGATGCTGGCAAAAACCCAGGGGAAGCAGGCCGCCAGCGTATTGCTGGGGATGCCTCTGGCCTCCTTTTTCAGCAGGTCAAGTCCGTTGACCTGACTGCCCACAAAGGCCTCAGTCTGGCTGAACTGCATACTGTTGATACGGAAGCCGTTTTCCCGGTAGAGCCGCCGGACGGATTTCCGGATGTTTTCAAACACCGCATAGGGAGCGGTTTTCGAGGGATGCAGAGAGCCATCCTTCCGGGAATTGACGATATCGTAAGCAGTGATATACACATTAGTGCTGAGAAGCTGCTCATTTTCCGTTTGAAGAGTCGCAAGGATCTGCTCCAGCGAATCAATGTGATTCTGCAGCTCGATGCGCTTGGAGTCCACGCCGGTATTCATATACTGACCGCGCAGCTCCTGCAGAGAATGGTCGATGGAACGGACGGAACGGGCGTTGTCCATCGGCTGGGCTTTGATGACCACCTTGGTGCCCGGCAGGGACATGACCGAGGCCAGCCATGCGTCCCCCACCGCAAGAGGATATTTGGTGATACGGAAATTGTAAGTAATGACATCATTGACAACGACTGTACTGTTTTTCACATGAACGCTGCGGGGCTTTGCCCACTGGGCATAATCCTCCGGGGCGATGTTTTCGATCTCCCGTGCGTCAAAATCCATGCAGTTGGAATACTTGAGGAACAGTGCCAGCTCCTTATCATCCAGCTGATGGGGGTGCATGGAACCGTTTTCCAGCGAACGGATGGCGTCGGACGCATGGTTCAACAGCATGGAAGTGCTGGTATCATACAGCACGAGAAAATAACCGGCGTTGATGATGCGGTTATTGTTATTCATACGTTCCAGATCGGCCACACGATCATAGACCACTTCGATACGGCTCTGCAGCTCGTCCTCCCGCATGACGCCGTTTTCAAAGGCATTGCGGAGCTGAATGGCCTTATCGTGCTCCTGCCGGATGTACTGATCAAAGTAAATGGGGCGATCCAGTTTGACAATGTTCACGGTGTAATCCGGATTGATGTTGCGAAGCACCGCGCCAAGTCCGCTTTCAATGGCGTTATTGCGGCGGAAGCTGCTGAAAAAGCGAAATTCCACCGGGGGAATTTCCAGAACGACCCCGTAATATCCCTGCTGATACCGGATCATTCCGTCCTCGATGGCGGTAAAACCTATAATATCATCCATGCTGCACACTTTTTTTGCAGCTTTGGCTTTTTTGTGGGCAGTCTTTTTCACTTTGGACTGGTTGGCGCGTTTGAGCCAGATTTCGTCCTCTTCTTCCTTGGACAGCTTATGACTGCGGAGAAGCTTATCATCCGCCTTGCGCTCTTTTTTGGCGGCCTTCTTCTGGGCCTTCTGCTCCTTGCGGCTGAGAACCGCTTCTTCCTCCGTCTGTTCCTCGACCTGCTCCCCTTCTACCAGCCGGAACCGGCGGAACAAATGCCGATAGGCAAGAAAATGCAGGATCACCGCAACGATCGTCTTATACATTGGCTCATTGTCCAGACGGACAACAAGCAGACCGCCGACCATGAGGATTCCGCAAAGATAATATAGCTTATGAGGCAGACCTGCCACCAGAACAAGGACAGCAAGACCAAACGCAACGCCGCCGATGATAATATCAGCCAGTGTTACGCCGCGAAACAGCTCAAGGCCGACCTTGGTTTTTCCGGGTATGATCCTCACGGTAATTCCTCCTTTGCGCGATGCGGCAAAATGACTTCGGAAAACGAGGGGGACGCATTCCCGGGGGTGATTTCTCCTCCCGGGAATGCAGGTCTTATGGGTTGGTTTGTGATCCGATGTGCGCCGCGCCGAAATCAGGCGATGCGCCTACCCTGTTCGGGATTACTTCTTCTTGTTCTGGTTCTGGGGTTCGGGCTGCACCTGCTCCGGGGCCTTTTTGCTGCCGCTGATATGGTCGGGACTGTAATCGGTATTGAGACCGAAATCAGCGATAGAGTGAACGCGGGTTCCAGGCGCGGGTTCGGTGCCGTATGTCCCCTTCGGCAACGGAGGTGGAGGCGGAGGCGGAACGGGAGCGCTTGCGGTGCTGGTAGGAGCGCCGCCGGTGCTGATGGGGGCGCTGCCGCCAGTGCTGATGGGAGCGCTGCCGCCGGTGCTAGACGGAGCGCTGCCACCGGTGCTAGACGGAGCGCTGCCTCCGGTGTTGATCTGGCTCTGGATTGCACCGGTATCAATATTCGGCGCAACATTACTGGTATTGGTATTGCTGCTGTTGTCACTATTATTGTTTTTGTCGCCGTTGCTGTCAGTCTTATTGATCTGCACATTGACGCTGACATTGCTGCTGGGACTGCTGGGACTGCTGGAACTGTTGGGATTGCCTTTGCCCTTGTCGCCGCCCTGCTCGCCGTTGTTGACATTGGCAGAGTTGACGCCCTGCTGCACGGCTGCCGTAATCTGAGCAGCGTTGTTCTGATTGCCGTTGGCCAGATCCACCATAGCACCGGGAATCGGGCTCTGCGGCTGGTTCGGCTGCTCAGGCTGCGGCTGCTGTTGCTGCGCATCGGGACTGGGCTGCTGCGCATTCGGACTGGTCTGCTGTGCATTGGGAGAAGGCTGCTGCGCGTTGGGACTGGGCTGTTGTGCATTGGGAGAAGGCTGCGGCGCATTGGGAGCGGGCTGCTGCGGCTTCTGCGCGTTGGGACTCTGCTTCTGCGCATTGGAGGTATCGGGACTCTCCTGCGCTTCGTCTCCGCCGGTTGCAGGCTTGGCGTCTCCGCCGTGGTTGGACCACTCGGGCCAATCGCCGTTGTAACCGCCTGCCAGATATCCGGCCACGGAGAGCGCGGCCTTCTTGATGCCGCCCATCATCCTGGAACCAAGGCTGGGCTTCTGAGGTGCTGCCGGCTTCTGCGGGCGAGCGTCTCCAAGCTTGAAGGCGCCTTCCGGAACGGTGCGGCCTCTGCCCATGGAATCCAGCTTCTGGT
>DCGQ01000027.1:3403-12028 GCA_002314635.1 Clostridiales bacterium UBA1774
CCGCCGCCGGTACCGCCGGTACCACCTGTGCCGCCGGTGCCCTGACCCTGACCCTGACCCTGCTTCTTCTGCTGGTTGCCGCCGGGTTTCTTCTTGGCGGCTGCGCCCTGCTTTACGTCTGTACCGCCGTTGCCATCGTCTTTCGGTTTCTGCATGGAGCCGAAGGTCTTGATGCCGCCGGTATTGGTGCCGGTAGCCAGATCACCCACAAAGCTGACACCTTCGCTGAGGGCTTCGTCCAGCATATTGAGTGCGCCTTCGGCAAATTCGCGTTTGCTGTCTTTCTGCTGGCCGCCGCCACCGCCGCCGCCACCGCCGCCGCCGCCGGGGATACCGCCCTTGGCAGCGCCGCCGGCACCGCCGGCCGCTCCGGCACCGCCTGCAGCTGCACCGGCACCGCCGGTTGCCGCTGCCGCAGCGGCTTGCTTGCCCTGATCGACCTTCTCCTGCAGCTTATCCGCACCGGCACTGACGCCCTGCTTGACCATGTTGAAGCCCATGGAACCAAACTTGCGGACTGCGCCCACCATCTTGCCCATGGTATCCGCGCCTTCGGACATCATGTCCGCCGCGCCGAGGGACGCGCCTGCGCCGTTGCCGGTCAGAATACCGGTCACAAGGCCGCTGGCCTTTTTCAGAAGCATGGAGCAGGCAAGGATGAAGCACATCTGCGCTTTCATCTGGTCGCCGCTGCTGTCGGGGAAGAAAACGATGTTATTCTGGATCACGATGGGGATGATGATGCAGAACAGACGCATGGCCAGAACATGACCGAACAGCGAGATCGTCTGCACGATAAAGGCCATCATCCACTGCTTGGCCTTGTCGCCATCGTCCAACGGCATCATGGCCATGAAGGGCGGGGAGATCAGATACAGGAACACCATGTTGAATACACGGGCTGCCGCACTGAACACCATGCCCAGATACTGCTTGAGGAATGCGATGCCGAGGATGATGACCAGAAGGTGATGCCACGAGGCAAGGCCATAGTCAAAATCCCGGTCTGCCACGGTCTTTTCATAGATATCCCGTTCACCGTAAAGATAAGGCTTGCGGAGGTCGTCCATGAAGCTCATGTTGCGGTTATACTCGCTGTCGCGGGCGGCACCGATGGAGCCTACCAGCATGATCAGACGGCCCACATCAAAATCGGTATCCACGCCGGAGGAACGCTTGAAGCTGTAGGATTCCAGCGGCTTCAGCTCCGGATTGTTCCGGATCTGATCCATGGCGTTGAGCAGAGCTTCGTTTCTGGCGTCACTGTAGCTGTCGATGGCCACCTCGGCAATGGGGCCGCTGGTGGCGATATCATAGAGGATGGACTGCCAGCTGTCCGTGCCGACCGTTTCATAATAGACATCGTTGCTGAGAATGGCAAGGGAGCTGGAGAGCTGGGAGGAGAGATTGTCCAGATCTTCGTCGGTCAGATCATTCCAGTCGTCGATATCAAATTCATCCTCCAACGCCTCACTGGTGACCACTTCTCCCGATGTGGTTTTTTCGCCCGGATAGACCGCAACGGTTATCTTATAGGGATACTTGAAGGTGCCCTGCTTTCTCAGGAAAAGGAGATCCTCCACCAGATCGTTATAACAGGCATTCAGATTATAACGGGAGTTATAGGATTTATTCAGCGAATAGTTGCCGATGGTGTTGATACATCGGAGCATTGCGCCGTATTGCTCATCTGAGAAGGTTATCTTGACCTCCCGCGTTTCCTCACCGCCGGAGAACGCATCGTAAATGGTGGTGAGCAGAACCTGAGAGGCCTGCAGCGAAAAGGTCAAAATCACGTTCATGGAAATGATGAGGATGATCGCCTTGAAGGAATTGCCCAGAATGCGGCCCAGCGTCTGCTTCATCTGGTCGCCGGAATCGAACATCTTTTTGAGGACGGCGACAATGGCAAAGACAAACACCAGCACAATGCCGATCAGAGCCATCTGCCAGTAGATATTGCCGATGGTGGAGTTATTGAACACGGCGCTGATCAGCGGAACATCCAGCGTGGTCTTGCCTGCAACCTCCTGCTCCACGATCTCGCCGCCCTGAAGCTGAAACTCCATCTCCGTGGGCGTAAAGCGGACGGTTTTCAGACCGGCGAACATATCGAAGATTTCTTTCAGAAAGTCGATCAGCTCGCAGATATCACCTTCAATGGCATAGAGGACAGCGGAGGCTATGGCCAGACAGATGGCGATAAATATAGTTTTTATGGCTACTGCAATCAAAACCGTGTCCTCCTTTCCTTAGTTGCTGCGGAATTTCTTGCGCTTGAATACGATGAAGAATACTGCTGCTGCCGCAAGGAGCGTCAGCACACCCATGAAAACCCATGACATGGTGTCCAGATAAGTACGGATGGTAAAGGAATAGGTATTGGAGTTACCTGCCGCGTCTGTCACGATCACGGTATAGCTGCCGGTCTCGGTGAGCTGGAGGGTATTGGTGATCTGTACCTTATCTTTGTATATAGTCAGCGTATCTGCCGTATCGTAATCATACAACAAAACAGGGCATCTTGCAATACTGTTTTCGTCAGGCCCGACGACCCGCAGCACCGGCGCGGTATTGTCCACCGTGAAGGTGACGGTGAAATACTTGTCGATCACGGAATTGCCATAGGTAATGGTGTATTCCCCTTCTTCGTTCAGCGGCACCTCAAAGTCCGAATAGACAATGCCGCCGGAGGGGCCTTCGGCGCTGCGGACGGGGAACAAGCTGGGCGCGGTAAACAAATAGGACTGACCCATCATGTTTCCCAGAATGGTGAAGGTGAATACGCCCGGCGTGATCTCGCCGTCCCGGTTGAGGGACAGAGAATAGATGCCCTTCTCTGTAATCTTGCTGAAATCCGGATTATCCAGCGCGGTCCCGTTCCGGTAAAGCACCGGCATCAGGTTATCCGGAACCTGCAGCTCCACGTATTGCTGCACCGCGGCCCCGTTGGGGATGTTGGCGGTGATGGTGGAGCCTGCCGTATTGTTGATCTGATAGATGAACTCATCCAGAACCCGGTCATAGGTGCAGGCGCTGGACAGCGTTACCATGGACGAGGAGAAATGGTTGATCGGTTCGCCGGTGAAGCTGTCCAGATTGATCGGCTCATAAACCTCCGACTCATCATCTTCCGCCACCTCCGGTTCTTCCTTCGACGGGGCATAGGGGTTCACATACTCCTCATCCTCCGAGCGGATGCCGCCCACATCCTCCTCCGGCTCCGGGGTGGATTCGGGCGTAGGTTCCGGCTCGGTCATCACGCCGCCCTCGTCCTCCGGCTCCAGCCGGGGCTGTACCGGAGCGGCGGCAGCCGACACGCAGAGGCAGATGAGAACGCAGAGGAGCGACAGAAGCCTGCGGCCTCGTTTCAGTTTCATTGACTTCCCTTCTTTCTGTGTGCCGGTTTCATCAGCAGCCACCGCCGCTTTCTATTTTGTATTTGCTTGCATCATTATAGTAGGAATTCCAGTCGCTGGTAGACATAGTGCTGCCTTCCAGCGCTTCCTCCACGGACTGACAGCCGAACATGACATAGTTGGATTCTTCGCCCAGATCCGTGGTGGTCAAGATCCACGTACTTTGCCAGTTTTCCTCGGAGATATTGTTGTTCATGGGTTCATTATTGACATAGAAGCCATACCTGGCCATGTCGGTGTGCGCGAACTTCACCGTTTCGCCCTTGTAATTTTTGAAGGAGCCGTTTACCAGAGGCGTATACATGATGATGTCATTCTTTCCGATCAGCACATTGGCGCCGGTGTCCGTTCCGGATTCCAGATAGATGCCGCCGGTGCAGTACATCACGCCGTTATTCCGAACCACGGAATGATTCGTCATGTACAGCTTGTTGCGGTGGTTCTGAGGTGGGTCTGTACTGAATCGTTTATAGTTCTGGTCGATGTAGGTACGCATGAGCTGGGTGACCAGCTTATACTGGGTCTCCCCATCTGGCATACCTCTGGGGAAGGTCAGGGCCAGCTCGCGGGGGGTATACAGGTCGGAACTGGCGCGAAGGGTGCAAGCGGTCATGACCACGCCGTTTGTGCCGTTATCCAGCGTGGAGGCGTCCAGCGCGAGTCCGCTGGGGGAGATCAACAATCCGTCATTGTAGATGGTGCTGCCCAAATAGAAGCGGTTGTAGCCGTTGCCGGTTGCAGCTATGGTCTGCCGGAAAACGCCGTTGGTGGCAATGACCAGCGTACCGCCCACGTAGCAATATTCGCCGGAGACGGAGCCTGCCGCATCACGGAGACAGCCGTAGTTCTCGATCTGAACCGTACCGTAGCAGAGCAGGGTACCTTCGTTCACCAGCGTGCCGGTGATCTGCAGGGTGCCGCCCTTTTCGATAACCATTGTCTGACCGCTGGCGATCTTGGAGGTGCCGGTGACCTTGTAGACCTGCCCGTTTCCCACGGTGATCTGTTTCTCCGGCGTATCATCCGTATAGGTGCCCAGAGAGACATTCAGACGGATCAGGTCGTTTTTATCATGAACCTGACAGAAACGCACATACTGCTTGCTGTCATAGGTATAACTCTCTGCACCCACACAGATGGTAGGCGATTCCTTGAAGATACTGAGACAGTGCTGGATCTCCGTGGCATACTCCGACAGGATCTGTTGGTCCACGGTGCCGGTTTTGTCCTTATAGGTCTGATAATAGGTATACAGGGAGTAATCCTCGTTCTTAAAATCGGGGTCGGTGATATCCTGCACCTCGATCATGCTGTAAAAGCCGTAGAAGGAGCCGTCCGAATTATTGACACAATGCCACATCAGATTGTTCTTGACCGGGAAGCGGAAGGCCTCGTCCTTCAGGTTTTCCTCCGTGATGATGCTGCCGGAGCTG
The DNA here is from genome assembly GCA_002314635.1 of Clostridiales bacterium UBA1774. Lineage (GTDB taxonomy): Bacteria > Bacillota > Clostridia > Oscillospirales > Oscillospiraceae > UBA1774. The sequence continues at coordinate 8,256 of DCGQ01000027.1, forward strand.
CTGTCGGCGGTCTTCTGCCAGAAGCCCTTGTACTTATGCAGTCCCACATTGTCGGCGGACAGACTGGTTGCCGCATTGTAGGTAATGGGCCATGCGTAGGCGGTCTGATACAGCTCGGGATAGGCCTCGTATTCCGCGGCGGTGACAAAGCAGGTGGTATGCTCCACGGCGGTATTGCCCTCACAGGTCACATTGTGGCAGAGCAGATGCCGCTTTCCGTCTGTGCCCTCCATGGCAAGGTAGAAGCCTCCGTAATCGTCGGCAGCCTTGATGTACCATGCCTGATAGTCGTCCCTGGTCAGTGTGCCCTCCACCGGCTGGGTGGGAATGTAAGCCGCGCCGGTGGTGCTGTTCGTCGTATAGGATGCGGGGAGCGCCTGCGGGCCCAGATAGAGGAGAGGACGGGCCAGATCATAGCCATCCGCGCCCGGCTCACTGTCCACGCCGTTATACAGCCATGCGTAGCGGAGATAATAACCCAGCGGATGGGTGTAATAGGGCTGCACATTGGTATAACCGTTCTCCGAGACCTGCCCGGTAAAGGTCAGCCCCCCCGAATAGTTCATCGTGACGCCGCCGTAGCTTTGGGTAGAGCTGGGAACCGACATGACCAGACGATACCAGCCCTGTGCAGTGGACGGGTCCTTGTCGGATTCCTCGCCCTTGATATCATTCAGCACGAACATCGTCGTGTCGTTTTCCCATTCCAGATAGTACTTGGAAATGCCTTCCTCCATCTTCAGCGTTCTTACATTGGTTTCACTGTGGGTAAAGCTGAAGGAGAATTCCAGATTCTTCAGATCCATGAACTTTGTAGTACCATACGGATTTATCTGATGGATCGCATAAATCACGAAGTACCGCTCGAAAACCGTTTCGGTATCACCGCCGAGATTATTGAATACCATGGTAACGCTCTTATCAAAGGATACGGCAGAAGCATTTTTTGTAGTATCACCTTTACTAAGACTGGCATCCGCGATCGCTTCAAACAATTTCTGCCTGATACTCGCATGGCTCTTCATATAATCAAGGGTAACTGCTTCCCCGTCATAGGTACATGCATCGTCCAGATAATAGGATGTAAAGCCCAGACTGTTGGTGCTGCCCTGACCATTGATGGAAATCACTGCATCGGATGCATAATAGGTGGGAACAGACCCGTTCAGCCCTTCGGCGGTGGGAGTCGTTTCCGTCAGGCTGCTGTTTGCCGCACCGTCCAGAATGCCGATGACCCATTCACCGTTGGTCGGCCAAAGCAAATCCATGTCCATGGAATAGGTAATGGTCGTCCTCGTGTTTGCCGGAACCCGATAACTGAGCTTGACCGGAATGCACGCCTGCAAATAGGGAACATATTGTGAAGATCCTATTAAAGTGTGGCAGTCAACTGTCACCGTATTATTCGTCACGGACACCGTACCAAGCTTACTGGAGTTGGGTGAATTAAATCCTGAGATACCGCTGTAGCATTCCGAAATCTTGCCGGTATTACCGCTTCCGTAGTATCCTTTGGTGAGTTGATTCAATCTGCCGGAAGCGTCTTGTGTAACACCAAAGAAGCCATAATCCACAGAGGAGCCATCGGCGGTGTTGCTGACTTCGCCGATGCTGACGCTCAGACGCTCAGAGGTATCCGTGTCCTCGGCCTGGGTGTTATCTTCCTTCCCCAGCTCCGTAGTGCCGGTGTCATAATGCAGGTCAACCACGGACATCGAGACCTGGCCGTCGTAGTAGCTGTAGTTCCCGTTGTGGGCCTCATGCTGATAGTCCATGGCCTGCGTGAGCACCATATAGAAGCAGCGCATGAAGATCTGGGGAGAATCGGTGTTGTTGGTAAACGTATAATCATAGTATGTGGTCTGCGATGCAACATTGGCCTCGTTCTGGAAATCACTGTTGCTGGTCGTGGGGATCATGTCAATGCCAAGTCTGCCTGCGGATTCTTTCATCACATCCGCAAACTCATTGTATTTCAGCGTCACGTAATCCGAGTTCACCACCCAGGATTCCCCATTGGGCGAAATATCCGTGTCCTGCATACTGGGGAAGCTGTCGACCAGAGCCAGAGAGGACTCACCGCAGCAATTTGCGCTGAAAGAGAATTTCACCGTGACACGATAGGAGGTTTTGGCCGGAACCTCGAAATACGACTTGATGGGAACCGTGGTGACGCCGCAGCAATAGGTCGAACCATTGCTGCTGTCTATGCCCTCATAGGTATGCTTGTTTTCGATCAGGATGCGGTTTTCGCCTGAAACGACGGTGATTTTGTGCCATGCGTCCGCATCGCCCAGATAGCAGGTGCTGCCCACATCGGTGCGCTCTTCCTTGGGGTATTTTTTCCAGCTTCCGCTCCAGTAGGAGTCCACCCGGTCCTCAGTCTCATTATAGGGAAACAGGGGGTTGATGGTGTCACCCTTTTTAAAGTAACTCATCCAGCGGATGGAACGGTAGAACCAGTTGTCGTTGTTGGTGCAGCCACCCACCTTATAGCCCCATGCTTCGTTGCGCTCCGGATAATACTTGGTCTTGTTGGCCAGCTTCCGGGAGGCTACATAGTGGTTCGGGCCAAAATCCACATAGAATGCCATGTCCTCGATTTTCTTCTTGGTCACCTCGTCCAGCTCCGTCACCGGCGCCGAACCCGCCGATGCGTAGACCGGTTCATGTACGGTGCCGGATGCGCTGATGCTGTTTTCGGTCACGGGTTCGGTGCTGACGCTGATGCTGTCAAAAAGCTCCTCAGCACTGATGCTGTCAAAAATTTCCTCAGCGCTGACGGCGGCATATTCTGTCGGCGCGGGTACGGCGGCTGCCACCACGGACGCGGTGGTGGTGAGACTGAGCAGCAGCGCTGCCGCTCTGCGGAACCAGCTGTTTTTCAGATGCTTTTTCATGCTCAGTTCTCCTCCTCGTACTCCGAATAGGACGGGCCGATCTCTCTGGGCCCATCCACCTCAAGCTGTGCCAGATAGATGCGGAAATCCTCCAGCTCATATTCATTCATTTCCAGCATGGCGGCATAGATGGCCTCCGCCTCCGCCCAGTCTCCCCCGGCCCATTCCACGATCTCATCCGGGAGAAGGCCTTCCCTGCCCAGCTCCTGCACATCCTCCGGCGTGAGCCGGTACAGGTCGGCGGCTACCAGATAGTTTTCCGCATGGAGCGCGGCCATGCGCTCCGCCACGGTCTGCACCTTTGTTTCCCCTTCGCGAACATACCCGTCCGGCTCGGTCACATAGGTCAGTCCGGTGACTTCATCGTAGTAGATCTGCAGCCCGTCATTCACATTGCTGCCGGTGTAGTAACCCTGCGTCCAGTCCGTCACGGTCACATTGCCGGCGTTGTCCATATGCAGGTTCAGCCGATAGGTGGTGTCCGCCGCGATGCACTCCACGGTCAGCACATCGTCCTTTTCCGCATAGAAGGCGGCCAGAATGTCACCGGCGGCAGGCGCGTCCTCGTCCTCCGCCTCATCCCCCATCCGGGCGGTGCTGCTGATGACGACGCTTTCCTCCTCCCGGTGGACGATGATCACCGGATTCCCGTCCAGCGAGGCGGAGGCGATGAGAAAGTCGCTGTTTTCGTGGGAATAGTGCCACATATTATTGTCCAGAATCAGCTGGAGCTGACCCGGCACCGTCCGGCAAACAATGCTGTGTTCGCCTTCGCCGATAACGGTTTCCGAGGTTACGGACTTGCCGGTGCAGGTCACCAGAGAAAGCTCCCGCATCCGGTCCACCGTAAATTCCAAGCTGTAGCTGTAGATA
>DCGQ01000054.1:0-169 GCA_002314635.1 Clostridiales bacterium UBA1774
TGCAGATGGGTGGCATAGCTGCCGGTGGTTTCGGTTCCGTCCTCGTCATCGCTGAGGCTGGTGATGATCTGGAAGGGGTTCAGACGTCCGTACTGGGCGTTGCCCACATTGATGAACTTGCCGTGGAGGTTTTTCGCCAGCTCGGAGTATTCGTCCTCCGGGTCCAGCA
>DCGQ01000054.1:252-12023 GCA_002314635.1 Clostridiales bacterium UBA1774
ACGATGACCATATTGGAGTTGACGCGCTCGTTGTCCCGGCGGAAGAAGTCGATGAACACCGGCACGCCCTCTGCGGAGCCGAACTTCACGCCCTTATCATCGCAGATGGTAGCAAAGACCCAGGGGAAGCAGGCCGCCAGCGTATTGCTGGGGATGCCCCGCGCTTCCTTTTTGAAGGGATCCAGGCCGTTGGGCTGGCTTGCCACGAAAGCGCCGGTCTGGCTGAACTGCATACTGTTGATGCGGAAGCCGTTTTCCCGGTAGAGCCGCCGGACGGATTTCCGGATGTTTTCAAACAGGGCATAAGGGGCAGTTTTCGAAGGATGCAGGGAAGCATCCTGCCGGGAATTGACAATATCGTAAGCCGTGATGTACACATTCGTACAAAGCAGCTGTTCGTTGTCGGTCTGAAGGGTGGCGAGGATCCGTTCCAGAGAATCAATGTGGTTCTGCAGCTCGATGCGTTTGGAGTCCACGCCGGTATTCATATACTGACCGCGCAGCTCCTGCAGCGAGTGGTCGATGGAACGGATGGAACGGGCGTTATCCATAGGCTGGGCCTTAATGACCACCTTGGTGCCCGGCAGGGACATGACCGAGGCCAGCCATGCGTCGCCTACCGCCATGGGGAATTTGGTGATGCGGAAATTATAGGTAATGACATCGTTTACGATTACGGTATTCTTTTTGATCTGGACGCTGCGGGGCTTTGCCCACTGGGCATAGTCCTCCGGGGCGATGTTTTCGATCTCCCGTGCGTCAAAATCCATGCAGTTGGAATATTTCAGGAACTGTGCCAGCTCCTTGTCATTCAGCTGATGGGGGTGCATGGAACCGTTTTCCAGAGAACGTATGGCATCGGACACGTGGGATTTCAGCTGAGAGGGACTGGCGTCATACAGCACGATAAAATAACCGGCATTGATGATGCGGTTATTGTTATTCATGCGCTCCAGATCGGAGATGCGGTCATAGACCACTTCGATACGGCTCTGCAGCTCGTCCTCCCGCATGACGCCGTTTTCAAAGGCATTGCGGAGCTGAACGGCCTTATCCCGCTCCTGTTCGATGTACTGATCAAAGTAGATGGGGCGGTCAAGCTTGACTATGTTTGCGGCATAGTCCGGATTGATATTCCGCAGTACCGCACCCAAACCGTTTTCAATGGCGTTATTGCGGCGGTACTTGCTGAAAAAGCGAAATTCCACCGGGGGAATTTCCAGAACGACCCCGTAATATCCCTTCTGATACCGGATCATTTTGTCCCCGATGGCGGTAAAGCCAACGATATCGTCCATGCTGTTCACTTTTTGGGCAGCTTTCCCTTTTTTTCGGGCTGTCTTTTTCACTTTGGACTGGTTGGCGCGTTTGAGCCAGATGGCGTCCTCCTCTTCCTTGGACAGCTTATGGCTGCGGAGGAGCTTATCATCCGCCTTGCGCTCTTTTTTGGCGGCCTTTTTCCGGGCCTTCCGCTCCTTGCGGCTGAGAGCCGATTCTTCCTCCGTCTGTTCCTCGACCTGCTCCCCCTCTACCAGCCGGAGCCGGCGGTACATATGCCGATAGGCAAGAAAATGCAGCACCACCGCAGTGATGGTCTTATACATCGGCTCATCATCCAGACGGATGATCAGCAGACCGCCGACCATGAGGATCCCGCAGAGATAGTATAGCTTGTGGGGCAGACCTGCCACCAGAACAAGGACAGCAAGGCCGAACGCAATGCCGCCGATGATAATATCAGCCAGCGTTACGCCGCGAAACAGCTCAAGGCCGACCTTGGTTTTTCCGGGTATGATCCTCATAGGAATACCTCCTTTACGAGATGCTGCGAAATGACTGTAGACAAGGGGGGCACATTCCCGGGAGCTGTTTTTTCTCCCGGGAATGGGGGCTCTGTGCTTATGGGTGGGTCTGCGCTCCGAGGTAAGCGCCGGTACGACCGGGATTACTGGTTCTGGTTCTGATGCTGATTCTCAACACGGAGCTGGTCATCCCCGTTCTCCTGCTGGTTATTCTGCTGGTTTTGGTTCAGGTTAGTCGAGGGGCCATTCTGTCGAGCATCCTGCCGGTTGTTCTTCTGGTCATCCTGCCCGCTATTGAGAATCGTGACATTCATGGGAGGCTTAAGGCTGTCGGGACTGTAGTAATTCAGTCCGTAGTCAGCGATATTCTTGTTTTTACCGGTGGCCACCGTGTTATTGCCGAGTGCCGCGTTTCTGGCATTTTCTGCGCCGCCGATGGCCGGGTTGCTGCCCGATGCCGCTCTGTCGACGCTGCCTATGCCGCCGGCAGCCGGGTTTTTGTTGGGTGCTTCATTGCGGATGTTTTGATTACCGCCGACGGGCGGGTTGCTGACGGGAGCGGCATTGCGGATATTGATGTTGTTGCTGCTGCCAACCGCCGGGTTGCTGCCGGATGCCCCGCTGCCGCCGACACCGCCGCCGGACACGTTGTTGCCGGGTGCCGCGTTGCTGATGTTGTTGATGCCGCCCACGTTGTCATCTGCGTTATTGTTGTCGGGTGCCGCATTGCTGCCGCTGCCGCCAACGTTGGCACCTTTGTTTTTGCCGCTGCCTCCGGAAGCCTTCTTATTGTCAGGCGCTTCATTGCTGATGTTGTTGCTGCCTTCGCTGCCGACGGCATTGGAAATCTGACTCTGAATCGCGTCTGCGTTGATTTTCGGATTCTCAGACTGCTTCTGATCGGAACCGTTATTGCTTCCGCTGCCGGACGCGGCTTTGGTCACGCTCACATTGACACTCACATTGCCGCTGCCGGGAGCGCCCTCAGCGCCGCCACCGCCCTTATGACCGGTATTCACATTGGCTGTATTGACGGCCTGCTGCAATGTCGCCAGAATCGCGCCGACGTTGAGCTGATTGCCGTTGGCCAGACCGGCAACCGAGCTGGGGATCTTCTTGCCCTGCGGCTGCTGACCCTGTCCAGACTGCTGACCCTGCTCAGGCTGCTGCGCGCTGGCATCCGGCATTTCCGGAGCATTGGCCTCGCCGGACTTGGACACATAGGTATTGTCCTTGGTGGCGTGGTTGGCCCATTCCGGCCATGCGCCCATGTAGCCGCCCGCCATATATCCGGCCACAGTCCGGAAACCGCCGGCAATTCTGGAACCAAGGCCGGGCTTCGGCTGCTTTTTCGGGGCGTTGGGGCTCAGCTTGAAGGCACCTTCCGGAACAGCGCCGTGTCTTCCCAGCGGATCCTGCCCGGGTTCGCCGACAGGCTCGCCGCCGTCTCCGCTGTCGTTGGCGCCGCCGCCTGCGTTGGCACCGCCGACATTGCCGCTGCCGCTGCCTTGCTTCTTCTGAGCGTCCTTGCCGCCCTGCTTCTGGCCGTCCTTGCCGTCCTTGCCGTCTCCGGCCTGCTTAGTGGCTGCGTCGTCGTCATCTTTCTTCTTCATCGAGCCGAAGGTCTTGATGCCGCCGGTATTGGTGCCGGTCGCCATATCCATGGCAAAGCTGACGCCTTCGCTGAGGGCATCGTCCACCATCTCGAAAGCGCCTTCGGCGAACTTACGGGTCGGGTCGTTCTTGGGATCGAAAGCGTCGTCACCGCCGCCTCCGCCGCCTCCGCCCTTGGCTGCACCGCCCTTGGCCGCGCCGCCTGCACCGCCTGCCGCGCCGCCGCCACCCGTCATGGCGGCCTTTGCGCCGTCATCCGCCTGCTTCTGCAGCTTATCCGCACCGGCGCTGACGCCCTGCTTGACCATATTGAAGCCCATGGAGGAGAACTTGCGGACTGCGCCCACCATCTTGCCCATGGTTTCCGAACCCTCGGACATCATATCCGCCGCGCCGAGAGATGCGCCCGCGCCGTTGCCGGTCAGAATGCCGGTGATCAGGCCGCTGGCCTTTCTCAGCACCATGGAGCAGGCCAGAATGAAGCAGACCTGCGTCTTCATCTGATCACCGCTGTCGCCCGGGAAGAAAACGATGTTATTCTGGATCACGATGGGGATGAGAATGCAGAACAGCCGCATGGCCAGCACGGTACCGAACAGGGAGATCGTCTGTACCACAAAAGCCATTGTCCACTGCTTGGCTCTCTCACCGTCATCCATCGGCATCATGGCGATGAAGGGCGGGGAGATCAGATACAGGAACACCATGTTAAACACACGGGCCGCCGCGCTGAAAATCATGCCCAGATACTGCTTCAGAAATGCGATACTGATGAGAATGACCAGAAGGTGATGCCACACGGCAAGGCCGTAGTCGAAATCACCGTCCGCCTCGGTCTTGGAGTAGATATCCTTCTCCCCGTAGAGGTACGGCTTCCGCAGTTCGTCCATAAAGCTCATGTTCCGGTTATACTGGCTGTCGCGGGCCGCGCCGATGGAGCCGATCAGCATGATCAGACGGCCCATGTCATAGCCCGTGCTGTTGCCCGAAACGCGCTTGTAGCTGTAGGATTCCAGCGGCTTCAGCTCCGGATTGTTCCGGATCTGATCCATGGCATCGAGAATGGCCTCGTTGCGAAGCTCATTGTAGCTGTCGATGGAGACCTGCGCGATGGGGCCTGCGGAGGCGATGGCTGACAGCACCGACTGCCAGCTGTCCTCGCCGATGGTCTGATAGATCTTGTCGCCTGTGACCAGCTCCCCGTTCTTGTCCACCTGCCCCGGGTAGATTGCGACCGTCACCTTATAAGGATATTTGAAGACATTCTCCTTTTTCAGGAAGGTCAGATCCTCCACCAGATCGTTGTAGCAGGCATTCAGATTATAGCGGGAGTTATAGGACTTGTTCAGCGAATAGTTGCTGATGGTGTTCAGACATCGGGCCATTGCGCCGAACTGGCTTTCTGTGAATACGATCTTGACCTCCGCCTCCCCGTTGCCGCTGGCGAATGCCTCGGTAAAGGAGGTGAGCAGAACCTGAGAGGCCTGCAGGGAAAAGGTCAGGATCACGTTCATGGAAATAATGAGGATAATCGCCTTGAAGGAATTGCTGAGGATGCGGCCCAGCGTCTGCTTCATCTGATCGCCCATGTCGAACATTTTCCGAACCACGGCCACAATGGCAAAGGCAAACACCAGCACAATGCCGATCAGGGCCATCTGCCAGTAGATATTGCCGATGGTGGAATTGTTGAAAATGGCGCTGACCAGCGGGACCTCTACCGCAGTGCTGCCTGCAACCTCCTGCTGCACAAGCTCGCCGCCCTTATACTGCAGCTCCATCTCCGTGGGCGTGTAGCGGACGTTTTTCAGACCGGCGAACATATCGAAGATTTCGCCCAGAAAGTCGATCAGTTCACAGATATCGCCTTCAATGGCATAGAGGACAGCGGAGGCGATGGCCAGACAGATGGCGATAAATATAGTTTTAATGGCTACTGCAATCAAAGCCGTGTCCTCCTTTCCTCAGTTGCTGCTGAATCGTTTGCGCTCGAACACAATAAAGAAAACCGCTGCTGCCGCCAGAAGCGTCAGCGCACCCATAAAAATCCACGACATGGTGTCCAGATAGGTGCGAATGATAAAATTATAGGTGTTGTAGTTGCCTGCCGCGTCCCGCACGATGACCATATAGGTACCCACCTCGGTAAGCTGCAGCCGGTTTGTGATCTTCACATTGTCCTTGTAAATTTCCAGCGTATCTTCTGTATTGTAATCATACAACAGAACCGGGCATCTTGCAACCCCGTTTTCGTTGGGACCTTCGATCCGCAGCTCCGGCGCCACATTGTCCACCAGAAAGGACACGGTGTAGCTTTTCCCGATGACGCTGTTGGCGTAGGTGAAGGTGTATTCCCCGTCCTCACTCAGCGGCGCTTCGAAATCCGAATAGGCGATGGCGCCGTTGGGGCCGGAGGCGTAGCGGATGGGGAACAGGCTGGGCGCGACAAATGTATAGGTTTTTCCCAGAACGCTGCCGATGATGGTGAAGGTGAACATTCCGGTGCTGACCTCGCCGTCCCGGTTGAAGGACAGGGAATAGATACCGGTCTCCTTGATGTTGTCGTAATCGGGGGTCTCCACCACGTTGCCGTTCCGGTACAGCACCGGCATCAGCGTGTCCGGAATCCGAAGCGCCACGGTCTGCTGCACCATGGCCCCGTCCGGCACATTGGAGGTGAAGGTGGAGCCTGCCGAATTATTGACCTGATAGATGAACTCATCCTGCTCCCGGTCATAGCTGCAGGAGGCGGACAGGGTCACCAGCTCTGAGGAGGCCCGGTTCACCGGGTTTCCGGTGAAGCTGTCCAGATTGACCGGCTCCAGAATCTCCGGCTCCGCCTCGGACTCCGGCTCCGGCCGGTATGCCGGTGTCTCATCGGAGGCATAGGGGTTCACATATTCCTCGTCCTCCGTGCGGACGGTGCCCATTTCCTCCTCCGGTTCGGGGGTGGTCTCGGGAGTATGCTCCGGCTCGGTCAGCAGGCCGCTCTCGTCCTCCGGTTCAAACCGGGGCGGCGCGGCTGCGGCGGACACGCAGAGGCAGCAAAGGATCAGGAGGGCGGACAGCATCCGCAGCCCTCTTTTTTTCTTCATGTGCTTCCCTTCCTTCCGTGCATCAGCAGCCGCCGCCGCTGCTTTCGCTGATCTTAAACTTGCTTGCATCATTGTATTTGCTGTTCCAGTCGCTGGTGGACATGGTGCTGCCCGTCAGTGCTTCCGTCACGGACTGAACGCCGAACTTGACAAAGTTGGAGCTATCGCCCAGATCCGTGGTACCGTCCATATACTTACCCTGCCAGTCTTTCTCCTCGATTTTGTTGTTCATGGGTTCATTCTCGAGATAGAAGCCCCAAAAGGCCATATCGCTGTGACTAAACTCCTTGGTAGCGCCGGTTTCGTCCTCGTAGGTGCCGTTTACCAGAGGCGTATACATAATCAGGGGATTCTTACCGATCAGCACATTGCCGCCGTTATCCGTGCCGGATTCCAGGAAGATGCCGCCGGTGCAGTACATTACGCCGTTATTCCGGATCACGGCATGATTGGTCAGATACGGCTTGTGGCGGTTGGGCTGAGGCGGGTTAATGCTGAATCGGCAATAGTTCTGGTCGATGTAGCTGACCATGACCTCTCTGACCAGCTTATACTGGGTCTCCCCGTCCGGCATACCTCTGGGGAAGGACATCGCAAACTCGCGGGCGGTATACACATCGGAGCTGGCGCGGAGGGTGCAGGCGGTCATGACCACGCCGTTTGTGCCGTTATTCAGCGTGGAGGCATTCAGTGTGAATCCGCTGGCCGCGATAAACAGGCCGTCATTGCTGACGGTGCTGCCCGCCAGAAACTGGATGATGCCGTTGCCATTATCGGCAATGCTCTGGCGGAAGACCCCGTTGGTGGCGATGATCAGATTGCCGCCCGTAAAGTTATAGATGCCGGAGACGGAATTTACAGCATCCCGCAGACAGCCGCCGTCCTCGATGATCACCGTACCGTAGCAGATGAGGGTGCCTTCGTTCACCAGCGTGCCGGTGATCTGCAGGGTACCGCCCTTTTCCACCAGAAGTGTCTCACCGCTGGAAAGCCTGGAGGTGCCGGTGACCTTGTAAACCTGTCCGTTGCCCACGGTGATCTGGTTTTTCGGCGTTTCCCGCGTATAGGTGCCCAGAGAGAGAGCCATCTTGGTCAGGTCGTTGATATCATCAACCTGATGGAAGATCCAATACCAATACCCTTTCTCTTCCGTAGTTTCCGTCTTCTGCTCCGTTACGACCCAAAAGCCTTCTGCACCCACATAGGCGGCCGGTACGGTCTTGAAGGCATTCAGGCAGTGCTGGATCTCCGTGGAATAGTCCGACAGGAGCTTCTGGTCTACGGTGCCGGTCTTGCCCTTATAGTTCTGGTAATAGGCATACAGGGAGTAATCCTCATTCTTGAAGCTGGAGGCGGTGATATCCTGCACCTGAATCTCATTGGAGAAGCCGTAGAAGAAGCCGTCCGAACCCTTCACACAATGCCACACCAGATTATTCGTGACCGGGAAGCGGAAGGCCTCGTCTCTCAGATTCTCCTCCGAGAGGATGCTGCCGGAGCTTTCGTCGGCGGTCTTCTGCCAGAAGCCCTTGTACCTATGGTGTCCCACATTGCTGACGGACAGATTTGCCGCCGCATTGCTGGTAATGGGCCACGCATAGGCGGTCTGATACAGCTCCGGATAGGCATTGTATTCCGAGGCGGTGACAAAGCAAAGGGTATGCTCCACGGAGGAATCGCCCAGAACCGTTACATTGTGGCAGAGCAGATACCGCTTCCCGTCCGTACCCTCCATGGCCAGATAGAAGCCTCCGTTGCCGTCCGCCGCCTTGATGTACCAGGACTGATAATCGTCTTTGGTCAGCGTTCCCGCCACCGGCTGGGTGGGAATGGAGACAGCGCCGGTGGTGCTGTCCGTCACAAACGACGCGGGAAGCGCCTGGGACGACAGCTCGCAGAGGGGGCGGGCCAGATTATAGCCGTCTGCCCCCGGCTCACTGTTCACGCCGTTATACAGCCATGCGTAGCGGAGATATTTGCCCAGCGGATGGGTGTAATAGGGCTGCACATTGGTATAGCTGTCCCCCGAGACCTGCCCGGTAAAGGTCGGAACCTCCGAAGTTGTCATACTTACGCTGCCGTAGCTCTGGGTCGTTTGGGGAACCGACATGACCAGACGATACCAGTTCCATTCCGAGGCCGGGTCCTTGTCGGAGTCCTCACTCTCGATATTGTCCAGCACAGACGCTTTCGTGTCGTTTTTCCATGTGAGATAGGCGTAGGGATTCACTTTCTCTTCCGTCATCGAAACGTGTTTGCTCTTGGAGCAGGTGATATTCACGTTGAATTTGATCTCCGTCAGTTTTACAAGGGTAGGCGTGCTTGCCTGTGTAAATACCTCACGGATGAAGTACACCACAAAATACCGTTCAAAGACCGTATTCGTGCTCGAATTGGAGTTATCGAAGGTGAATTTTTTGCTGACTGTGCCTGTCTCGGCCAGTTCCTTGGCAAGACTGACCTCGCAGATCTTAGCGGCCATTTTTTCAATCGTTTCCTTTTCCGAGCGCTCCTTGGTTAATCTCCACTTCATACTGTTCAGGTAGCCGTCGTCAGTACGCACTGGATTCTTTTCCACGTCTATACAGGACGTCCTGCTGCCCACTCGATTGGCCACCTCACCGTTGATTTTCAATGTCGCGACATTGGAATAGTAATTGGGTGTATCGGTTTTTTTGGTTTTTTTCAGATCGGCATAGGTGGCTATGGTGCTGCCCATCTCCCCATTGGCGGGACTTTCCGCGACGCCGAGACAGGCTTCACCGTTAATCTTGTGCGCTGAGGGAGTTTGGGGAACATAGTTATCAAAGGTGTATTCTACCGTGGAAACGGTATTGGCCGGAACGGTATAGCTGACCTTGACCGGGATAATGATCTGCGTATAGGCGTAATATTTCCTTGAGTTTTTTTCGGGAAATTTCACCTGGATCTCCGTATTATCCAGCTCCACGGTGCCGCAGCTGTCTGCCCCTTCCCATTTCTGATACGCCACGGAAAACGGCATTGCGGAATAATTCCCAAATTCCCCTATGTAATACCTTGTAGGATTATCCACGCCATCCTTATAAGTATCCACATCATCGGCAATGGCAAACATACCGTAATCCAGCGAACTCCCGTTCACGGTGGTGCTTCGGCTGCCGATGCTGACGGTAAAGTCACTGCTGTACGCTTTTTCCTCCACCAGCTCCGTTGTGCCGGTGTCATAATGCAGGTTGGCCACGGAGATGGAAACCTCGCCGTCGTAGTAGCTGCTGGTCTGGCTGTGGGACTCATGCTTATAGTCCATGGCCTGCGTGACCACCAGGTAGAAGCAGCGCATAAAGGTCTCTTCCCCATCGGAGTTGTTGACGAGCTGATAATCAAAGTATCTGGTCTGCGACACGGGCGAGTCTTCAAATTCGGTGTTGCTGCTTTTGGGGATCATGTCATAGGCAAGGATGCAGCCGGTTGTACTCAGAGAATTCGCAAACTCGTTGTATTTCAGCTTCACCCAGTCGGTGTTCACCACCCAGGAATCCCCATCGGGCTTCAAGGTCGAGTCCGGAATGCCGGGGTGGCTGTCGATCAGAGCCAGAGAGGACTCGCCGACGCACTTCGTACTGGCAGAGAATTTCAGCGTAACGCGATAGGTGGTATTGGCGGGAACCGTGAAATACACCTTGATGGGAACCGTGGTGATACCGCAGCAATAGGTCGAACCAGTGCTCTTGTCCACGCCCTCGACGGAGTGCTTGTTTTCGATCACAATGCGGTTTTCCCCCTCCACGGAGGTCACAGAATGCCATGCGTCACAATCCCGCAGATAGGTGGTGCTGCCCACATCGTAGCGATCGGGGTATTTTTTCCAGCTGCCGTGCCAGTAGTAGTCCGCCCGGTCTCTGGTCTCACTATAAGGCCTAAAGGGGTCGACATCATCGCCTTTTTTGTAATACTCGAACCAGCGAATGGAACGGTAGAACCAGTTGTCGTTTTTTGCGGTGCCGTATACCTTATAGCCCCATGGCTCTTTTCCATCGGGGTAATACTTGGTATTGTTGGCCAGCTTCCGGGAGGCCACATAATGGTTCGGAGCAAAATCCACGTAGAAGTCCATGTCCTCGATCTTCTTCTTGGTGGTCTCGTCCAGCTCCGCCACCGGGGCCTCGCCCAACTTGGCGTAGGCCTCGTCATATACCAGTACGGGGCCGGTTGCGCCGATGCTGTTTTCGGTCACGGTCTCGGCGGCGCTGATGCTGTTCGCCGTCACGGTCTCCGCGCTGACGCTGATGCTGTCATACGCCGTCGGCAGGGGCACGGCAGCCGCCGCTACAGACGCAGTGGTGGTGAGACTGAGCAGCAGCGCTGCCGCTCTGCGGAACCAGCCGTTTTTCGGGTGTTTTTTCATGCTCAGTTCTCCTCCTCAAGCTCCGAATAGGAGGGGCCGACCTCTCTGGGCCCGTCTTCCTCCAGCTGCGCCAGATAGATGCGGAAATCCTCCAGCTCATATTCATTCATTTCCAGCATGGCGGCATAGATGGCTTCCGCCTCCGCCCAGTCTCCCCCGGCCCATTCCACGATGTAATCCGGGAGGAGGCCCTCCCGGCCCAGCTCCTGCACATCCTCCGGGGTGAGCTGGTACAGGTCGGCAGCCACCAGATAGTTTTCCGCGTGGAGCGCGGCCATCCGCTCCGCCACCGACTGCACCTTATCCTCGGTTCCGCGGACATACCCGTCCGGCTCCGTCACATAGCTCAGTCCGGTAACTTCGTCGTAGTAGATCAGCAGACCGTCATTCACATTGCTGCCGGTGTAGGTTTCCTGCGTCCAGTCCGTCACGGTCACATTGCCCCCGTTGTCCATGTGCAGGTTCAGCCGATAGGTGGTGTCCGCCTCATAGCACTCCACGGTCAGCACATCGTCCTTTTCCGCATAGAAGGCGGCCAGAATTTCTCCGGCGGCAGGCGCGTCCTCGTCCACCGGCTCATCTCCCATCCGGGCGGTGCTGCTGATGACGGTGCTTGTGTCCTCTCGGTGGACGATGATCACCGGTTTCCCGTCCAGCGAGGCGGCGGCGATGAGAAAGTCGCTGTTTTCATGGGAGTAGTGCCACACATTTTCGTCCAGAATCAGCTGGAGCTGACCCGGCACCGTCCGACAAATGATGGTATGCTCGCCCTCGCCGATAACGGTTTCCGAGGTCACGGACTTGCCGGTGCAGCTCACCAGAGAAAGCTCCCGCATCCGATCCACGGAAAATTCCAAGCTGTAGCTGTAGATA
>DCGQ01000062.1:0-20202 GCA_002314635.1 Clostridiales bacterium UBA1774
GGTGATCTTGTGATCCTCGATCTCGTGGACATCCTTGGTGCGAACCAGCTCGAAGCAGTCCTTCTTGGCGCCGTAAGCATCGACACGGGTGTCGGCCTTGCGGATGATCTCGCCTTCGAAGGCGGAGGAGCAGGCGATGGGAATATCAATGTTGGTGACCTTCAGCTTGATGCCGCGGGCCTCCAGAGAAACATCGATCCACTCGTCAACATTGGTGTCGATGATCAGGGACTTGGGCACGCGCCAGTTCAGGTCCTTGGTCTCGTTGGTGATGACGGGGAAGCCCAGAGCGATGGCGCCGGCGCCGCAGCCCACGGTGATGTCATTGACAGGAGCGAAGGCGTTGACGAAAGCGTTGATACGCTCGAAGGTGTACTTGTTCATGTTCACATAGTCGTTGGGCTGGATGTTGCCGAAGATCATGGCAGCACGGACGACCAGAGAGATGATGTGACCCACGGACCAGATTTCGGGGCCCACGGGCACTACACGAACCTTGAAGCCCCACTTGATGCCGGCTTCGCGAGCCTGATCGATGATATCGCCCACGAGGAACACGAAGATGCCTCTGGACTGATAACCCTTGATCATGGCGGCAGCCTGCTCAACGGAGGGAGCCTTGTCGATCATGACGACGAAGCCGGGGATATCACCGGTAACCAGGGGCACGCCCAGGGTACGGACTTCGGCGTCGGTCATATGACCATGGTACTTGCGGACGGTCTCATCCTCGTCGCCGTAGGGAGCGGGATTCAGAGCGTACTTGCAGGCTTCGATGACTTCGGCAGCCATGGCGGTGGCAACGCCGGAGTGGAAAACATCGGCGGTATGGTACTCGCGGGTCATCATGTCCCGGATGGGCTTCAGCGCGTCACGCAGCTGACCCATGGTCTCCACCTTCAGGCCGGTGTAAGCGTAAATGCAGGCGAGGTAATATGCAGTGCTGCCAAAGGAAACAGGAGCGTCTTCGCCCACTTTCTCGATGGTTTCCTTGACGGCGGCTTCGGCTTTGAAATACATTTCATCAGAGCCGCGGAATGCTACGTCAAACAGTCCCAATGTGTTTGCCTCCTATTCGTTATCGATACGGTCTTTAATCATGCGGATCTCCGCAACCGTTTTTTCACTGTACTCGTAAGGGGAACGGCCGGCACGGTCAGCTTCACCTACATCATCGTTGTAATGAACGATGCCCAGCAGGCTGTCCGCCGGGATACGGGCCCGGATAAACTCCTCGTCCTTCTCCGAGCGAACCTTGTTGGCTACCACGCGAACCTTGCGGATGCCCAGATCCGCTGCCAGCTTGACGATGTGCTGGTAGGTCTGTACGCTGCGCTCGCCGGGTTCGATGACCACGATGAACTGATCCATCATATCCGTGGTGCCCCGGCCCAGATGCTCCAGACCGGCCTCCATGTCCATGATGACCACATCATCCCGCTGGATGATCAGATTGGAGATCACCCGCTTCAGAACCACGTGCTCCGGACAGACGCAGCCGCTGCCGCCGGTCTCAATCGTGCCCAGAACCAGAAGCTTTACGCCGTTTTTCTCACGGGCAACCAGATCGGGAATATCGTCCACCTTGGGATTGATCTTGAAGAACTTTCCGTAGGTGTCCGCGCCCGCGCCGGTACGCTCCGCAATCAGCTTACGCATCTTGGAGATGGGAGTGATTCCATTCAGCTCCTCCTCCGTAAAGCCCAGTGCTGCACCCAGATTTGCATCCGGGTCCACATCGGCGGCCAGTACCTTATGCCCCTCGTCGGCGTAAAGCCGGGCGAGAATGGCGGATACCGTGGTTTTTCCGACGCCGCCTTTACCGGTGACTGCGATTTTCATAGGCAATGCCTTTCTTAAATACGATCAGAATCAGATGCCCAGAGCGGCACGCTTGGCTTCGATGCCATCGATCATGGCCTTGACCAGCTGATCGGGATCGGTGTTGATGATGTAGCCGGCGCCGACCATCTTCTTGGTGCCCTCGGTGATCAGGTTCATCATCTCGGCACTGCCGCTGACCTGAGGCTCAACACCCAGATAGGTATCAATACCGGTGGCAACGACGTAGTTGGCGATGGAGACGGCCTTTTCGGACATCCATTCGGGAGCGCAGCCCACCACGGGAACCTGAGGAATGTCGATGCCCCAGTCCTTGGCGATACCGGTGGCCAGCAGCATCATACGGCTGATGTCCACGCAGGAACCCATGTGCAGCACGGGAGGAATGTCAGCCAGCTCGCAGACACGCTTCAGACCTTCGCCGCACAGTTCCTTGGCTTCCTTGCTCAGCAGACCGGCCTTACCGGCAGCCTGAGCGGAGCAGCCTGTAGCAACGATCACGATATCGTTCTTCAGGAGCTTCTTCATGATCTCGATGTGGGAGTAGTCGGGACGCACCTTGGGGTTGTTGCAGCCGACGATAGCCACGGCACCGCGGACAACACCGGACTTCACGCAGTCGATCAGGGGCTTGTAGGTGCCAAGCTCATCCAGATGGCTGTTGGTGACGGTGTCCAGACGGCTGATGATGCCTTCGCAGGAGTAGCCGATGGTGGCCTTCTGCTTGTTCTTGGGAACATACAGCTTGGCGGGATCACGGTTCACGAAGTTGTCAATGGCCATCTTCACGATCTCACGGCCCTTTTCACGGGCGGTGTTGGGATCGAACTGCATGTAGATGGAGCCGGGGATGCGGGCAATGGGGGAGGTGGTGATGAACTTGGTGTGGAAGCACTCGCTCAGGGGGCCCAGAGCGGGGAAGATGCACTGCACATCCACGGCGATCAGTTCGACCATGCCGGTGAGGATGGCGTTCTCCTGCTGCAGGAAGTTGCCGGCCATCCGGATGCCGTGACGCATGGCGATCTCGTTGGCGGTGCAGCACAGACCGGCGATGTTGATGCCCTTGGCACCCTTGGAGCGGGCGTAGTCGATCAGATCGCGGTCTTCGGAAGCGGCGACGACCATTTCGCTCATGGCGGGGTCATGGCCGTGGAGGATGATGTTGACGCAGTCCTTTTCCAGAACACCCAGGTCAGCCTCGCTGTCCTTGGGCATGGGAGTGCCGAACAGAATATCGGTGAACTCGGTGCCGGTCATGGAGCCGCCCCAGCCATCGGCCAGGCCGGTACGCAGAGACTGACGAACCAGAGCTTCTGCATCGGCGGTGTTGCCCATATGGGTCATGTGCATGGCGGTGGTGACTTCACGGTCAACAGCGCGGGGCATGATGCCTTCGCGCATCCACACATTGCGGCGTTCCTCGGTGGAACGGTCGGTAGCAAAGCGCTGATAGCCTTCGGGCTTGCCGTACTCCAGCAGAGCGGTGTAGGCAACATCGTGGGCGACATCGTAGATGTCACGGCCTTCGGTGGCGATGTCCCATTCCTTGGCGACGTTCAGCAGCTTCTTCTCATCCGTGACCTTGTAGCTGCCGTCAGCCTTGGCGGCCATCAGGGTGTGAGCGATCTCACGGCCGTGGTCGGAGTGAGCGGAGCAGCCGCCGGCGGTGAAGCGCAGATAGTTACGGCCGGCAATCGCGGCAGCATTGGCACCGCAGATGCCGCGGGGGGACTTAGCCGTTACACGGCAGGGGCCCATGGAGCAGATGCGGCAGCAGATGCCACCCTCGCCGAAACGGCACTGAGGCGTCTGGGCTTTCTTGCGGTCTTCCCAGGTCTCGGCACCGGCCAGCTTGGCGATCTCTTTCAGCTTACCGGCTTCGGCTTCCATCTGTTCGACTGTGGTGAAATGAGTCAGATCCATAGCGCGAAGTATCTCCTTATATAATAGAGTTTACTGGTAAATAGGTATACTACCACTTGTATACACAGGTAGCTTACAGGATTATACAGCCTTTCGCCTGTAAAGTCAATGATATCGGAATAGATTCCTGTTAGCCAAATTATTCTTGGGACATTGCACAAAAAGAGAGACGAAAAAAACGGGAAAAGAGGCCAATCAAGACGGAAAATACTGGATTTTCCGCGCCGCTTTTCCCAAATTTTTTGTTTTGTCCCTGTTTATATATGTAAAGCAGTGAATGTAATTCAGATCTTATAGTTGCCGGAACCGGCGGTCAGCGATCCGAAGGCGGGGGTCAGGTACTGCCGCCCGTAGCCCACGTGCTGACCCTCCGAGGCAAGAATGATCCGCTTGACGGTGAGCAGCCTGTCCTCCCCGGTACTCAGAACCTGACGCACATAGTCCGGCGGCAGCTCGGCCTGAATATCCATCCGGGTATGGAGGGAGGCTGCGGCAAAGCGGGCGTTGAACATATCGGGAAACTCGGAGAAGTGCAGCTCCAGCTCCACACTGGGTACGCCCCGTTCATAGGGAATGAATTTTTCGTCGAAGGCTACCGGCACACCGTCCCGCTCCAATACGCGCCGCAGCGAGATCACCAGCGCGCCGTCACGGAGCTGCAGCGCCTGAGATGTGGCACTGTCCGGGGCGATCATATTGACACCCAGATAGCGGTACTGACCGCGGGTGTCCCCCTCACCGAAGATCAGGGTGAATACCGTGTGTCTGGGCGGCTGCACAATGTACCCCTTGCCCTGCCGGGGTTTGATCAGTCCTTCCGATTCCAGCAGCTGAAAGGCCTTGCGGACGGTGGTTCGGGAAGTGCGGTATGCGCCGGCCAGCTCATTTTCCGAGGGCAGCACATCTCCCACCGCATGACCGCCGCTGAAGATCCGTTGTCGAAGCGCCTGTGCAATGCGCTGATACAATGCGTCACTCATCGGCCTTCTCCCGCTGCCAGCGCCATAAATTCGTGACAGAGCCGCAGCGAATCCAGCACCGTATCGCTGAGTCCGTCCGCTCCGAACAGGCGGGGACTGCGATCCTTGACCGCAGCACCGCCTACCAGAATGCGGACACTGCCGCGCAGACCGCTGTTTTCCACGGCACGGATGGTGTCCCGGATGCTGCGGGCGGAGGTGCCCAGCGTGCCGCTGAGCATGAGAATGTTGGGAGATTCCTGACGGAGCGCCTCCAGCACTGTCTGCGGTGCTACATCTACGCCCAGATCGTGGACCTGAAAACCGTTGTGCTGCAGGATCTCGATGACGACCTGCTTGCCCAGATCGTGAATATCACCCCGGACGGTGCAGCACAGCACCCGGCCCATGTTGTGAGGCTCCTCCGCTTCGGGAAATACCAACGCCGTGTCCATGACGGAGCGCATGATGTGTCCGGCCATGATCAGGTCGGCAATGAAGTATTCACCCGCTTCGTACCGCCTGTCTACCCGGCGAATCCCCTCCAGCATGGCTTCAAAAATGGTGAAAGCGGATTCCTCGGCTTCCGCCATGTCCAGCGCCAGATTCAGCACCCGCATTTCATTCAGATCTTCCATTGCGGCGGTCAGTTTTTCCGCCCGTATCTGTTCCATGAGCCGCGGCTCCTTTCTGTTTTTATACGGCAGCCAGAATGCTCAGATTCCGCAGCCAGTTGTCCGCAATCTGCCGGTTCAGCTCCTCTGCCAGAGGCTCCGGGTCAGAACCGGGCAGCTCGGTATAGCCCTGCTGCCGCAGCGTGTCTGCCAGAACCGCGCAGATCCGCCCGATCTGAACCGGGACTTCCTCCCAGCGCAGCAGGGCAGAGAAGCAGGATTCCAGACCGGACAGCACGGGCAGCTCCCGCAGCGCCCGGAAGCGCCACTTATAATAAGGCATATACCGGTTTTCCAGCAGAAACGCCGCGTGCATGGCGTTTTCCGCAAATTCCACCGCCGAGAGTCTGGCTGCATCCGGTTCGCCCCGGTTCAGGCAGCGGGGGTAGTTATACAGACCGGACTGGACCATCTGCACCAGACAGCCTGCCAGCTTTTTCAGCCGGATGTCCCGGGGCATCTCCGCCAGCCGCTGCCGGATTCCGGAAAACTCCCCGAAGGAGTCCAGAAAAACCTGCCCGTTTACCGCTTCGGAAAGTGCGTATTCCGGAACCTGCAGCCAGTCTGACAGTGTTTCCGGCCCGGCAGGGAAGCCGGTTCGGGCGGAGAAAAAGTCCGCCGTTCGCAGGACGCCGTGCCGGTTCCCGCCGGCAGGGTTCAGCAGGGAGCGGGTGTGACCCAGAAACTCCCTCGGCAGTTTGGCATAGACCCGCTCCAGCAGAAACTCCTCCCGGCGGCTGACCAGCTCCTCCGAAGGCAGGAAGATGCAGAAGCCGGGCTCGAAATCGTGATCCCGGGAGCATTCATCGTCCCAGCCCCAGCATTCGCTGCCGCTGCCGCAAAGTCCGAAGGCCAGCCGGGGCAGCAGCTCCGGACAGGCGGCCTCCAGCGCGGGGAGACCCGCTTCAAAGAAAAAACGGCGGCTCAGCTCAAGCCCCTGCATAGATGGCCTCCGCTCTGGTTTCCAGTTCTGCGGCATATGCTTCTTCGCCCCGATGCCGGAAGGCCGGGGCGCATTTTTTCAGGATAAAGGCATAGCCGCCGTCCCGCCGGGGGCAGCCTTCCAGAATCGCTCTGGCCTCTGCCATACAGGCAGGAATCTGACCGGGTTCGCCGCTGTTTTCCAGCGCATCGGCAATGTTCAGCCATGTGACGGCAAGCTCACCGCGCGGCTCCGGCAGCTCTGCCAGCACGGACAGCGCATTGCGGAAAAGCCGCAGTCCGTCTGTGTACTGTCCCAGCGAACAGAGACACAGACCCATATTGTTATACAGTCCCGCCAGCAGCGGGTCATCCCACGGAAGCTGTGCTTCCAGAACGGAGCGGGCGGTTTCAAACAGGGGAAGCGCATCCTGCTCCCGCCGGAAGGCGTCATATACCGTGGCCGCATTCAGGAAAAACGTGGCCCCGGATACGCTGTCGGAAAGACCGAGGCGCTCCGTCAGCGCAAGTGCCTGTTCGGCACAGGAAACCGCTTCCGTTTCCCGACCCAGCTTCCGGTTCAGTCCCATCTGTTCGCTGAGCAGTGCCAGCTCACCCCGCTCATCGCCGCAGTCCCGCGCTTCACCCAGCCAGTACCGCAGCAGCCGGTCGGCCTCCGCATAGTCCTCACGGGAAAGAGCCTCATCCGTTTTCTCCAGAATGCGGGAGATGGGAACGGCGGAACGGGAAGATACCCGAAGATCCATGGGGCAGCGCGGTTCCCGGTAATCCTCTTCACGCAGAGCTTCAGACATGGCAAATCCTCCTGACAAATGCTTTTCCCGATCAGTATATCATATTTCCGGGAAAACAAAACCCTTTCCGCTCTTTTTGTCGAAACCGGGTTTTGTATTCCTTGACAAGTGTTCCGAAAGCCGTTACAATCAAATTACACAAAAAAATCAGTACAGGAGGGTATCAGTCCATGTTTTTCACCAAGTTTGATCCCCTGACCTCGGCGTATGTAACGGAGAAGGTGGCCGCTGTCGGCGCAGCCGCCGGTGACAGCTGCGGCTGTCTGAAGGGAATGCGGTTCTCCGTTCAGCTGGAGGGCGAATTTGCACCGAAGGAACTGAAATACTTTATCTGCGATAAGAAGAAGCTGACGGTGGAGTGGGACGGCCAGAGCTATGACGCGCCCTATGCGGCCATCAGTCTGGGTGAAGTGACCATTCTGACCCATACGATTCCCGGCACGGACAAGGGCTGGCATCTGGTCATCGACCGCCGCACATGGGCCTGCACCGCCTTTGAGACATGGTTCGGCATCACCGTGCCCGTGGGACTTGACCTGTTCGGCATGAAGAAGGAACCGGATTACTACCGGGATATCCCCCGCGAAATTCAGCGCCAGTATTATTTCGGCTGGATCGATAAGGGCGACAATGAGAAACCCATGCTGATGACCCATACCAACCGCATCGAAGGCCGCGGCCTCCACTGGAAGTTCGACACCGGCTATGAGATCCTGACCTTCAACCCCAGCATCACCTGCACCACCTTCACCGAGCTGGGCACCGAAAAGGGCAACATCACCATGACAAACCCTGCGGACTACATCCGCATCGACGATGAGTATTACCTCTATGCCCGCTGGGAAGTGGAATACAGCGGCAAAATGTGGATTGAGGTCATGAACTTCTTCGAGATGGAAGCCATCGGCGTGGAGCTGGGCTTTGAAGAGGATAATTCCCTCACCTACCGGCTGCACCGGGCACAGCTGGATGTGACCGGCGACGCGGCACATCTGGAAAGCATCACCTCCTTCGGCAACAAGGAAGCACCCATGCCCTCTCTCACAAAGACCAAGGGCGGCCGCTACGCCTACCGGCCCATGGACATCGACGTGCCCATGACCAAAGAAGAAGCACATCAGCACGCTGCCGAGGTGCAGAACATCCTGAATGTGGGCGGCAGAAACATCATGGAATCCGGCAACAACCTGCCTCCCTGCTATGATCTGGTGGGCAAGAAGTTCAAAATCTGGCCGGACAACGAGAAGTACGCGCAGGCTCCCTGGAGCGGTGAAAAGGGCAAGGCATGGGAATATCAGATCATCTCCGAGGATAAGCTGAAATGGCGCTGCGGCGGCAGACTGTGGCACGAGGAAAAGTACATCTGCTTCCAGCCGGATAAGCACCTCTATTTCTTCTCCCATATCATGACCGGTGACCCGGATTACAGCTGCGTCTCTCAGGTCATTGATCTGGACAACGCGCTGACCACCACCGTGAAGTGCGGCATCGGCAACTGGCACAGCGAGTGGGAGTCCGGCGCCAACGTGGCCTTCGGCACGCTGGAATATGCCAACCTGAAGGCACCCTTTGCCCGCCGCCATCAGTTTACCGACGAGCTGGTGGGCCACTGCTTCGCATGGGCCTACAGCGAAACCATGAACTCCATCCATGTGTACTCCTCTCCTGAGAGCTACAGCTGGACGATCTTCCAGGGCAACAACTCCGGCGGCGCCACATGGTCCAGTCCCTGCTTCTATATCAAGCTCCGTCCCGGCGTGTATCTGTTCCAGTGGGTGGAGGAGAACTGCAACGGCTCTCAGGGCCTTGTCATCATGAACCGGAAAATCCAGCATGACGGCGGCTTCTTCTACGGCGTCAGCCACAACGGCCTGATGCTGAATATCACCGGCGCTTACATGAGAGAGCTGGGCAAGTTCGACATTCAGAAATACTTCGAATAAGCGGAAAACCCGTCACCGAAAACAGCGGAGCAGGAAGAACGGAGATCGGGCGGAACCGGATATCCGTTCTTCCTGTTATCATCCAAACTTCCAAAGGAGGCAGCTATGGAAAATCTGCCGATCACCATACCTTATGTGATTGATCTGGACGATCATGAGGCCAGCGGAATCCCTGACCGGACCCGTTACCATGCAAACGGCGAACGGGAGGAAATCATGAGCCCGGTGCTGGACGGGGAAGGCCCCCACGGCATTTATAATGTGACCGATACCGTGATGTGCAAAATGCCCACCGGCGTGACCCCGGAGGAAGCCAGCAGAATGGCACATATGCATACCTTCGGCTACGAGACCTTTTTCGTGGATTCCGGCAGTATGTATCTTTACGCAGACGGAAAGCGCACCATTGTCAGAACCGGGGACATCGTCCACCTGCAGGCAGGACAGATGCACTCCATGGCCTCTATTGAGGATGTGAAGTGGCGCGGCTTCTTCCACGATCTGGACTCCTTTGCGGACGCGATTCAGGTGATCGCCATTGCCCAGCGCATCCCCGGTGCCATGGAGGACCCGGCCTTCAATCAGGCCAAGCTGGCGCGGGACTACATCCCCTGCGAAAGACCGGTGTATACCGATGTGCCTCCGGAGCAGATGGGCGCGGTTCGGAATCCGGCCCGGCCGCTGGCGGCCTATGCCTTTGACGGGTTTACCGTGAAGGTCATCGTGCCCCGCTGGGAGAATGCGGGTGTGACCGAGTGCTGCATGGCCGAGGCAAAGGCGGGAACCCGCTTTGTCTGGGACTACCATGCCCGCCGGGAGCAGTACTACGTCCGGAAGGGCAGAGTGAAGCTGCATATTCTGGGCGAGGAGCATGAGGCAGGGAAGGCCTGCATCATCAATGTACCCAAGCTGGCACCCTATACGCTGGAGGTGCTGGAGGATGCGGAAATCTACGATATGGGCGGACAGACCAGATGGTTTGCTTTCCTGCAGGACTATGAATCCGTCCGCACCTACGATCCGCAGCGTCTCAGTGACCCTGCGGCGGTAAAGGCACTGAAGGACAAATTCAAAATCGAAATCAGCAGAACAGAAAGGAATACATCATGGAACTGAATACCATACATGAAAAAGCGGCGCAGCTGGAGGAAGCCTACAAGCTGCGGAATATGCCCATCGCCGTGAAGTTTTTTGAGAAGGCTTCCGATGTTCCGGCTGGCGTGAAGTTTCCCAAGCGGGATCTGGGCAAGCATCTTGCCATGTGTCAGGCCTTCTCCTATGCCCGCATGAAGGGCATGGCCGTTGCGCTGACCAAGGAGGATCACTGGTGCTGGAACCCGCTGATCGGTTACGGCAATGTGGAATGCGTCCCCGGCCAGCCTCAGTTTGACGAGGTGGTGAAGTTCATCGGCATCCCCGATAAGCAGAAGGCCGAGACCTTCTTTGCAAACTTCCCCCGTCTGCCGCTGGGCAAGTACGAGGCCGTGGCGGTAGCGCCGCTGAAGCGCAGTCCCTTCGAGCCGGACGTGATCATGATCTACGCCGAGCCTGCCAAGGTCAACGATATGTGCCGCTGCATCAAGTCCGCCATCGGCGACCACTTTACCAGCGTGTTTGACGGCATTGACTCCTGCATCTACTGCACCGTGCCCTCCTTCGTGAAGAACGAGTACCGTGTCACTCTGCCCGACCCCGGCGAGCGGGAGCGCGCCAGAACCCGTGACGAGGATATCATT
The DNA here is from genome assembly GCA_002314635.1 of Clostridiales bacterium UBA1774. Lineage (GTDB taxonomy): Bacteria > Bacillota > Clostridia > Oscillospirales > Oscillospiraceae > UBA1774. The sequence continues at coordinate 10,817 of DCGQ01000062.1, forward strand.
CTCACCGTACCCGGCCAGCGGACAGACGAGTTCTTTGACTGCCTCCATCTGGGCGGCCCCTTCGGCGGCTTCAGCGATGCCATGCTGGACTTCTCTCTGGATTTCGGCAGACCGCCGTTCTACAACAACCTCTTTGAGATGTGGGGTCTGGACAAGGGCGAAGACTGGAAGATGCCCTTCTGAACGTAATAAAATGACAGAGCCGCTGCAGGATTTGTTCCGCAGCGGCTCATAGTATTTTTCGGCATTGACTCCGGTTTTTATCATATCGAAACAAACAGACAGCAAATATGAACAGGGAAATCCGAGTTTCCTTACAATACATGAACAGTATGCAACGAATGATTGACATAATTTGAAATATGTGTTATAACGTATTCACGGATTGTACATAATCCGTGAATACGAAAGGAGAGTACCATGAAAGCAAAGCGTATCCTGACAGCTGTGCTGGCGGCGCTTCTGCTCCTGAGTCTGTTCGCAGGCTGCGGCGGAAACACCAATACCGGCAATACCAACACCGGCAAGACCGATACCGGCAGCACCGACACCGGTAAGACGGATTCCGGCAGCACCGATACCGGCAAGACCGATACCGACACCGGCAGCACCGAGGCCGATGATGATTCCCCCTATCATCTGGCCGCCGGCAACTACGAAATGAATGCGGAAGGCTTCCCCACTCAGAAGTACGTCTACGACAAGCCTCTCTGCGACACTGACGAAGTGTTTACCAAGTGGACCACCTGCTACACGCCCCAGTGGCTGCCCGAAGATGGCTTCAACGGCATCCGCACCTGGATGGAGATGGAGGAGTACACCGGCGTTCATATTGAATACGATGTAGTCGCTTCCGACAGCCGCAGCCAGCAGTTCGGCGTGCTTCTGGCCTCCGATGATCTGGACGATATCATCGATCAGGGCTGGTATATGTACAGCGGCACCTATGACGATGCGCTGGAGGAAGGCTATTTCGCCGACCTGTACCCCTACAGAGAATATATGCCCAACTATATGTACGAAACATGGTCCCGTTCTCAGTCTAACCCGGACGTGATGCCGCTGGTGTTCTACCATGATACCCATATCGTTACCCTGTGGGGCATGGTCATCGATCCGGTTCCCAGCATGGGTTACGTGCTGCGTCAGGACTGGCTGGACGAGATGGGCCTTGGCTCCTCCCGCGATGTGACCACCTTCGACAAGCTGCATGATGTGCTGGTCGCCATGAAGACCAACTATTCCATTGATCAGGAAATCTACCCCTACTTCATCTACAACTGCGTTGAGACCACCCCCGGCTTCGCCTTCTGCGGCTACAACACCGCTGTTTACACCACCGCTATGAGCTATATGCGTGTGGTGGACGGTGAGGTTCAGTTCTGCGGCACCACCGAGGACGACCGCGCTGTTATGACCATGCTGAACAGCTGGTATAACGAAGGTCTGATCTCCCCCAACTTCGGCTCCTACGCTCCCGGTGCTGACATCAACGACGGCCATAAGAACAATCTGGTCGGCGCTTACCCCCAGACTCCCGGCTCCATCGCACAGGACGAGGCCACCAGCGTTGACCCCGACACCCGCTGGGAGCCCATCCCCCGCACCAAGCTGTATGAAGGCCAGATTCTGGAATACGGAAACAAGCGCACCGAGACCCACTACGGCTCTGCCAACCTGAATGCCAAGTGCGAGAATCTGGAACTGCTGGCCTCCTGGATGGACTGGTGGTTCTCCGACTTCGGCGCTGAGTTCACCTCCTGGGGCCCCGAAGGCTGGATGTGGAACTACAACGAAGACGGCGACAAGCAGATCGAGGACTGGGTTCTGAATCATGACGCCGGCATGATGTGGATTATGATCATGAACGCCAACAACAACCTGCTTGAGTTCTGCCTGCATGACATTCGCCGCAGCTACGCCTTCCCCGAAGGCAAGCGCACGCTGGCCATGTATGACTGCTGGATCATGGACGATTACGGCGGACATTACGACTGGCCCAGCAACGTGACCTTCACCTCCGAACAGACGGATGAAGCCAACAGCATTACCTCCGATATGAACACCTTCTTTGCTGAGAACTACGGCCTGTTCATCACCGGCGATAAGCCCATGAGCGACTGGGACAAGTACATCGAGGATCTGAACACCTTCGGTTACGCCCGTCTGCAGGAGATCTATCAGGAAGCCTACAACGCTTATATCGGCGCCTGATTACCGCATGAATCCAAAGCTCCCCGCTTTTGCGGGGGGCTTTTCCTGCGTATATGTGTCATGTTATACAATCGGCAGTACCGTTTCGCCGCAGAATCTTTGGAAAATGATAAAATGGAAAAATAGACTTGACATCTTTAACTGAATATTGTAGTATAAATTATCATTAATAATGAATATATTCAAAATTTTGTGAATATCAGGAGACTTCATCATGAATGCAGCAGAAAAAAGCAAGATTAAAAAGATCGTGCTGGCCTATTCGGGTGGCCTGGATACATCCATTATCATTCCCTGGCTGAAGGAGAATTACAACAATCCCGAGATCATTGCCGTGTCCGGCAATGTTGGTCAGGCCGATGAGCTGGAGGGTCTGGAGGAAAAGGCTCTGAAAACCGGCGCCAGCAAGCTGATTGTCGCCGATCTGGTGGACGAGATGGTGGACGATATCATCATCCCCGCCATGAAGATGGATGCCAAGTATGAGACCTACCTGCTGGGCACCGCCTTTGCCCGCCCGGTCATCGGCAAGAAGCTGGCGGAGATCGCGCTGGCGGAGGGCGCCGATGCGGTGTGCCACGGCGCTACCGGCAAGGGCAACGATCAGGTTCGTTTTGAGCTGGCCATCAAGCGCTTTGCTCCGGACATGAAGATCATCGCTCCCTGGCGCGAGTGGGATATCAAGTCCCGCGAGGAGGAGATCGACTACGCCGAGGCCCATAATGTGCCGCTGAAGATCAGCCGCGAGACCAACTATTCCAAGGACAAGAACCTGTGGCATCTGAGCCATGAGGGTCTGGATCTGGAAGACCCGGCCAACGAGCCGGATTATGACAAGCCCGGTTTTCTGGAAATGGGCGTCAGCCCCTTCCAGGCACCCGATACCCCGGCGTATGTGACCATCGACTTCGAGGCCGGTGCCCCCGTGGCGCTGGACGGTGAGAAGATGAAGGCCAGCAAGATCATCGAGAAGCTGAACGCCATCGGCGGCGCCCACGGCATCGGCATTATCGACATCGTGGAGAACCGGCTGGTGGGCATGAAGGATCGGGGCGTCTACGAAACTCCCGGCGGCTCCATCCTGTATTACGCTCACGAGCATCTGGAAATGCTGACCGTGGATAAGGATACCCTCCATGAGAAGCAGAAGCTGGCCGTTGATCTGGCTGACCAGATCTACAACGGCAAGTGGTACTCTCCGCTGACCGAGGCTCTGGTGGCCTTCGCCAACGAGAGCAACAAGTATGTCACCGGTACCGTCAAGCTGAAGCTGTATAAGGGCAACATCATTCCCGCCGGAACCACCAGCCCCTATTCTCTGTACTCCGAGAATCTGGTCACCTTCGGCGAGAGCGACTACGATCAGGCACAGGCCGCCGGCTTCATCAACCTCTGGGGTCTGCCCACCAAGGTGCAGGCTTACCGGGAGCAGGGCAAGCTTTGAGCGCCGAGAAAATGTGGGCGGGCCGCGCTCAGCAGGAGACCGCCCAGATCGCAGACGATTTTAACTCCTCTATCCGCTTTGACCAGCGGATGTACCGGCAGGATATCACCGGGAGCATGGCCCATGCGTCCATGCTGGCCGGGTGCGGCATCATTACGAAGGAGGACGCAGAGCAGATCATTGACGGGCTCAGCGGCATTCTGGCGGATCTGGATGCAGGCACCCTGCAGATCGACCCTGCGGCGGAGGATATCCATATGTTTGTGGAGCAGGTGCTGACCGAGCGCATCGGCGAAGCGGGGAAGCGGCTTCACACCGCCCGCAGCCGCAACGATCAGGTGGCGCTGGACCTCCGGCTTTACCTGCGGGATGTGATCGGGGAGATCATCGGTCTTGTGAAGGAGCTGGTTCGGGTGCTGACCGACCGGGCCGAGGAACAGAAGGCCACCATCATGCCCGGCTACACCCATATGCAGCGTGCCCAGCCTATCACCTTCGGTCACCAGCTGATGGCCTACAGCATGATGCTGCTGCGGGATATCGGCCGTCTGCAGGATACCCGGAAGCGGATGGATGTGAGTCCCATCGGCTGCTGTGCGTTGGCAGGCACCACCTATCCCACTGACCGGCGCAGCGAGGCGAAGAGCCTTGGCTTTAGTCAGATTGCACTGAACAGTCTGGACGGGGTTTCGGACCGGGACTTCTGCGTGGAATTTCTCAGCGCCTGTTCCCTGCTGATGATGCACCTGAGCCGCCTTTCCGAGGAGCTGATCCTCTGGTCCAGCTGGGAGTTCAAGTTCATTGAACTGTCCGACAGCTTCACCACCGGTTCCTCCATCATGCCCCAGAAGAAGAATCCGGACATGGCAGAGCTTTGCCGTGGTAAGACCGGCCGGGTCTACGGTGATCTGATGGCACTGCTGACCGTCCTGAAAGGCATTCCGCTGGCATATAACAAGGATATGCAGGAGGACAAGGAAGCGGTGTTCGATGCCTGCGATACCGTGATCATGTGTCTCCGTGTGTTCGCCCCCATGCTGGAAAGCATGAAGGTGCTGCCTGACCGGATGCTGGCAGCGGCGCAGAGGGGTTTCATCAATGCCACTGATCTGGCGGATTATCTGACCAAGAAGGGTGTCCCTTTCCGCAGCGCCTATAAAATCTCCGGCCAGCTGGTTGCCCGATGCATTGCAGAGGACACGGTGCTGGAAAAACTGCCGCTGTCCGTGTTCCGGGAATACAGCGAGGTTTTTGCGGAGGATGTATTCACCGAGATCGCACTGGAAACCTGCGTTGCCCGCCGCATTTCCGAAGGCGGCACCAGCGTCGGTTCCGTGGAAACCCAGGTCGCTTCCGTGCGGGAAGCATTGAACGGTATTCAATAATGAATTTTATGAAAGTAGAAGGGAAAAAATCATGAAAAAGACTCTGAAAAGCATTATCCTTTGCCTGCTGGTCGTTGTGCTGGCTGTCGGCTGCATGACCGCGTGCAGCAAGAAACCCACCTCCACGCTGGACAAGATCAAGAAGGCCGGCGAGATCAAGATGTTCACCGAAGCCGGTTTTGCTCCCTATGAATTCCTGTACAACAACGAGATCGTGGGCGTTGACATCGAGATCATGAAGGAAGTCGCCAAGGAACTGGGCGTCAAGCTGGTCATTGAAGACGTGTCCTTCGACACCATCTGCACCTCCGTCAGCACCGGCAAGGCTGATGTGGGTGCTGCCGGCATCACCATTACCGAGGAACGCAAGCAGTCCGTGGCTTTCTCCGATCCCTACACCTCCACCGCTCAGTACGTAGTCGTTCTGGCCGATAACAACGATATTGCCACCGTGGAAGACCTGAAGGGTCGGCCCATCGGCGTGCAGCAGGGCACTACCTCCGATATCATCGTGGAGAACCTGATCAATGACGGCACACTGGAAGGCTCCACCTCCTCCGGCTTCACCGCTCCCGCTGTCGCTGCCGCTTCTCTGGGTAAGCTGGACGCCGTTGTGACCGATAAGCTGACCGCTGAGACCATCGTAGCCAATAACGAAGGCAAGTACAAGTGCTTCGAGCTGGTGAAGGCTGACGGTTCCCCCGCTGCCGATGTGGAATACTACGGCATCGCCATTGCCAAGGGTGAAAACGCCGAGCTGCTCAACACCATCAACACCGTTCTGGCCCGTCTGAAGGCCGACGGCACCATCTCCGCCTGGGAGCAGAAGTATCAGGATATCGCCAAGGGTCTGGAAGGCTGAGGCAGTTACGCTGCGGCATCCTTTCCGGTGCCCTGCACACAGTGAAATCAGCCGGGGACAGACGATCAACGCCTGCCCCCGGCTCTTGCGAAACAATATCCTCTGAAAGGAAAGAAGGAATATGGCAAATCCTGTTATGACAGCGTCTGCGCTGTGGGGCATTGCGGAATCCTTTACCAAGACCTTTATCACGGAGGACCGATATAAGGTCTTTCTGAAAGGTCTGGGAAATACCCTGCTGATCGCCCTGTTTGCGACGATTGCCGGCGTCATCATCGGCTCCCTGATCGCCATTATCAAGACCTATCACAAGCAGACCGGCAAGCTGAGAATCCTCAATATCGTTGCCGAGTTCTACACCACCCTGATCCGCGGCACACCTGTGGTGGTGCAGCTGCTGATCTCCTATAACATCATTTTTGCATTCTCCACCCATGCGGTGCTGGTGGGCATTGTGGCTTTCGGCATCAACTCCGGCGCATATGTGTCCGAGATCATCCGTGCCGGTATCAATGCGGTGGATATCGGACAGACTGAGGCAGGCCGCTCTCTGGGCCTGTCCCGCAGAACCACCATGCTGTACATCGTCATTCCGCAGGCGGTAAAGAATGTGTTGCCCGCCATCGGCAATGAGTTCATCTCCCTGCTGAAGGAGACCTCCGTAATCGGCTATCTGGGCGTGGTGGACCTGACCAAGGCGGCAGACCGTGTAATCTCCCGCACGATGGATGCGTATTTCCCCTATATCTCCATCGCGGCCATCTATCTGGCACTGGTTCTGGTGCTGAATTACTTTGTAAAGAAGCTGGAAAGGAGGCTGGCAAAGAGTGAACGAAGCTAAGACTGTACCGCAGGATTCCGAGGTTCTGATCGAGGTAAAGGATCTTTACAAGAGCTTTGTGAAGGACAAGATGATCCTGAAGGGCATCAACTGTCAGATCCAAAAGGGCGAGCGCGTGGTCATGGTCGGCCCTTCCGGCGGCGGCAAGAGTACCTTCCTTCGCTGCATGAACCTTCTGGAGAACCCCACCTCCGGCCAGATTATCTATAAGGGACAGGATCTGACCGCCAAGGGCGCAGATCTGGATCACCTTCGGGCCCACATGGGCATGGTGTTCCAGCATTTCAACCTGTTCCCCCATTTTACCGTATTGAAAAACATGACCTTTGCGCCGGTGCAGCTGAAACTGAAAACACCGGAGGAAGCAGAAAAACAGGCCCGACTGCTGCTGGAGCGGGTAGGCCTGTCGGATAAGGCAAATGCCTATCCCAGCCAGCTTTCCGGCGGCCAGAAACAGCGCATTGCCATCGTCCGCGCCCTGTGCATGGATCCGGAGGTCATGCTGTTTGACGAACCCACCTCCGCACTTGACCCGGAAATGGTCGGCGAGGTGCTGGACGTTATGAAGGAGCTGGCCAACGACGGTATGACCATGGTGGTCGTGACCCATGAGATGGGCTTTGCCCGCGAAGTGGGTACCCGCGTGATGTTTTTGGATGACGGTATTCTGGCAGAGGAGAATACGCCGCAGGAGCTGTTCGGCAATCCCCAGAGCCAGAGACTGAAAACCTTCCTGTCCAAGGTGCTGTAACGAGAAAGTGTGAGGGGAGCCTCACCGCCGTTACCCTTTCGAATAGTCAAGATATGGAGAACAGTATGAATTTGAAGAATCGTAACTTTCTGACCCTGCTGGATTTCACCCCGGAAGAGATTCAGGGTTTTCTGGATCTGGCGGCAGAACTGAAACAGAAGAAAAAGGCGGGCATTCCCCATCGTCTCTGCGAAGGCAAGAGCGTTGCACTGATTTTTGAGAAAACCTCCACCCGCACCCGCTGCGCCTTCGAGGTCGCCGCTGCGGATCTGGGAATGCATCCGGTGTATCTGGATCCCAAGGCCTCCCAGATGGGCATGAAGGAATCCGTTGCGGACACGGCGCGGGTGCTGGGCAGAATGTTTGACGGCATCGAGTACCGGGGTTACGGACAGAGCATCGTGGAGGAGCTGGCGAAATACGCCGGTGTGCCCGTGTGGAACGGCCTGACCAATGAGTTCCATCCGACCCAGATTTTGGCAGATTTCCTGACGATACGGGAACATTTCGGGAATCTGAAAAATCTCAAGCTTGTATATATGGGTGATGCCCGCTATAATATGGGGAATTCTCTGATGGTGGGCTGCGCCAAGATGGGACTGCATTTTGTCGCCTGTGCCCCGGAGAAATACTTCCCCGATCCGGCACTGGTGGAGAAATGTCAGGCCATCGCCGCAGAGACCGGCGCCGTGCTGGAGTTCATCACGGATCCTGCCAAGGCAGTTCCCGGCGCACAGGTGATCTACACGGATATCTGGGTCTCCATGGGCGAACCGGTAGAAGCCTGGGAAGAACGAATCGGCGACCTGGGCGCCTATCAGGTCAACGAGGCGCTGATGGCGCTGGCCGGACCCCAGTGCCGATTCATGCACTGTCTGCCCTCCTATCACGACCTGAAAACCACCATCGGCAGAGAAATGGGAGAGCGCTTCCACCGGGACTGCATGGAAGTAACGGACGGCGTGTTTGAAGGCCCCCAGTCCATCGTGTTCGATGAAGCGGAAAACAGAATGCACACCATTAAGGCTGTCATGGCAGCCACACTTGCCTGAGGAAAGAGGCTCTTATTTATGCCAAAAAGAACGGACATCAAGAAAATCATGATCATCGGCTCCGGTCCCATCGTCATCGGTCAGGCAGCGGAGTTCGACTACGCGGGAACGCAGGCCTGCCTTGCGCTGAAAGAGGAGGGCTATCAGGTTCTGCTGGTGAACTCCAACCCGGCCACCATTATGACCGATACATCCATCGCGGACAAGGTCTACATGGAACCGTTGAATCTGGAGTATGTGGCCCGGATCCTGCGGAAGGAGCGTCCTGACGCGATCATTCCCGGTATCGGCGGACAGACCGGCTTGAACCTTGCCATGGAGCTGTCCAAGAAGGGCATTCTGGCCGAGTGCCAGACCAGACTTCTGGGCACCCCGGCGGACAGTATCGAGCGGGCGGAGGATCGTGAGCTGTTCAAGGAGCTGTGCCAGTCCATCGGCGAACCGGTCATCCCCTCCGAGATCACCTATTCGCTGGAGGAGGCCAAGGCCGCGGCAGAGCGCATCGGTTACCCGGTGGTGCTGCGTCCCGCCTTCACGCTGGGCGGAACCGGCGGCGGCTTTGCCGACAACGAAGCGGAGCTGATGGAAGTGGGCGAGGGCGCGTTCCGCCTGTCCCCGGTGCATCAGGTCCTGATCGAAAAGAGCGTCAAGGGCTACAAGGAAATCGAATTTGAAGTCATGCGCGATGGGACGGATCATGCCATCACCATCTGCGGCATGGAGAATATCGACCCGGTGGGCGTTCACACCGGCGACAGTATGGTAGTTGCGCCGATTCTGACGCTGAATGACCATGACCTGAAAATGCTGAACGACAGCGCCATCAAGATCATCCGG
>DCGQ01000062.1:20286-24550 GCA_002314635.1 Clostridiales bacterium UBA1774
ATTGAGGTCAACCCCCGGGTGTCCCGTTCCTCCGCACTGGCCAGCAAGGCCAGCGGCTACCCCATTGCACGGGTGACGGCGAAAATTGCCGTGGGCATGACGCTGGAGGAAATCCCCATTGCCAATACCAATGCTGCCTTCGAGCCCAGTCTGGACTATGTGGTGGCCAAGCTGCCCCGCTTCCCCTTTGACAAGTTTGCCGAGGCCAGCAACATTCTGGGTACCCAGATGAAGGCCACCGGCGAAGTGATGGGCATCGGCGCCAATCTGGAGGAGTGTCTGCTGAAGGCAGTCCGTTCACTGGAAATCGGTGTGTGCCATTTCCATATGCAGAAGTTCGACTATATGACCGAGGAGGAGCTGCTGGAGTATATCTCCCAGTTCCGGGACGATGGGATCTTCGCCGTGGCGCGGCTGCTGCGGATGGGCGTCAGCGTGGAAAAGCTGGCTGCCGTCACCATGATCACCCCCTATTTCCTCGAAGTATTGAAGGGCATTACGGATTATGAAACGGTTCTGGCGCAGGAGCCGGGGAATGCGGAGCTGCTGCGGAAGGCCAAGAAGATGGGCTTCTCCGACAAGTATATCGCAAAGCTCTGGAAGTGCCCGGAGCAGCAGGTCTGGCAGCAGCGCTGCGCGGAGGATATCTTCCCTGTGTACCGCATGGTAGACACCTGCCATACCGGCGCGTATATCCCCTATTTCTACTCCAGCTACACCGGCGAGAACGATTCCGTTGTCACAGGAAAGCAGAAGAAGATGGTGCTGGGTGCCGGCCCCATTCGTATCGGACAGGGTGTGGAGTTTGACTATTCCACCGTTCACGCGGTTCAGACCATCAAGAAGGCCGGTTACGAGGCCATCATCATCAACAACAACCCGGAAACGGTTTCTACCGACTATACCACCGCCGATAAGCTGTACTTCGAGCCGCTGACCCCGGAGGATGTGCTGAATGTGTGCCATCTGGAGGGAAATCCGGATGTGATCGCCTCTCTGGGCGGACAGACCGCCATCAATCTGGCCCAGCCGCTGATGGAGCGGGGGCTCAGAATCATCGGCACCGATGTGGAAGCCATCGACCGTGCGGAGAACCGGGACAGCTTTGAAAAGCTGCTGCTGGAGCTGGGCATTCCCCAGCCTAAGGGCGCTGCCGTGACCAATATCGAAGCAGGCGTCCGTGCCGCTGCGGAGATCGGCTACCCGGTGCTGGTGCGTCCCAGCTTCGTGCTGGGCGGCCGTGCCATGCAGATCGTCGCCAAGGAAGAGGACCTGCGGCACTACCTGAAAACCGCCGTGGAGATCGATGCGGACAAGCCGGTTCTGGTGGACAAGTATATCTCCGGCCGCGAGGTGGAGGTTGACGCCATCTGCGACGGGCGGGATGTGTTCGTCCCCGGCATCATGGAGCTGGTGGAGCGTACCGGCGTCCATTCCGGCGACTCCATGAGCGTGTACCCTGCCTTCTCCATCTCCAACAAGGTCAAGGGCACGATTCTGACCTATACCAAGATGCTGGGTATCGGCATCGGCATCCGCGGCCTGTATAACATCCAGTTCATTGTGGATCGGGATGACCGGGTGTTCATCATCGAGGTGAATCCCCGTTCCTCCCGTACCGTGCCCTTCCTCTCCAAGGCCACCGGCGTATCTCTGGCCGATGTGGCAACGGAGGTCATTCTGGGACGCAGCCTGAAGGAACAGGGTTTCTTCGACCTGTATATGGAAGAAAAGAAACGCTGGTATGTAAAGGTGCCCGTGTTCTCCTTCTCTAAGATCCGGGGCATGGATACCTATCTGTCTCCCGAGATGAAGTCCACCGGCGAAGCCATCGGTTATGACGATAAGCTGCACCGCGCTCTGTATAAGGCACTGATCGCGGGCGGTGTGAAGCTTCTGAACTACGGCACCGTGCTGGTCACTGTGGCAGACGAGGACAAGGCGGAGACGCTGCCGCTGGTGCGCCGTTTCTACGATCTGGGCTTCAACATCGAAGCCACCACCATGACGGCGGACTACCTGCGGGAGAACGGCATCCGCGTCCGCAAGCTGCCCAATCTGAGCGAAGGCAGCGAAGCTTCGCTGGATTCCATCCGTTCCGGCCGGGTCAGCTATATTATCAACACCCGCGCCATCCTTTCCGGCGTCCACTATATCAACGGCGCCGCCATCCGCCGCTGCGCCGTGGAACACGGCGTCACCACCTTCACTTCGCTGGACACCGTCCGCATCCTGCTGGATGTTCTGGAGGAACTGACGATCCCGATCTCCACCATCGACGAAAAGTAACACAAAAACGCTGCTGACCGCAAAAAGTCAGCAGCGTTTTTCGATAGAACTCAGTTCTGTTTTATCGGTCTGCGGATGCCGCCCAGCAGCTCCCGCATGGTGCGGGCAGTGTAGCGGCCAAGCTGGGCCTGATGGGCGGTGATGAGCATACAATCATCCGCCTCGCTCACGTTCAGATCCAGCAGATCCTCGCAGATCTCGCCGATGGGCAGCAGGAAACGGCCGCAGAGCTGGACAGAGGGTTTTTTCAGGAAGGTGTACCGTTCCCCGTCCCGTACCAGCGCCGTACCGGCCCAGAAGCGCAGCACCCGTCCCTCCGGGAAGCGGGCCTCCAGCCGGGAACCATCCGCGCTGTAGCGCAGGGAAGCGCCGAAGGCGGCAGCCAGCAGCTCAGCGGGGGCAAACAGCGCACCGGTCTCCAGCATTTCATCCAGTCCGTAGCTGCCGAAGCCGCCCACGGACATCGGTGCCAGATACTGCACCTTGAACCCCGGCTCTGCCGGATTGATGGGAAGGATGCTGTCCTTGTGATAGAACTTGTCACTGCCCAGAGACAGCAGGAACCCGTCATCGTCGCCGGGCAGGGGACGGCGCACCGGATCGATCACCAGCTCATTGCCCATGCGGCTGCAGCCGGAGTACAGACAGTCCCAGAATACCTGCGCTTCTCCCGCCGGTTCCCGGTGTCCCATGTCCCGAACCTCCCAGAGGATCAGATCCGCCTGTCTGCCGGGATAGTAGAGGAAATTATCCTTGCCGCGGACGGTCAGCGAGGGCAGGGCGTCCAACCCGTTTACCTGCTTCCAGATGTCCCGGTTCAGATCGTTGATGGCGTAGCGCTTCTCATAGATATCGCTGCCGCCCTCCATCACATCCTTTTCGCCCCGCATCTGAATCACAGGCAGCGGGCCGCGGGGCATTTCACCCTTTTCAAACAGCTCGGCAGCGGTGGGACCGGTGGCAAAACCGGCGGCTGCCAGCATTTCCGGATGTGCCATGCTGAAGGCCAGCGTCATCTGGTCGCCGTTGGACATGCCCTGCATGAATATGCGGCTCCGGTCCACGCTGTAGCGGGAACAGACCAGCGTAATCAGGTCATACAGATATTCCACATCCCGCTTGCCCAGACGCCATGTCTGGTAATCCGGACTGTTGGGATAAATCACGATCAGCCCGTATTCCTCCGCCAGAAGGTGCCAGATGGTATGCTCTGCCCAGCGGCGTCCGTCCATGCCGCCGCCGTGAAGCTGGACGATCAGCGGGTATTTCTGCTCCGGGTCATACTTCTCCGGGAGGTACTCATACCAGACATTGACCATGCCCGGCACAATGCTCTCGCGCTGTTCCTGCAGATGCTTGGGCGGCGGGCAGCTCTGCATGGCATTGAAATCGCAGCTGCCGATGGGGCCGTGAAACATACCCATTTCTTTCATAAGGCAGAATCCCTTCTTTCCCCGGATTGACCGGAAGACTGTTATCTGTTTTCTTTCTATCGTACCGAAACCCGTGGAAACAGTCAAGCGTTCTCTGCAGAAACTTGACGAAAAATGAGAAAAACGGCAGTCCCTGCGCCGGATTTCGACGCAGGGACTGCTGTTATACGACCAGAACCGGCTGCAGCTGCCGCCCGTTCAAAGCGGCCTCTGCGGTATCGCCCAGCAGTTCCAGTCTGGATTTCAGGCTGTAGGGCTTGCCGATGGGATCGTCCTGCCCGAAGGGAACAAAGTAATAGTGCTTTCGGTTCAGCAGCGTCCCGATGTTGGCGGCGGAAGCGGACAAACCATCATTGGTGGAAACCGCCAGTACCACCGGCGCACCGTTTCGCAGATGCGCCTTGCAGGCGAAGGTCACGGTGCTGTCTGCCACACCGGCTGCCAGCTTGCCCAGCGTGTTCCCGGTACAGGGTACCACCGCCAGCACATCCAGCAGCTTTCGGGGGCCGATGGCCTCGGCGGCCACAATGTCCGTGATCGGC
>DCGQ01000062.1:24574-30021 GCA_002314635.1 Clostridiales bacterium UBA1774
CTCGTGCCCGCACTGCTCCCGCAGCTCACGGACGAAGGCCGAGGCCAGACCGAAGCGGGTATCCGTTTCATTGGCAGCGGCAGACAGAATGGGTAACAGCTCAAAGCGTTCCCGCAGGGCGGCGATCTCGCCCAGCAGCGCATCGAAGGTACAGAAGGAGCCGCACACGGCAAGCCCCAGACGGATCATAGAAGTCCCTCCTCCCGGAATATGGTCAGGATGGCTTCATGGAGAATCTGCGCTCCGCGATGGGGCGCACAGCGTCCGGGCAGACCGGCTGCACGGATGATCCCGGGCAGCTCCGGAAAGCCGCCGGGGGCGGAGGCCAGTTCGATACAGACACCCTTCGGCACGGTGTCCAGTACCGGGGCGGGGATGGTGTTAAAAACGAAGTCGAAAGGTTCCTCCGGCGGTCGGGACAGCGCCCGGAGTCCCCGACAGCGGGCAAGAGCGAGGCTTTCCTCCCGACGGGCGTACACCGTCACCTCAGCACCCAGCACCGGGAGCCGGCGGCACAGCGCCTGCCCGATGCGTCCGTAACCCAGCACCAGCACCCGGGAATCCCACAGCGTATCCTCCGACTGTTCCGAGGCCAGTACCAGCGCGGCCTCCGCCGTGACCTCCGCGTTCCGCAGCTGCACCGACTCCCGGCAGTAGTAATCCCGCAGCCGCAGCTCCGGGCGGTCACACACCGGCAGTCCTGCCAGCACCAGTGCACCTGCAGGCAGCTCCGCCAGCACAGGATGTGCGCCGGTGGGTAGGGGGAACAGATAGGCGTCCACCGACATACCGGACTGATAGGGCAGCACCGAATAGCCGTCCTGCTGCAGCAGCTCACCCAGAATCGTTTGCCGCCGGTCTCCCGGCAACAGCGCAATCTCCATGGTCATCACCTCGGGATATGCTATGCGCTCAGCGCGGGAGAGGTGAAGCACCGATTCGGAGGCGCATTAACAGTCTGCCAGAATCTGCCGGTAGAGGGCATCGTCCTTTTCGGAAAAGACGTTGAAGATCACATCCATATCCGGATGGCGGCTCTGCCAGCCGCTGACGGTTTCCACCGCGATTTGAGCGGCACGGGGAGCGGGGAAGCGAAAAACGCCGGTGGAAATGCAGCAGAAAGCCACGCTTTCCGCTCCGGCAGATTCCGCAGTCTCCAGACAGCGCAGATAGCAGCTTTTCAGCATCCCTTCATGCCACGGGGTCAGCGCCCCGGAGACGATGGGGCCGACGGTGTGAAGAACAAAGCGGCTGGGCAGATTGTAGGCCGGGGTACATTTGCACTGTCCGGTAGGCTCCGGGTGTCCCTGCGCTTCCATCAGCTCACCGCAGCGCTGACGCAGCTGCACACCGGCATAGGTGTGAATGCAGTTGTCGATGCAGGCGTGACAGGGGCGGTAACAGCCGGTCATGCCCTCGTTGGCGGCGTTGACGATGGCGTCACAGCGCAGGAGCGTGATGTCACCCCGCCACAGGTACAGGCGGGGACGGATGGGCGTCAGCTCCCGGTAATCCGTCACGCCCCGCTCACGCAGGCGCAGCTGCAGATAAGCGTCCTGCATTTCCAGAAATTCCGGGTCGGCAGGGCCAGGCTCCCGCACATTCATCAGGCTGCGAAGCAGCTGCCGCTGTTCCTCCGGCTGAGCGGGAATCTCCATGTCCGCATAGCGTGGCTGCTCGGCCAGCAGGCAGCGGATCAGCCGGAGCAGCAGTTCATTTTGTTTCATATCCGAATCCTTCTTTCAGGCAGTTTGATATAAAAAAGACACGGACAGCGGTTCCGATTCCCACCTCCGTGCCTTTCTTCGATTGTAAGCTCTGGGATTTTCCGGCATCCGGGTCACGGGATTCAACCCGCCCCAGCTTCCGCGCTTTTTCGCATCCAGCTTCCGTTTCTCCTTCTTGGAGAGCTTTTCATAGGGGATAAACTTTTCCATTTGCAGTCCTTTCTCCGGTAAGCGCCGGGCGGATTCCCGGCTGGCAACAGCATATCGGATTTTTGCGCCGCTGTCAAGATTGCTTTTTCCCGAAGCTGTATGCTTGCAACCCCGGAGAAAGTATGCTAAACTGCCAAAAACACGGGAAAGAGGCAAAGCATGGAAATTCGGAATGTGCTGCCGCTGCGGATCGGGAAAAAACGGTCGGAGGGATGAACGATGCAGATGATTGCGGTGGAGGATGATCAACTGGCGCTGCTGGAGCTGCAGAATGCCATTCACCGGGCAAGTCCGGCGGACGCACTGGCCGTCTTTTCCGATGCAGCGGATGCACTGTCTTTCGCCGGAAAGAACCGGGTGGATACGGCTTTTCTGGACATCCATCTGGGGGAGATGAGCGGGATTCATCTGGCGAGAGAATTGAAACGGCGCAACCCCCGGGTGAATGTGGTTTTCGTCACCGCTCATGAGAACTACTGGCAGGACGCGATCAATCTGCATTGCAGCGGGTATATCCTGAAACCGGTCACGGACCGGAAGATTCGGGACGCTTTGGATAATCTGCTTTATCCGGAACACCCGCAGGTACGTTTTTATGCAAAAACATTCGGTAATTTTGACCTTTTGGTGGATGGAAGGCCGGTGGCCTTTCAGCGTGACCGGGCAAAGGAACTGCTGGCCTGTCTGGTTGACCGGTGCGGTGCCTCGGTCAGCAAACGGGAGCTGGCGGCGCAGCTGTTTGAAGATACCTGTTACAGCCGGAAACAACAGCAGTATTTTACAAAAATTTACGGATTCCTGATAAAGTCGCTGCAGGCCGTAGATGCGGAATGTCTGATTATCAAGCAGCCAAATTCCTATGCAGTGGATAATCAGCTTTTGCGCTGCGATGCATGGGATTACCTGAAAGGCGAACCGGAAGCGGAAAATGCATTCCGGGGCGAATATATGAATCAGTATTCCTGGGCAGAAACGGAACTTTATCGGTTTCAACGTGGATAAAGTCCTACATACGTCCTACATACCGTGCTATACTCTCACCAATTCAGATACATAACAGACCCTTACGGGTCGATTTGCAACCGGCGTTGGCAAGAAGCGCGGAATGCGCTTTCCTGCACGCAGACCGCAAGCTGCGATGCAGATGCCAGAACGGTTGGTTTTTTGCAGCCCAGCGCTGCATTCCGGGGCACGGCCGTTGGTCGTGCCCTGCTATTATTCGGAGAGAAATGAAGCATACAAAACGATTTCTGCCCAATGCGCTTTCCCTTCTGCGTCTGCTGGGCAGTCTGATGCTGCTTTGCGCGGAACGAGGCTTTCTCCCGTTGTACGGATTGCTGGGGCTTACGGATGTGCTGGATGGGTATCTGGCCCGCCGCTGGCATACGGAGAGCCGCAGCGGTGCAGCGCTGGATTCGGTGGCGGATCTGCTGTTTCTGGCGGTGTGTCTGTATCGGCTGCTGCCGGGACCTGTGCTGCCGCGCTGGTTGTGGGTGCTGGCTGCTGCGGCGGCCCTGCTGCAGGGCAGCGCATTTGTGTTGCTGCGCGGATGCCCAGAGCGCCGCCATTCCCGGCTGAACCGGCTGACCGGCCTGTGTCTGTTTGCCGCCGGATTCTTCGCCGGAAGCCGGGTTTTTCCGGTGTGGGCGGCGGTGTGCAGTCTGCTGGCCATCCTTGCGGGAGGACAGCTGCTGCGGCAATATAAAAAAACTGCAAATACCCGGTGAAATTGCGGCGGAAATGATGTATAATCGAAATCAGAAAGAAGCCATCATAAATTAAGGAGGAAATCCCGATGCTTACCATTCGTCAGAATTTTGTTGAGACCCTGAAGGGCGGCAAGCCTGACCGTTTTGTGAATCAGTATGAATACGCCGAGCTGATTCTGGACCCGGTGATGCTGAAATGCACCGGCAACTTTGAGGAAGGCACCACCATCGTCAATGACTGGGGCGTGACCATGGCCTATCCCAAGGGTGAGCCTGCCTGCTTCCCTGTGCAGGACGATGAACACATCCTGCTCCATGATATTTCCGAGTGGCGCACCAAGCTGAAAGCACCCGATCCCCATGCCTATTCCGAGGAACTGTGGGCACCCGTGGTAGCACAGGCCAACGCGGTGGACCGGAAAGAAAAGTTCGTCTCCCCCTGGTTCGTCCACGGAATTTTCGAGAAGATCCATATGTTCCTGGGCATGGAGGAGGCCATGATCGCCCTCTACACCGAGCCGGAGGAAATGCACGCCCTGATCGACTACCTCACCGAATGGGAGATCGAGGTGGCCAAGGAAGAACTGAAGCGCTATCAGCCTGACCTGCTGTTCCATCATGACGACTGGGGCAGCCAGCGCAGCCTGTTCATGTCCCCCGAGATGTTCCATGAGTTCCTGTTCGAGCCTTATAAGAAGATTTACGGCTTCTGGAAGCAGAACGGCATTGAGTATGTGGTGCATCATTCCGACGCTTACGGTGCGGAGCTGGTTCCCCAGATGATCGAGATGGGCATCAATGTGTTCCAGGGTGCTACCATCGAGAACAACATCCCCGCCATTCTGAAGAAGTACAACGGCCAGATCTCCATTCAGGCCGGTCTGGACAACGGCAAGTTCGACAAGGAGAACTGGAGCAAGGAAGCCATCTTCAACCAGCTGGACACCCTGATCGCCGACTGCGACGGCGGCAAGTTCCTGATTCCCAGCTTCACCATGGGCGGCCCCGGCACCACCTATCCCGGTGCTTATGAGTACGCTTCCGAAGCCATCGACCAGCTGAGCAAGAAGTATTTCAAGTAAAACATGAGCGCCTGCCGCAAACTGCGGCAGGCGCATTTTCAGATCAATATACCGTCACAGTGGTCAACCTCGTGCTGGATGATCTCCGCCGTGAAATCCGTGTAGGTTTTCAGGCGGGTCTGCATGGCTTCGTTCTGCCACTGGACTTTGATTTTTCGATAGCGTTTTGTTTTCCGAACCCCGGTGAGGGACAGGCAGCCTTCTTCGGTGCTGTACGGTTCTTCCTTTTTCAGAATGACCGGGTTCAGCATGACGGTGTAATGCTCCGCCCCGTCCAGAAACGCAATGATGCGCTTCGATACGCCGATCATGTTGGCGGCCATGCCCACGCAACCCTCCTTGTGGGCAATCAGCGTGTCCAGCAGATCCCGGGCGATATCCAGATCGGCAGAGGAAGCGGGAGCCGAGGGCACAGCGAGAAATGCTTCGTCATGGCAAAGGTCGTGAATCATGCAAGTACCTCCTGCAAATGAGAACTACATAAAAATGAGATTTCATGATGGAAAAGACGGAGCGTGACCGAATCGGGTCTGCGCTCCGTCTTTGAACTTTTTATTCTTCTTCCTTGGCCGTGACTGCGATGTGCAGCTCATCCAGCTGCTTCTGCTCCACAAAGCCGGGAGCGCCCATCATCACATCCTGCGCGTTCTTGTTCATGGGGAAGGGGATGATCTCGCGGATGGAGCTTTCACCGGCCAGCAGCATGACCATGCGATCCA
>DCGQ01000045.1 GCA_002314635.1 Clostridiales bacterium UBA1774
TTGCACTGGCTCCCAACGATATGGATGACCTGTGCAAGCTGTATGAAAAGGCCGGCGGCATCAACGAGATGGAGCAGGAGAAGATTATCACCGCGCCCCGTGGTCAGGCCTTTGCCATCATGTCCGCGTCGGACCGTTCCACCTTTACCATGGAGGTGCCGAAGAACACCGTCACCATGTTCGAGAAGGATGGCTATGAGACGCACTATTTCGGAAATACGTCCGGCCGGGAATACTGGGAGAACTTTATCGGGGACGGCAGAGAAAAATACGCTGCCGCATATGAGGAACGGCATCCGCTGAAAGCGCTTGAGGAGGAGCAGGAACAGCATCTGCCCAAGCGGGTCATGCTGGTTGAAATGTCTGAGGAGGAGCTGCTGCAGGAGCAGGAGGCCTTTGCCGCCCGGAAGCAGGAGGAAGCGAAGAAATCGCCTGCGAGATCCGCGGTCAGCTTCGATGAGTTTGAAGAGGACGAGGCGGAGGAGCTCTATCAGGCTTTCAGCCGCCGCGATACCGGCGAAGATACCAGCATACCGCATGACGAGATTCCCACGCAGGCTCTTTCCCAGTTGTCGGTTCAGCAGCCGGTCATCATTCAGCAGGCCGCCGCAGATACCGGCCATATGGAGAAGGTTCTGGATAAGATGCTGGGTGTCATGGAAAGCATGAAGGATTTCAGCTACGATGCCATTATGGGCCGCGTGCAGGATATGATGCAGCAGAAGTTTTCCGCAGTCCCGGCAGGGACTGCCGCAGCTGCAGCTCCTGCTGCCACCGCCGCCCCCATTGTCTCTGATTTCCCCGCCGAAGCAGCAACAGAGGATAGCACAGATTCTGCCGATGCAATCTATGAACGCGCCGCCCGTGAAACACCGCCCGAAGAGGAGGAATTCTATTCGGATGATGACTTTATCAAGAGCCTGTTCTCGGATATGACGCAGAGCGTGGATGAAGAACAGTCCGATGAGGTCAGCACGCTGGCCGATGAGGACGAGGATCGGTATTCCAGAGATGACGATCTGATCCGCAGTCTGTTTGCAAATCATGATACGGAAACCACTTCCGAGGATGCCGAAGAGGAAAGCAGCCAGGACGAAGACAATTATTTCGAAGAGGAAGAGGATTCCGAAAACACAGAGGATGATTTGGGTTTGGATTTGGATTCGGATATCTCCGGTTTCGATTTCATGAGTCAGCTGACCAGCTCTTTGGCCGAATACGCCAACGATGTGGATACCTACACCGACATGAAGCTGAAGGGCGAGACGAGGCGTGTCATCAATCTGGCAGAACTGACGGCATTGCTGCAGGAAGGTATCCTGTCAAGGCGGTTCTGACCGTATCTGACAGAAGATGACCGGGAGGATACTATGAATAAAACAAGAGAGCTGAGATGGGTGCTCATCGGCCGTACCACCATGCGGGACGGGATTATCCATGTCAGCAGAAAAGGGGATACGCTGCCGCTGTTTGCCGGAGGAAACGGCGCTTTCAGTGCGCTTTTCTTCGGGCTGATGCAGCGCTCCAGCTATTTTCAGGTCCCGGATGACGCGGATCTGAATACGGATGTGTTTACCGCGCTGGGCAGCATGGGTACGCCGGTGAAGCTGTATGACACGCCAAATGTCCCGGCCTGCCTGCACCGGAATACCATGGCAGATCAGTGCGTATTTACGGCAGACATGACGGAAGACGGCCTTTTGGAACTGTCTGTATTTCAAGGTCGCTCCCTGTTCGGCACAATAGGCATGGTCTTTTCGCTGAAGAAGCTGGCGTCGTTCCTCCCCGGCAGCTATACCCACACCGCTGTATCGAAAAAATCCCGGAAAGAGCTTCGGCTGGAGAAGAAGCAGAAGCGTATTGAAAAAAAGGTAAACAGAGAAGCACGCCGAAAACAGGGCAAGACGCCGCCGATCGACCTGCAGGCGTACCGTGAACAGATTTCGTCGGAACAAACCCAAAGCGATCCTACTGAGGATACCTGATATTCCTATCGCTAACACAACGTTACCCCCTTCCGGACTTCGGAAGGGGGTATTTTCATCCGTTTCACAATAACTTCTCTTCCCGGATTGCTTTTCTAATTTATTTTCATTCTTCTGCGCCTGTTGTTCTTGACAAATTGACATATTGTAGTTTACACTGTTTATATCGAGTAGAATAATTTGGGGAGCATAGCTATGAATTATGTATCCACGGCAGAAACTGCAAAACGATGGGGTATCAGTGACAGAAGAGTTCGCTATCACGCCAGTCACGGCAATATACCGAATGCGATTTATCAGGGTGGTCAGTGGATGATTCCGGAGAATGCACCGCATCCTGTGGACGGGAGGAAGAAAGACAGCACCACGGAAACCACCGAATCCTATCATTTTCCCAATTTAATCCATACCGTTTATATTCATAAAACCGAGCTGTTGAATCCCGATGAACAGGCCCTGCTGCAGGCCCAGCTTGAATGGTATAAATTCAATCATGAAACAGCGTATCAGACCTGCGTTAATCTGTTCAAAAACAGCAGTTATTACCATGTCCGGGTAGGCGCTTGTCATACGCTTGTCTATATTACCGGATTTCAAGCAAAATCAGACGAATGCAGATTCTATCTGGATGCATTGGAAAAGCTCGCAAAAAAAGAAGACCCGCACAAAGCGGATTACAAATTTCTCCTGATGGACGCGCAGTCCACCATGCAGACGAACAAACGCCCGATTCGAATGCTTTCCGAAAAGTTTCTTTCCAGCCTCAGTAACGATGCGCTGGGCCTTGCATCGTTAAACAACATGTTCGTGCATCAACTCAGGGCAACGCAAAAAAAGACCGTTTCTATTTCAGATATGCAGATTATTTGCAGATTATTTGAACGACAAGGCCTTGATATTACAGCCATGTTCATGCACTTGGATATGGCAGATATCGCAACTTGGGAAGATCGTCAGGAAGACGCGGAAATGCACATCCATGCGATGCTGGATATCAATAAGAATTATCATATCATCCTTCCTCTGGTGGAAGCTATGCTTTCGAACAGTCATATCCTGAAACCTATCCTTTCTGAAGATAATCCGAGTCTGCTTCAGAAGCTTTCCGATTACGCACAGGCCTTTCTCCAGAACTGGCAAAATACGATTTCCTATCTAAATGATCAGCGTCCGAATCCGAATCTTTCCAACGCCGACTATAACCTGATGGTGCTTCTTAATACAAAGCTATCCGACAATGAAATTGCTGCAAAACTGGATCTTCCTCCTCAGGCCTTCCAAACCCTGCTGCAATCCCTGTATCGAAAAACCGGCTCCGCCAGCCGTCAGGACCTGATCAATTACCTGTCACGCCAAACCTGGTCAAGTCGCTGAAACCGCTAAACAGGGAAGTACCAAGTCGCCATAAACCATCCATATAAGCACCCGATAGATTGCCGCGCTGCGGTTGTCTGTCGGGTGTTTTTACACGATATTGTTATTTTCATCAATCAGTATAGCTAATTCCTTCTATTCGGCATTATTCCGTTATTATATATCATATTTCCTTTATATCAATTAAATTA
The DNA here is from genome assembly GCA_002314635.1 of Clostridiales bacterium UBA1774. GTDB lineage: Bacteria > Bacillota > Clostridia > Oscillospirales > Oscillospiraceae > UBA1774. The sequence continues at coordinate 3,551 of DCGQ01000045.1, forward strand.
CCAAATACAATACCGATACCTATTCTGTTTTCAAAAACCACTACAGAAATCGAAAAACTGCCGAAGTTCGGTACAGCAACCGACTGCGGCAGTTTTTCGATAAAAGCTTTGAGTACGGATCAGACGAAACGAAGGTTAATCCCGCCCTCCGCGTCAGCAGGGAGGGGAATCCGGAAACAACCGGCAAAGACCGCCGCTTCGCGGCTGACGGGGGCGAGCTCCGGAAAAGCCAGGCCATGCGGCCCAGATCCTCTTTGGGGTAAGGCATGCAGGGAAAAACGCGGCACAATAAAACAATCATATATAAAACCATTTTTGAACACTTTTTCCGTGTTCCGATTTTTACGATTTTTCAATTTCCTGCCGTTTCATGATGTTCTGCACCGTTTTCAGGCAGCAGCCTTCCCGCTGCGCGATCTCTTTCGGGGTCAGGCCCTGCTCCAGCAGCGCCTGAACTCTGCTCCGGCGCTGAGCTGCCGCGTTTCCGCCGCAGTCCCGAAGCTTGTCCTGCGCGCTGTGCCGGGAAATCCCCAGCGTTTCCGCAATCTCTCTGGCAGTCTTACCCGCAGCGGAAAGCCGCCGGATCTGCTCCGCCTGATTCTCCCGCCGCATGGCCCTCTCCGCATCCCGACTGGGATTCTTCGCGCTTCGGGTGTAGGGACTGTATTCCTGCGTCGGCTCATACAGGCCGATGGCACGCTGTTCCTCCTCCGTGATCTCCAGCAGGGAAATAATAGAGGCGTTCCGGTATCGATAGCCGCCTTTTCGCTGGCAGGATACGATGGTGTTCTGCAGTTCCTTCTCCGTCATGGGCAGCTTGAAGCCCTGATTGAACAGCAGCAGCCGTTCCCAGGCCTTTTCGTGGCCCAGCGCCGTCAGCAGAGAGTTGTAAACCAGAAAGCACAGATTGTTGCGGGTTTCTTCGCCAACCTCCCGGTTTCGCAGGATCCGGAGGTCTGTCAGCTGACGCAGGCGAAAGAACGCCGTCACCCGGATATCCTTCAGAAACGCAATCTCCGCACTGGTGTAATCCCCTGCAAAGCTGCGCTCCGGTTTTCTGGGCGGCTCCGGCCGAAGCTCCTCCCGCTGCCGCTCCTTCTGAGCCTGCACCAGCTTCCAAAGCTCCTGCAGCACATATTCCGGCTCCTGCGCCGGAAACCGGACGGTGCCGAACACACCGGCAGCGGTATTGTAGGTACAGGGCAGCCGGAAATAACCCACCAGATTGCGGGAGCTTCCGCCGTCCACCGTCAGTGCCTGCAGGCTGCTGTCCTCCTGCAAAATGGCTTCCAGCTGGGTGACATAGTGATCCGCCACTTCGCTGTAATAGGGTCGGCAGGCCGCAGCGCAGGGACGGATGTGCCACCAGAGCTGCATTCCCCGCCCGGTCAGTACCAACGAATGGGGGAGTGCCAGACCGTGATCCTCGCCGTCGCGCCTGAGATACCAGAGCAGCCGATCCGCCAGCTCATTTAGCTGCCCGCTCTGATAGTCCACGCCTTCGCCGTGCAGATCCAGATCTACCGTCAGGTTGTCCAGCGCGAACAGCCCCTCCCGGCAGCGGGAAACCCCGGAGATTTCATTGGCTGTAATGTAATAGTCCCGCCTTGGCGAGCCGTAGAACTGCTCCAGCAGCGTATGTACCGCTTCCTTTTCCCCGGTGAACAGGGTCTGCATCCCGGCGTCGGAACGCATTCCAAGCACCAGCCGCCCATGGAAGGCGGAGGCAGGGAAGTGCAGCCGGAACCACCGCAGCAGATCCGCGTCCGGCTTGTAAAGCTGAACCCGTCTGCTCCGCTTCGGTCTTTCCCGCAGCATGGTATTCACTTGTGTAGAAGCATCCAAAGGCATCACCTCTCCAAACTGCTCAATCATAGTTGTGCAAATTCGTCAATTCAACAACAGTTGAGTGAAAACGGCGCATCAATTCCAGTTGAGCTGCATATATTCACGGTATGCAATCGCAGGCATAACACTCTTGTAATATATTTCTCGGCATTACCCAAAAAGCGAGTACCGCAGCATCTATCTATCACAGAATGAAATATTATGCAAGCCGTCCTAGAGGCCGGTTCTGTATACAAGTTTTCTGTGTTTATCTACAATTTTTTTGGGCTTGTCCACGATTTACAATTTTTCGTCAACGATTTTCGGTAAATCGTCCACAGAGTTTCCCTATTCTGCGTCTACATTTTTTATTTGTATGTCTACAAAGAAAACCTGTAGACGCTTCTGACCGTCTACAGGTTTTGTCTGTTTCCAAGGCAGTGAAAAGTTGTATACGCCCGCCGCGTCATCAACTTTTTTCTGCTGTCATTCTATCTATCCGGTTCGGTTTTCACGGCAAGGGCAGCGCCGTTCCCGCATCTCGGCGCAAAAAAGCGCTGCACCGGGGTTTCCGGTACAGCGCAGAGCTTCAATTATGCCCGGGAGCTGCCGCAGCCGGTGCACTGAAGGGAATCGGCTGCATTGCGGGTGCCGCAGTATTCGCAGACCCAGCTTCCGTCAGGCGCTTCCGCTGCTGCAGGCGGGGTAATCCCGCGCAGGCTGTTCAGCGCATCGGTGATATCCTGACCCATCCGTTCAAACCGGTCGTAATCCGGGCCGAAATGACTGCCGATGGCATGGGCCACGCCCTTTACGCCGGGCAGACCGGGCTTGGGACCGGCCACGGCACGCTGCTCCACCCGCTTGTCGTTGATCTGAAAGCGCATTTTGTCGAAGTAGGGGTGGTTCACCTGCAGCTCATAGAAGAAGTCATAGGAGTAGCTGTAGCGCTTGGGGTTGTAGCTGGCAGTCTTGCCTTCCTTGTCTTTATAGGTGATCTCGGTCTTGTATTCGCTGGTGGTCAGCTCATTTCTGGTGATATCGGAAATTGAAACGATGTCCGGGTTGCCGTTATCCAGTTCATTCTTGGTGCAGACGCAGAATTTCCCGGCGGCCTCGTCCAGAAACAGCTGCTTGGAGCCGCTGCCGAAGCTGCGGGACAGGCGGAAATTTGCCGCCTCCGCTTCGTTCTGTTCCCGGTAGGCCAGCTGCTCCCGAATGTCCTGAATCGTGCTGTGCCGCCGCTCGTCAAACCAGGGGGACAGCTTACCGGCGCACTTCTTGCAGCAGTTTCCGTCCTCCAGCTTGCGATTTCCCAAAAGTCCGATTTCTCCGCCGCAGAGATCGCAGGTTTTTTTGCTGAACAGTCCCATGGTCATGTTTCCTTTCGGTCTGTAAAAAATCGGGGATACTATACCATAGAATGCTGTCTGCGTAAAGAGCGGATTCCGCTTCTGCTTCATTTTGTCGAAAGGCGCTGCCGCTTTCCTGCACGGTCGCGGAATGGGAGTGCGCTTGAATTCGGCAAAATATTGTGCTACACTGACCCTGTAAGCGGCGGACAGCCGCCGGAGCAGCCGAAAGGGGATGGCATATTTGGATTATCGGGACTGTGCGCCGCCGATTCTGGAGGAATTTCTGCTGAACGAGGCCATCAATCGCCGCAGCAGCAAGACCATACAGGAGTATTTTCTGGACATTCAGATGTTCCTGCGCTATATCAAGATGGATCGGGGCGGGATGCACCGGGGACAGGATTTCAACGATATCTCGATCATGGACGTGGACGAGCGCTTTCTGGCCGGAATCACGGAGCAGGATGTGGAGATGTTCAAGCTCTATCTGTCTAACGAGCGATATGCTACGCCCAAGTCCCGTGCGCCGGGACTGACGCCTGCCGCCGTCAATCGAAAGCTCTGTGCGCTTCGAACCTTCTTCAAATATCTGGTGGTGAAAAAGCACCTGCTGGGCGGGAAGAACCCCATGCAGGGCGTGGAATCGCTGAAGGCCAACCGGAAGCCGCCGGAATCTCTGACGGTGGAGGAGAGCCGCCGGATCCTGAACGCGGTCAGCGGCCTGAACGAGACCCGGGACTATGCCATTATTCTAGTGGCGCTGGTCTGCGGCCTGCGTGTGGGGGAGATCGCCGGTCTGAACGTGGAGGATATCCGCTATTCCGACCCGCCCCATCTGGCAGTATTCGGCAAGGGCGGCAAGCATCGGAACATTCCGGTGCCGCCCATCTGCATGGAGGCGCTGGAACACTATCTGACGATCCGGGAGGATACCTACCAGCCCACGGAGCAGGACGCGCCTGCGCTGTTTCTCAGCCGCTTCCACAAGCGGATCAGCGTGGACGCGGTGCAGGTGATGGTTCGCAATGTGTTTCTAAAGGCGGAGCTGAACCGGGTCTATCCCCATGCCAGTCCCCACCTGTTCCGCCACACCGCCGCCACGACCATGCTGCGAGGCAGGGAGGACGGAACGGGCAAGCAGGATATCCGCATCATACAGGAGTTTCTGGGTCACGCCAGCATTTCCACCACCCAGATCTATACCAAGGTCTACAACGAGGATGTGCAGAGCGCAGTATTCCAAAGTCCGCTGGCGGAGCTGGAAAAAAAGGAAAAATAGTTCAATATAAAAGCATAATATCGCAAACGGTACAGCTCTGATTTTATATCGGAACTGTACCGTTTATTATTCGGAATAATACCGTTTATATGTCTGTGTTCTTAAAGCCGCTATTTATCATGTCTCATTCCGCATTCATCATTTTTTCCATGCACACCGCATCCTCCACACCCACATAGGGCGGAAAGTTGGGGCAGACCGCATAGCCATTGCGCCTGTAAAACCCGATGGCGTGAGGATTTCCGCTGCGGCACTCCAGAATCAGGCGGGAATACCCGTTTCTGACCGCCCAGCGTTCCAGCTGCGCCATCATCGCCGCTCCGGTGCCGCTGCCGCGCCGCGCATAGACCCGCTTCACTTCCCCGGTGTCCGCATCCACCTGCCGAATCCCGGCGCAGCAGACCGGCTCATTTTCTTCATATCCGATCAGAAATACCGAACGCGGCTGTTCAAAGTCCTCCAGATGCACGTGCATGGTTCCGTTGTGGCCCAGCATCCGAAACAGCACCCCGTTCAGCTCCTCCATCATCCGCACCGCATCCGCCGAGCTGATCGGCATTTCCCGAAAAACTGTCATATGTTCCACCTGTCCAGTCCTTTTGAAATTGATACCTAACATAGCGTGTTCTGTGCCGTATGTCAAATAAAACCGCGCGGAAAGGATAAAGAAGATACCGCCCGTACCTTGCGGTGCGGGCGGTATCGGTCATTGTGCTATGGGGAGAGATCAGGCGTACTTCGCCATGAAGCGCTCGTAAGCGGCCTGATAGTTCTCACGCAGGGTCTCATAACCGAAGGAGTACATACCCTCGATGTATTCATCCCAGGTGGACATGGGTCTGTCACCGGTCATGAAGGCGGTGTAGTTCTCGGTGAAGTAGGTGTTCAGGTCGGTGGTAACGGAGGAGTTCTCCTCGCGCTCTTCATCGGTGAAGGAAACGGCGCTGGGCCAGTCGTATTCGCCCTTGTAATCCGGCAGGTTGAACACGTCGTAGGCGTACAGGCAGCGCTCGCCGCCGGGGTAGGACAGGTCGCGGGTGTTATCCATCAGAGCGCAGTCAACGAAACCGTTGGTGCCGTAGATGAAGAGGATCCAGCTGGTGCCGGCTTCGTGGTTCAGAGCGAAGTCGGTGAGCATACGCTGGCCGTTCTCATCGTAATCCCACAGGATGCCCTGGGGGCCGTAGGACACGTAGTCGGAACCGAACTCGGAGAAGCCGAAGTCGATCCAGGAGGTGACCAGAGCGATGTTGCTGCAGTTGGCGTTGATGCAGACGGAGGAGTAGCTGAAGCAGTCACGAGCCTTGGCGAAGCCGTACTTCATGACCTGATCCTCGGTCTTCTTGGTGCGGGGGATGGGTTCCCAGTCGGTGTCGGGGTTCTCGCTCATGGCTTCGGCATTGTCCCAGGAGGAGGGAGTCAGCAGGTGGCAGCCCAGCTCATCGGTGTAAGCGCCGCAGTCATAGTCGCCGCCGGCGACGAAGCTCTGGAACTGGGGGGAGATCAGACGCTCGCTGTACCAGGTGCTGAGCAGGGTCATGGCAGCGCGGTCATCCTCGGTGACGCCGCAGAAATCCACAACGCCGTCAACCACGCGGGGATACATGAGGGAGGAGGTGTAGATGGTGGTGTCGTAGCCGCCGAACAGAGCAGCCTGATACACTTCGCCGTTGTTGTTGATGAACAGGGGGAAGATCTCCTTGTCGTCTCTGTAGCCGACCTTCATGGCGGTCAGAACTTCATGGAGCTGATCGTAGGTCTTAACGTCGATGGCGTTGCCCAGGCCCAGCTTGTCCATCCAGTCCTGACGGAGGAAGTAACCCTGAGCCGCGCAGGGCTTGGTGACCATGCCGTACAGGGCGGGGATGGTGGTATCATCGTAGAACACTCTGGCTCTGACGTTGATGTTGTTCTCGCCGTAGTACTTGATCATGTACATGTAGTTGGGCAGGTAGTCGATGTAATCGTAGAAGTTGGCGAAGTAGCCGTCTGCGATGGCGTCCTTCATGGTGCCGCCCTTGTAGTAGACGTTGCCGTTGTCCAGAATATCATCCAGATCATCGGAAGCCAGCAGCACGGAGAAGTTCTGGTCGCGGTTGGCAGCGGCGATGATATCGTACTCGATATGCACGCCGGTCATCTCAGCCAGCTGCATCCAGGTCTCAATACCGGCGAAGCCCTCTTCGGGCAGGTACTGGGGGGTGTAGCAGGTGGTCCACTTGGTGAAAACTTCATCAGCGGTGGTCAGGGGCAGTTCGTACTCGTAGCGGGTGTAGGGGTAGCCGTTCTCGTCTACCTCGTACTTGCCGGCAGCCAGGTTGTAGGGGCTGTCCGCATCAGTGCCGGCTTCGGCATCGGTGCCGGTGGAGCCACTGTCGGTGTTGCCCTTATCCGTGTTGGTGTCGGTCTTGCCGGTGTTGGTGCCGGCATCAGTCTTGCCGGTGTTGGTGCCGGTGCTGCCGGTATTGGTGTTTCCGCCGCAGCCTGCGAAAAGCGCCAGAACCAGCATCACGCTGAGGATCAGTGCGATTGTTCTCTTCATTGGTCTTCCCTTTCTTAAATTTTTTGGTCTGATTACAGACCTGATTAGAAATTATATTGTTTTGGAGAAGGATTGTCAATAAATTACTGTTAGATTATTGTTTATATATTTTCCTTCAATGGAAATGTCCCCCGATTCCAACGACGAAAATCATGTCCGACAGCGGTTCAGCCGCTTGCATAGGGAAGCGGACTATGCTATATTGGTAAAGTATATAGATAAGGTTGCTCTGAGGAGGGCTATAATAATGTATTGTACCAGAAATGTGACCGAGGATCTGATCTGGGTCGGCGCGGATGACCGGCGTCTGGCCTGTTTTGAAGGCGTATACGGCGTACCGGACGGTGTGTCCTACAACGCCTATGTGCTGCTGGATGAAAAGACCGTGCTGTTTGACACCGTGGACAAGGCGGTCTATCAGACATTTTTTGAAAACATCGCCCATGCGCTGAACGGCCGGAAGCTGGACTATCTGGTGGTCTCCCACATGGAGCCGGATCATGCCTACACCATCGAGGCGCTGCTGACCCATTACCCGGATATCACCGTCGTCTGCAATGCCAAGATCCAGACCATGCTGCAGAATTTCTTCCGCGGCGTGGATTTCTCCGACCGCCTGTATATTGTGAAGGAAGGCGACACGCTGAGCTTCGGCCGTCACACCTTCACCTTTGTCATGGCTCCCATGGTTCACTGGCCGGAGGTCATGATGAGCTATGACCTGACGGAGAAGATTCTGTTCTCCGCCGATGCTTTCGGCACCTTCGGTGCGCTGAACGGCCGCCTGTTCAACGACGAAGCGGATTTCTTCGCCGAGAATCTGGATGAGGCCCGCCGCTACTATACCAATATCGTGGGCAAATACGGTGCGCAGGTGCAGGCGATCCTGAAAAAAGCCGCCGGTCTGGAGCTGAAGCTGGTCTGCCCGCTGCACGGCTTTGTGTGGCGCAGCCATTTCGGTGATTTTCTGGAAAAGTACCTCCAGTGGTCCAGCTATACCCCGGAGGAAAACAGCGTACTGCTGGCCTATGCCTCCGTCTACGGGCACACGGAAAACGCTGCCTCCATTCTGGCCGCCAAGCTGGTGGAGCGCGGCATAAAGGTGCGGATGTACGACACCTCCGTCACCCCTGCCAGCTACATCGTCTCCAATGCGTTCCGCTGCAGCCATCTGGTCTTTGCGGCCACTACCTATAATGCAGGCATTTTCGTGAACATGGAAAACCTGCTTCATGACCTTGTAAACCACAACCTGCAGAACCGGAAGATCGCCCTGCTGGAAAACGGCAGCTGGGCGCCCACCAGCGGCAAGCTGATGCGGGAGCTGCTGGGCCAGCTGAAGGGCTGCGAGTTCATTTGCGACACCGTTACCGTCAAGTCCTCTCTGGCCGAGGATCAGCTTGCTCAGCTGGACGCGGTTGCCGACGCGATCGCTGCCGAGATCGGCCCCAAGCCGGTGGAGCCGGAGGTGAAAACCGTCCTGTCCGACGAGAAGCTGGAGCAGATCATCAGCGCCGTGGACAACGGCGTATTCCGCAATATGACCTACGGTGTGGAGCTGCTGACCACTGAGGCGGACGGGAAGGACTACGGCTGCATCATCAACACCGCCGGTCAGGTCGGCTCCGGCGACCCGAAGAAGGTCACTGTGGCCGTGATCCGCAAGAACCACACCTGTGATATGCTGCTGAAATCCGGCAAGTTCAACCTGTCCGTCATGACGGAGGACGCGCCCTATGAGCTGTTCCAGCGCTTCGGCCTGCAGAGCGGCCGGGATGTGGACAAGTTTGACGGCTTCCCCTATGCCGACCGGATGGGCAACGGCATCCGCTATCTGCCGGAATACACGAATGCGGTGCTGGCCTGCGAGGTGGAGAGCACGGTGGTGCTGGATACCCATGTGCTGTTCATCGGCAATGTGGTGGAGGCCAGAGTGCTGAGCAGGGGCACATCCGCCACCTATGCCTATTATCACGCCCACATCAAACCCAAGCAGAATCCCGCTCCGGCGCGGAAGGAAGGCTATGTGTGCAAGGTCTGCGGCTACTTCCACGAGGGAAGCCAGCTGCCGGAGGATTTCACCTGCCCGCTGTGCAACCACGGCAGGGAGGACTTTGAGTATGTGCCCTCTCAGGAAAAGCCCAAGGTGAAGGGCTATCTCTGCACCGTCTGCGGTCACTTCGAGCCTTGCGAGGGCGAGCTGCCGGAAGGCTACACCTGCCCCCTGTGCAACCACGGCAAGGAGGACTTCGTCCCCGCCGAGCAGTAAACCAGTGCGCTTCGTCCGGCAGCGGCAGAAAACCCTGCCGGACGAAAATTTCATTCCTGTTTCCCAAGGCTGTAACCTTTTGACCCGTCGTGCGTATTGCGTATAGAAACGAGCAAAAACGGAGGATTGTATCATGTCGAAAGAATATGTCATTGAAGTTTATAAAGACACAGACGGAGACAATATTGAAAATACATATTATCCGGAACCGGAGCTGAAAGCGGTACGCGTCAAAAACGGACTGACCGAGATGCTGAATCTCTACTGGCACAGCAACGAGCTGAACATGAGCGAGGATCAGATGGTAAGCCTGTTCCGGGACGAGAACGGCAATCCTTTCTCGCAGGTGCAGAATGCGGATAAGGGCAAAAAGCTGGATGCGCTTTCCCATGTGCTGAGCGGCAACACAACCCGCTTCCAGATGATCAGCCCGGAAACCGGAAGCCCCCACATGGTCAGCATTGAAAATGGGAAATATAAAATCTCCGATGAGCCGATTCGCCTCCAGAAGCCGGTGGAGCCGACGCTGCCGAAAAAACCGGGTCTGTTCGCCCGCTTCATGCACGCGATCTTCCGCAACCATCCGGAGGTGGACCAGTATAACACCGCCGTGAAAAACCGTGAAGCCAACATGACTCAATACCGGGCGGCGAAGGATGCCTATGACGCCAACTTTACCAAGAATGCGGACTTTGCAGCAGATGGTGCAAAACTGACTTTAACCTACAAGACTCGTAACAAAGCACCGGAAACGCAGGTTCCCCAGAGTTTAGAAGATAAGTATTGGCTCAACGCAGCGGCCCAAGAAATATACACCCGATCCGGTCCCCTCCGCGCTCAAATGATAAAAGACCGTGGTATCGTTTCTGATTACATAAACCATCCGGAAACCGCCATTCTGCAGAATCAGAAAAAAATGTCGTATTCTGAAATCGGTATGAAACGAAACGGCGGCGTGCATCGGCTGAGCCAGATCATTACCGACGAACTGAAGGAACTCCGTCAGTATTATAGCAGTTCTGAGCCAATACCGGATGATAAGGCCAAAATGGCCCGTAATTTTCTGAAGCATTATGCCGTGTATCGCGGTGCCCTGGAAAACACAAAAATTGCCGATAAGCTGGAAAAGCAGTTGGATCCCGCAAAATACGCAGAGGAGCAGGTGCGGGAATGGGAATTGAATCGCATGGCTTATTATAGCGGTGGCTTGAAAAATGTGTTAAACTCCTGCGATATATCGCATGGTTCCTCCATTTTGCTCTCGCTGTCTGCCCTCAACTCCGAGTATGTTCAGTATGCACCGGTCAAAAAAGACCAGCCGCCGAAGTTGAACAAGACTGTTCAGCGTGAGCAGAACGCTCCCAAGAAGAAAGAAAACCAGCAGGCGAACATGGGCATGGGCGGACGATAATTTGCCGAAAGGCGGGTTCGCCGGCCTCATAGCCGGATAACAAAAACCAGCCGGGTCAGCATCGAAGTGATGCTGACCCGGCATAGGTATTCCGGATTCTGTATTCGCCGGATCTGCGGACGCTTCCAAAAGGACAAGTCTTGATTTCTTACCGGTTTTGTGCTATAGTATCATCATAAAAATGGGTAATTAGCTGCTTTCTGCCGTTTCTGCCTGCGGAAGCGGCGTTTTTCACCGGCGCGGCGTGTGAATTTGAGGGTGAAGTATGGACGATAAAACAGAGCTGAAAACCTACTTTGAGCAGGATCAGCTTCGCTGGGAGCTGCCGGACAGTGTGCGGCAGACCCGCTCCGTGGTCATTGACCGGCTGGTCAAGCAAAGTGAATTTGACGAGAACCGGCAGATCAGCGTGGTGGAAGCGGAAAGTGAACTGCTGCCCAATCTGAAAACCCGGCTCGTCCTGTCCTACGGGGATATGCTGTCACCGGACGGAACCGTGGAACGCAGCCGCATTTCCGGCCTCAACGCCTTTGACCGGATGGTCATGGAAACGGTGGCCTCGCTGGCGCTGGTGGGTCAGGAGGTGGTCAGTCCGCTGAATATCTACCGGGTCATGACCGGGGACATTCAGAAAACCGGACTCAGCGCCAAAATGCGGAACGCTATCGTCGGTTCACTGGATAAATGCTCCCGCTTCCGGGTCAAGATCCGCCTGCAGGCGGAGGACGCGGTGGGTGAAGGAATCCGTGCCGTGGATATTCAGGCCGCTCTGCTGAACACCACCGCCGTCACCATTCACCGTTACGGGCACCTCAGCACCTACTACCGGGTACACGAGCTGCCCGCGCTCTATCAGTATGCCAATCGGCTGAATAAAAATCCCGCCTTTCAGACGGTGGTGAAGCTGCCTCTGGAGGTGTTCGATACGCCGGTGAACAAAACGGAAAACAGCCTGTTTCTGCAGGACTGTCTGATTCGCACGCTGAACCGGCACATTCTCAGTCAGGACAGTGACGAAGCCTGCCGCATCCCATGGGGTACGCTGTATCAGGTTGCCGCCATCGGCACCGACAGCCGGCAGGAAAAGGCTCGCATCCGCGACCGGGCCAAAACCATGCTGCTGTATTGGAAGAACCTTGGTTTTCTGGAAAGCTATACCGCCGGAGACGGGGGTATTCTTGCCGTGCCCAGCCGCAGCTTTTTCCGCCGCTGGAATCCCGAACCGTAACATCTGCCGCAGCAGGGTACAAAGCAGAGCTGTCATTCTGCCTTGTACCCTGTATCTGTTCCGGGCAGGTTTTCTGAACGCATTTTTTCTGTGTATCGGAATCTTTTTTCCGGATGATATTGCAAATTGATTCAAAATCATATATTCTGTAGAGTAAGAACATGGTCAAATCCGTGTAACCTTTCCTTCCTTCCCAGCGTATTGAGGATGCAGTGAAAGAAATAAAGGGGTGTCATTATATGCCTTTGCCGCAAAACAAGACATTGGACGAAATGCAGGAATACATGAGTCAGATTCTGGATTCGCTCGTGGAAGGTCTCCTTGCCGATTTCCTGAACGGGACGAAGAAAACGCCGAAGCTGTCCGGTCAAATGTCCGAGCTGTCCGATGACTGCAGAGAAATGTACGAAACGGCAAAGACCGGCTTTTCGCAGGACCCGCTGGAAGCATGGAACAAAATGCGCGGTCTGGTGGAAAAGGTCGAAAACAGTCTCAGCAGTGCTGACAAGGGAGCGGAAAAAGCGGAAGCCGAAAAGAAGCCCAGATTGAACCGCAACCAGAAAAAGGAAGCCGCCGAAACCGAAAAGTTTGAGGAGACTCTGAAAACCGGCATGGGCAACGTGCTTTCCACCATCAACAACACCACAACCATGCAGCGGTATCGGAAGGACGACGAAAATGTCATGAACCTCCACGAGCAGGTGGAGCAGCAGGAAGCCGAGATCATCGAGCTCTGCAAGGAGCAGAATGTGAATCCCGAGAAGCTGGCGGAGGCCATCGAGCAGCGAAAAAAAGAGTGCAAGGCAGCAATAGAGGATCAGCGCAACCCGGGCAATCTGGTGGAGGATCACAAGGCCAAGGAGAAGGAAGCCAAAGAAGCCTCCAAGGCCGTCAACGATTTCAAGAAGAAAAATCTGGTGGGGAACGATATTCTGGAAACACTGGACAAAAAATTCCGGGATATGCGTCAGATTCACGAGGAGATCAAGCTGGCCGAGCTGGAGGTTAATACCGATTTCCCCAACCGCGACACCATGGACGCCGATATCGAAAACAAAAAGGGGCAGTTGGCTACGATTGATGCGCGGATCAACACCTTTTGTCAGGACAGTACCAACGGCGACAAGTATAAGCAGTACATGGAAGAACGGGAGCTTCACGGCAAGTCCGGCAAGGCGCTGGAATCGCTGAATAAACTCCTGAAGGATGGGTTTGACCCTAAGAAGCTCAGCGGCATGAAGGAATCCGATATGGACGAAAAGTCCCGGAACCAGATGAAGCAGTATCAGGAGGCCAAGGATACGATCCTGCGTATGGCCAAGTCGGATGAGGATGCCAGTATTGACATCCCCATGTACTTTGAATCCTTCGAGGACCCGTCCACTTCCTATAACCTGTCGGAAAATATGCAGTCCATCGAGAGAGGCATCAAGAACATCGACTCCAAATTTGAGCAGGACATGAAGGCAAAGGAAACGGAGCTGCCTGCTCTGGATAAATTCCGCAGTGAGCTGACTAACAGGGAAGCCGCGCAGCAGAGCCTGGAAAAGCTGGAAACGGACCGGCAGAAGATGGAGGCCAAGGTGGCTCATGTGGCCGAGCTGCGGGAAAAGGAAAAGAAGATTCAGCAGGACGCGGGGAACTATGCCAAATCCATCGGAGATAAAGCCGGTATCAAGCCCGGCGACTTCGGTGCAAGGAGCTATCTGAACTTCCGCAAGGCTATCAAGGAAAAGGTCACAACCAACAATGCGGAGCTGCAGAAGCTGGAGCAGGATGAGCAGGTCAAGAGGCAGACAGCCGATCTGGCCAAGCAGAAAATGGATAAGGCCCTGAATGATCCGCAGGCCAATGAGCTGGCCCGGAAGCGGGTCGAAGAGGCGGAGTCGAGGCTGGATAAGCTGATCTACGTGCAGCGTCAGGTCAACGAGACGGCCAGACTGATCGAAAAGCGGGATGCCGCCCAGCAGGTCGTGGATCTGAGTATGCGGAACCGCCCGGTAGAGGTGAACTTCAAGGATGAACGGCAGGAGATCTCCGACAGTCTGGACGCGCTGAAGCAGGACACACGCGGCAGCAACAAGCAGCTGGAATCCATGATGGGCTATATGGAAAAGGTTCAGAACTCTCTGAGCGTCAGCGGCAAGGATATCACAAAGGATATTGCCGCTTTGCGGAAAAGCGCCAATGAATATCTGGAGTCCAATAGTGGCTGGCGGCCTCTGGAGTCCAAGCGCAGCAAGGAGCGCAAGGAAGCTGCAAGAAATATGCTGGAATTCTGCGATAAGGTAGACGGCAAGTATCTGGAGGCGGCGCTGAGGCGGGATACCATCGCGGCCAGCGCGGCGCTGAACAAGGACAAGAAGCCGACCCCCGCGATCCAGCAGCTGCAGGAATCTCTGGAAAACAAGCTGGGTATCAAGATGCCGAATTTCAAGAATCTGCTGGTGAAGAATCAGAACCAGCCCCAGGAAACAAAGGAGCAGAAGGAGGCCAACACGCTCCGCACCTCGTCCTCCGTTGTCCGCAATATGGCGGCCAAGTTCAACCAGACGCTGTCGGAGCGCCAGAAAAAGTCCAACGAGGAAAGCCGCGCTCAGGCGGAAGAGCGGCGTAACCGGCAGACCAAAAAGGAAACCGCCCCCGTCATGAACTAATTGTATCTGAGAGGCTGTCTCAAAGCAGAGATGGCCTCTTTCCCATGAAATAAAACACAAATGTCGTGATTCTGCTGACGCAGGAAGGAGACACCATGCCATATCAGAAAACAAAAGTCCGGGAAAAGCTGAGAGAAAAGCTGAATCAGCTCTATAATCTGCGCGACAGCGGCAATCAGCCGGTGGAGCTGTTCACCGACCTTGCCGAGTCGCTGGAAACGCTGTGGGAATGCTCCTCCGCCCTCTATGTGCGGGACGGGCAGGGGAAATTCCCCCCGCTGACCGCGGAGCGCTTCGCCGCGCTGATGGACGCTTATGCGGACGCGAACCGCAAGGCGGAGCAGCTTCTGGGCGCGGAGGAGGCTTCACAGGCGGAGGCGCTGCTGCGTCTGACCGCGGATATCAATGCGCTGCTGCTGCAGGACAAGAGCGCGCTGGAAAACATCGTACCCGGCAAGGATATCACGCTGCCGGAGGTCATCGAAAAGGGCCGCAGCGTGACGGTGGATCTGGGCAAGGTACAGCTCACCGGCTCCGGCAATGCGCTGAGCAACCGGATCCCCGTGTCCTACAAGCTGCCGGACGGAACGCTGCGAAACGGCTTCTTCACCCAGAAGGGCACCGTCCCCGGCCGGAAGGAATTTGCGGAGGCATACAAGCCGCTGGAGGCAAAGTATCCCCAGTTCGCCCTGCTGTTCCGTGCGCTGGACGCGGCGGACGACAAAACGCTGATGCAGGAAATGCCTTGGGCGCAGCCGCTGGCCATGCCTTTCCTGTTGGATAACCCGAACCCGCAGCTGGCAAATGAGGCTTGTTTCGATTTGTTTTTCGGCGAGCTGAAAATGCCGTTGGCTGTGAAGCGGCAGCTCAGTGCCGAGCCCAAGTTCTGGCAGTTCTATTCCGACCTGTATGACGTGCTTGGCCCCCTCAAGATCGCCAACATGACCTATACGGATTCGGAGTCGTGGCTGGGCGGCAAAAGCGGTGAGCGGATCGACAACCGAAATTCCGCCCTGTCCATGGTGGCCAAGCTGATGGGCCGTCCGGAGCTGATCGCCCCCGCCGAGCCGATGACCGTCATCGTGGACGGGAAAAAGCTGGAAGGCACCTTCATGGAAAACGCCTACGGCAAGGAGGTCTTTGGTCTTGACCGGAATGACCCCGTCTGCCAGTACACGGCGGAGAATTACAACAATCCGGCAGTCTTTGCCGATATCGCCGATCTGCAGGTGATCGACTTCATCAGCGGCAATGTGGATCGGCATGAGGGCAACTTCTTCATGCAGTTCGACGGGAACGGCCCGGACGCGAAGCTCACAAAGCTCACCGGCATTGACAATGACCTGAGCTTCGGTCTGAATACGGATCAGGATCACATGGGCAACCTGTTTGTCATCCCGCGGAAAATGGGCATGATCGAGAAGGAGACCGCCGCCAAGATTCAGGGGCTGACGGAGGCTTCCCTGAAATTCGCGCTGTCCGGTTTCGGTCTGAACGAGCAGCAGCTCAGCGCCGCATGGCAGCGCACCCGGCTGCTGCAGGAGCAGATCAGCGCCTCGCTGACCCATTATCAGAATGTGCCCGAGGGCACGGTGGATGAGGGCTTCCCCAGAATCGTGGCGAAGGAGAACATGGCGCAGTATTCGCTGGAAAAGCTGTCCCGCAGCGTTACCAACCAGTTCACTGTTTTCAGCGGCATGAAGCGCAAGATCGCCAGCCGTTTCGGCGCTGCCGATCATGCCGAAAAGGTGCGGAAGAAATACAAAGACAGGCTGGGTCTGGCCGACCCGCCGGAGAAACCCAAGGCCAAACGGTTGGTGGGTGACCGGGTGATGGACGGTCTGTTCCTCCGCCCGGAGGAGATCCCCCCTGTGCAGGCCAAGGCGGAGACGGTGGATGTGGAGATCGCCGCCGAAGCAAAGCAGGACACTTTGAAGGGCACCATCAGCTCCCGGAAAGCGCTGCGCTATACGGACGGGAAGCAGGTCACGCAGAAGGGCTTCTTCACCGCCCGCACAGAGCTGGACGAAAAGGCGAATATGACCGCTGTTTTCCGCGACCTGCGGCTGAAATACCCGGTCTACGGGGATTTTCTCGGCAGCATGGAGCGCTTTGTGAAGCAGGGCGGCGACTATAACCACATCGACCGCGGCTTCCCCGGCTATTCCCGGGGCGACATGAATGTGCTGACAGCAGATCAGCAGTTCAGCGCCATGCTGAAGGATGCCACCCAGAGCGTCAAAAACGCGAAATCCGTCCTGAGCCAGTATATCGGCGTTCTGGGTCTCAGCAAGACCGCCACCATTGATATGCGCAATGTGGGAATGTCCCGCATTGCGGAGCTGATGGGCTGTGGGGAGCGGATCGCCCATGCGGAGCCGATGCGGCTGAAACAGGGGAACCTTGTTACCGAGGGCATCTTCATGAAGCTGGCAGAGGGCACGGATGTGGGCGGTGTCCGCCCGGGCGACCCGATTCTGGGTTATTCGGAGGATGTGTATAACCACGGCCCGGGTCTCAAGGCTCTGTCCGACCTGCAGATTCTGGACTACATCTGCATGAACGTGGATCGCCATGCCCAGAATCTGACCTATCAGTTTACGGAGATCAACGGCCAGCCTCGCTTCACCGGCGTCTGCGGCTTTGACAATGACGCTTCCTTTTTGGAAAAGCGGGTGGACGCCAACAGCGCGTTTTCCAACGACGGCGCACTGAATGACATCAAGACCATTTCCAAGGAGCAGGCGAACTTCCTGCTTCACTGCGACCCCACCCAGATCGAGGAAGCGCTGAGCGGTCTGCGCTTCACGCCCAAGGAGATCAGCGCCACGGAGGATCGGATCGAGCGTCTGCGTGAGCGCATTCGGGATCAGCGGATCACGGTTCTGGACGATGAAGCGTGGAAAACCAAGACCATGGCGGAGCTTTGCTCCGGCCAGAACATTTTCTCCCGGGTGAAAAATCAGCTCTCTCCCGAGGTGCTGGAGCGGAAGGCTCAGCTGAACGAGGCGGAAGGCCCCAAAAAGCCGCTGACCTTCACCGAGGGCACCGTGAAAAAGCTGACGGAGGCGGATCTCACTCAGGCACAGGAAAAGCTGCAAAAGGAGCTGGACGATGCGCTGGTGAAGCGGGGTCTGGATCCGGAAAAGGCCGCCAACCGGATCATGAAGGAGCGCACCGCCATGGAGGCGCAGGTCATCCGGGAGTCGGAGGCGAACCGGCTGGCCAAAAACCCGCTGGGTGAAGAGGGACTGCGGCAGCTTCGGGATTCGACGCGGATGCTGGGTGATCTGCTGGAACGGGCGGATCACTTCTTCGGCGGCTCCGATGAATTTAAGAAGCTGAAAACCGGCTATCAGGATTTCAGCCGCTTCCTGACCGAGCAGGTGCCCGCCCACACCGGCGGCAGCGCAGCGGCGCAGATGCAGCTGCAGGAGGATTTCAAGGAGCATCTCCAGTATCTGGAAGTAACCTCCGACGCCATGCTGCGGAAGATCGGCAATTCTCAAAGCCAGAACCAGCTGGATCGAAAGGCCTTCGCCGAGGCGGTGAAGCAGCTCAGCACGGCGCAGCAGGAGCGCTTCCGCGCCTACAACCGTGCGCTGCTGGAAAGGCAGCAGGAGCTGGACGCTGCCCAGAATCAACGGGCCGCCAAGCCGCTGGAGGACTATCTGCAGCAGCAGTTCGGGAACCGGAGGCCCAATCCCCGGAATGACGCGGAATTTCCGGATTACTGCATCAAAAACGGGCTCAGCGTGGTCAGCAGCGCCATCGGTGCCGGTACTGCCGTACCCGTTGACGCAGCGGAGCAGCTTGCCGCAGCGCTTCTCATTCGCTGTGCCATGGAGGATGTGCGAAAATCGGAAGGGGAGCCGGGTCTGGCGGCCTTCCACGGCAATCTGAAAACCATGATTCAGGCCATGCAGCAGCAGCCGAAGCTGAAGGAATATGCACAGCATATCGTGGAGGATCCCCGGGACTTTGCCGACGCCATCACCACCGGCCGGTTTGAAAAGGTGTATACCACCATGCTGGGCGCGCTGGGTATGCCGGGGAAGGCCAAGGACGCACCCGTCCGGAATGTGCCGCAGCAGCAGAAGCAGCAGGACGCGCCCAATCTGGAAAAAGTATAACAGCAGCGCGTACCGTGGGGAAATCCCCTGCGATACGCGCTGTTTCTCATTTACCAGTCCGAATCCCAGTCGGAGGAACCGCTGTCCCAGCCACTGTCCCAATCGCTGTCCCAATCGCTGTCCCAATCGCTGTCCCAGTCATAATCGGAATCATCGTCATCGCCGTCCCAGCCGCTCCAACTGCCCGAATCATCGTTATCATAGCTGCGGGAGGAGTAGCTGTGGCTCTGATAGGAGTCGGCATAAATGCTGCTGTCCTCAAAATCGTAATACTGGGTGGACTCGTCCCATACCGGGGTGTAGAAGAAATCCTCGGCCAGTATGCCGTGCTGCAGCGAATCCGGCGTATCGTCGGAGCTGACCCAGTCGCCGCAGCCATCGTCCCAGTAATACCAGTCCCCGCTGTCATAGTTGGTGGCATGGTAATAGGTCACGCCGCCGTAATCGTAATACCCCGCGTCCACCAGATAGTCGTTTGCCGCGTCTGACCATTCCAGCAGTTGGGAGGAATAGGCCTCGCTGTCATACAGCGTCTCCGGAATCTCCGCAAGACCGCCGGAATAATACGGCTTTGCGCTGCGCCGATGCCGCAGAGCTTCTGGCACGGAGGCTTCCGCCAAGCCATACCAGCCGCCGTCCTCCGGGATGAACCATGCCTGCCCCTGACCGAAGGTCTCGTCTGTCAGGCAGTAATAGTCCTCGCCGTCATACTGGTAATATCCCGGCTCCGAAGGCGGAAAGAGAATGTCCGCGACCCGGATCCCGGCGGCGGCGAACAGGCTGGAAGCCGTGTACAGCAGGATATAGAGCAGGAGCGCCGAGCGGATGGGGTGCCGAAGCTGCCGCCGCAGCCATGTTTCCTTTTTCTGTGCGCCTCCGTAAGACCGGGCGCTGCCGCCATTCCGCGCAGACGGCTTGGAACCGGCGGAAGCGGCCTTTTTCTGCTGGATGATCTCCTGCTTCAGGCGCTGATACAGCTCGTTCACCGCATAGGCCTCGTCCGTACCCTCATAGCGCACGGTGCGGGACCCGTCGCTCTTGTTCTTGTATACCACAAAATTACCGGTTCTGTCGTCCCGGTAGATGCCGAAGGCCCGGGCCTTCCGGTAATCCACGCCGATGAAAAAGCGGGTGGTTTCATAGGGCGGCAGTCCCCGATCCCGATACCACTGTTCCAGCTCCGCAATGGTCTTCGGCTGTTTGGAGGCGGTGCGCTTTACACCGGAGCTGGGTGCGCCGCAGTGGGGGCAGACGGTTTCCGTATCGTTGAAGGCGGTGCCGCAGTATTCGCAGAAGATTTTCATATTCCGTTTTCCTTTCGCGGTTTTTCCGCTGGTATTGTACTGCGTCCGGCATTTGGTGACAAGGGATTTTCCGCTTCATTCCTCTGTTTTTTGTAGAATCCCGGCTTTTTCTCTCCGTTTTCTCGGATTTTTTACTTTCCGGTTGCATTTTCATTCTCCGTGTGGCAAGATACAGAAAAAAGCTAAGGAGAAGGGAAAGAGGATCATGATGATGAGCGTATCGCTTCCGTTTCGGGAGCTGATCGAAGGAACCGGACTGGGATCCGACGCATTTTTGCAGCAGTTGAAGGACGCGGGCGTGGGCAGCATCGAGCTTCGCGCCGTGCTGGGCATGACGGAGCCGGAAACGGTGCTTTCCGTGGCAGAGCGGATCTGGAGCCGGGGTCTGCGTGTCTCCGTCCACACCGCGCCGTGGACAAGGGAGTCCGCCGTGAAGGACGTATTCACGCCGCTGACGGGACTGCTGCAGGCTCAGAAGCAGGATTCGGTCATTCTGGTGCTGCACCCGGTACGGGGTGACGATCTGGCGGACACCAATCGGCAGATGATGGATGAGCTGACCGCCTATCTGAAACAGAATCGCTTCGGCGCAAAGCTGGCGCTGGAGAACAACCGGAAAATGCCGGACAAATCGGAAGGGGACAGCGCCGCGCTGGTGGCGCAGGTCATCCGGGATGCGGACCCGGCTTACGCGGGCATCTGCTTCGATTTCGGCCACTACGCATGGTGTACCCGGGTCTGGGAGCAGGATGCGCCGCTGCTGCCGCCGGAAGCCTTCACCAGCCGGGTGATCCACACCCATATCCATGCGCTGGCCGGGGCAGACCGGCGCTATACCACCCATTTCCCCCTGCAGTACGGTACGCTGCCTCTGCAGGCGTATCTGAACACCTTCCGCGCCGGGTACACCGGTGTCTGCAATCTGGAGCTGGAAGCGGAGCGCTTTACCGACCTGATGCGCGGAGAGGAAGGCATTCTGGGCAGCCTTCCGGTGCTGAAAGCCGCGCTTTGACGCGAAATCGTCGAGCTTTGCCGTCCGGAGGTACCTGATGAAAAGAGTTCTGCTTTTCTGTCTGCTCTGCCTGCTGCTCACCGGCTGTTCTGACCTGAGCGAAGCCGCCCCCGGCTGGCCGGAGCGGATCACCGGCAGCGGGGATGACAGCGTGACGCTGGCCTTTCGGGGCGAAACATGGGTTCAAAGCGGGGTGGACAGCGTCAGCGGTCTGAATGCGTTGCTGTTTCAGCCCCAGCCGGGGCAGACGCTGGCAGTCACATGGCGAAAGCTGGGTCGGGGAGAAATCGAGCTGATGGCCGATTACATCGGCGATTCCGCGGAGCAGACCGGGTTCTGGGAGACGAATTACGAGGAACCCTCCGCCGCCGTGTGCTATCTGGAGCTGGATTCGATATGGCTGGAGCTGAAAGCCTACTGTCCCGGCGCGGAACGGTCGGAGCTGCTGGCGCTGCTGGATGGCTCCGTAACGGTCTCCCTGCCGGAGCGCGGGGAAGCGTGTCCTTCGTCCCGGAATGCGGCGTGATTTCTGTATGATGACAAAGACGAAAACGGGTGATATCCGGTGTTCTGCCGGGTATCACCCATCTTTTTTGCCTTATTCGCTCCAGTTCCGGCTGCGGCCCACGGCCCGGTTCCAGCCTTCCAGCAATGCCTTGCGCTGCTGCTCCTCCAGTTGGGGGCGGAACACGGTGCCCGCTGCCGCTGCCTGCGGCTCCTCCTGCTGCCAGAACCCGGCAGCAAACCCGGCCAGCATGGCAGCGCCCAATGCAGTGCTTTCCGGATGGGGCGGACGGATCACCGCCGTACCGGACACATCCGCCTGAAACTGCATGAGAAAATCGTTTTTCGCCGCGCCGCCGTCCACCCGGAGGGCGGTGATTTTTTCTCCGATGTCCGCCTCCATGGCGGAGATCAGCTCCGCGCTCTGGTAGGCGATGGATTCCAGCGCGGCACGGACGATATGCTCCCGCTTCGTCCCCCGGGTGATGCCCACGATGGTGCCCCGGGCGTACATATCCCAGTAGGGTGCGCCGAGCCCGGTAAAGGCGGGCACGAGGAAAACGCCCCCGGTGTCGCTCACCGCTTCGGCAGCCTGCTCGCTCTCGGCCGCCGTTCGGATCAGCCCCAGCTCGTCCCGGAGCCACTGGATCACCGCGCCGCCCACAAACACGCTGCCCTCCAGCGCATACTGCACATTCCCCACGCCGGCGGCAATGGTGCTGACCAGCCCGTTTTTGCTCTCCACGCAGGTGCTGCCGGTGTTCATCAGCAGGAAGCAGCCCGTGCCGTAGGTGTTCTTCGCCATGCCTTTCTCGAAGCAGCCTTGGCCGAAAAGCGCGGCCTGCTGGTCGCCCGCCACGCCCGCAATCGGAACGGACGCGCCGAGGAGGGCGGCGTCCGTTGCGCCGAAGTCGCCTGACGAAGGACGCACTTCCGGCAGCATGGACGGCGGGATGTTGAGGATGGAAAGGAGTTCGGCGTCCCACTTCAGCTCACGGATGTTGTAGACGAGCGTGCGCG
>DCGQ01000040.1:0-233 GCA_002314635.1 Clostridiales bacterium UBA1774
CCCGAATCGGTCATAGCCGCAGTGCAAAACGGCGCGGACGCCGTATATATGGGTCTCGGAAATTTCAATGCCCGCAGAAATGCGACGAATTTCAGCGAAGAGGAATTCAAAAAGGCAGTGCGCTACTGCCATGTCCGTGGCTGTAAGGTCTATGTGACCATGAACACGCTCATAGGCGACAGAGAGATGAGGGACGCCGCCGAGCTTGCCTGCCGCATCTCCGATGTCGGTGC
>DCGQ01000040.1:238-430 GCA_002314635.1 Clostridiales bacterium UBA1774
GACGCGATACTCGTTCAGGATCTGGGGCTTCTATCCGTCCTGAAGCGCACGGTGCCCGATATCCCGCTTCACGCGAGCACGCAGATGAGCATACACAGCCTCGCGGGTGCGGAGGCCGCCGCGGATATGGGTCTTACCCGCGCCGTTCTTGCCCGTGAGCTCAGCTTCGAGCAGATAAAGTATATCACAAAA
>DCGQ01000040.1:494-9839 GCA_002314635.1 Clostridiales bacterium UBA1774
TTCGGGACAGTGCTATATGTCCTCGATGATAGGCAGACGAAGCGGCAACAGAGGTATGTGCGCACAGCCCTGCCGCATGGAGTACACCATGGGTCAGCGCCTTGAGGAGTCGCATCCGCTGTCGCTGAAGGACAACTGCCTTATTGACAGGCTCATAGAGATAGAGGACGCGGGCGTTGCCTGCGTAAAGATAGAGGGACGCATGAAGCGCCCCGAATACACCGCCATCGTGACGGGGATATACTCAAAGGTCATAAAGGAGCATCGCCGTCCCACAGACGAGGAGCTCTTAAAGCTCGAGGCGGCCTTCTCCCGTCAGGGCTTTACTCAGGGCTATTTTGACGGGACAAGGAAGGATATGTTCGGAGTCCGTCCGGAAAAGCCCGACAGGGACACCGAAAAGCTTTACTCGGCCGCAAGAAGGTCATATACGGATTCGGAGGCACGCAGAGTGCCGATAACGATATACTCCGTCGTTGAGAAAAATAAGCCCGTCACGGCGGTGGCCTTCGACGGAGAGGGAAACCACGTCACGGTCTTCGGTGCGACTCCCGAGAAGGCTGTCCGCGTTGCCGCGACTCCCGAGGCTCTGAACGAACAGCTATATAAGACGGGCGGCACACCCTACTACTGCAGGGACGTACAGAGCAAGGTCGACCCCGAGCTCTATCTCTCCGCCGCCTCGGTCAACGAGCTTCGCCGCCAGCTTCTCACGGCGCTGAGCGACAAGCGGGCCGAGCCTCCCGCGCGCAGAAGGCTTCCCCTGCCCGAGATGCCCACGGGACGCGGACAGATAGCCGATCCCGTCACCGTATATCAGGTCAGAACTCTCGATCAGCTCTCGCCCGAGCTTGCCGCGATGAAGCCGGAGTACATCTATGTGCCCCTCACGGAGCTTGCTGTCGATATGACTCCCGTACAGCCCTTCATTGAGAACGGCACAAAGGTCTGTGCCGTCATGCCGCGTGTCATCACCGATGATCAGGAGCATCAGATAATCACCATGCTCGAAAAGGTGTTTCAGAACGGCGTCGGCGAGGTTCTTGCGGGAAATATCGGTCATGTACGCCTTGCCCGCAGGCTCGGCATGAGGGTGCGCGCCGATTTCGGCATGAACGCCTTTAACTCCTACACCGTGGACATGATACGCCGCATGGGCTGCCTCTCCGCAACTGCCTCCTTTGAGCTGAGGCTCGCGCAGGTACGCGACATGGCAAAGAGCATTGACACGGAGCTGATCGTATACGGCAGACTTCCTCTCATGGTTTCCGACCAGTGCGTCATAAGCCACTCCACAGGCGGCAAATGCAGCTGTCAGACCCCCGCACAGCTCTCCGACCGCAAGGGGAGCGTCTTCCCCATCGTCCGCGAATTTGACCACAGAAATGTCATATATAACGCGCACAAGCTGTTTTTAGCCGATAAGCCCGAGGATATGTACTCTGCGGGACTATGGGGCATCCGTCTGCTGTTCTCGACCGAGAACGCGAGAGAGTGCGTCGAGGTCGCAAAGTGCTATAAGGGTCAGGGAGACTACAGACCGAATGTCCTCACAAGAGGGCTCTATTACAGAGGCGTCGACTGAAGTATTTTTTCCGACTCGTATGCAGCCGAAAAAAATGATTGGGCTTCATTTTTGCTTATATTTTATGTAAACCAACATCTTTCATTACTTTGCGTGACAGGATACGGATATCTCTGTAATCTGTGCCGTGCGAAACGGCAGAATGGACAAGTAATATGAATATTATTCTTGCCTCGGGTTCGCCGAGACGGCGCGAGCTTCTTGAGATGCTCGGCCTTGAAAATTTCATCATACAGCCCGCAAGGGGAGAGGAAAACGCGGAGCCGAGCTTAAGCCCCGACGAGCTCGTCTGCTCACTGTCAAGGGCAAAGGCTCTCGAGGTCGCGGCTTTGCACGGCTCCGGGGACATCGTCATCGCCGCAGACACCATCGTGTGGCATGAGGGCAGGGTCTTCGGCAAGCCCAAAAACGCAGAGGACGCGAAAAATATGCTTGTGAGCCTTTCGGGCAGAACTCACGAGGTATATACCGGCGTTACCGTCATTCAAAACGGTGTTATCGACACGCAGGCCGAGTGCACGAGGGTGCATTTCCGTGAGCTTAGCGATGCCGAGATCGACGCATATATTAAAACCGGCGAGCCCATGGACAAGGCCGGTGCCTACGGCGCACAGGATATGGCAGCGCTGTTTGTGGAAAAAATCGAAGGAGAATTTTACACCGTGGTGGGACTGCCCATGTGCCGTCTGGGGCAGATGCTGCAGCGCTTCGGTGTGTCCATCGGGTACGATCATGCGTAAGGGTCTGAAAGCTGCCGGGATTCTGGTGCTGGCCGTGCTGTGTCTGACGCTGCTGCTGACGCTGGCCGGTCGTCTCACTGACGGTATGACCCCTGCCGGACGCGCCCTGCAGACCGTCAGTGCCCCGGTGATGTCGCTGCTGAATCGGGGCGTCACCGGTCTGGAGCGGCTTTTTGCCTATATGCACGGCTATGATGAGCTGGAGGCGGAAAATGCCGCCCTTCGTTCCCGCATCGCGGAGATGGAGGAGGAAGTGCGCCGCAGTCAGGACGCCAACGCGGAAAACGATCATCTCCGCAGACTGCTGGGTTTCAAAAGCAGTCATTCGGACTATACTATGCTGGACGCCCGTCTTACCGCATGGGGCGCAAGCAGCTGGAGCTCCACCTTCGGTCTGGATAAGGGCACGGCGGACGGTCTTGCCGTGGGTGACTGCGTGATCACGGCAGACGGGTTTCTGGTTGGCGTGGTCACGGAGGCCGGGAAACGGAGCTGCACCGTCCGCACCATCATCGACCCGCAGGCCGCCGTGGGCGCATCGCTCCAGAGCACCGGTCTCACCGCCGTGGCCGAAGGCGATTTCGCCCGGATGAGCGAGGGAAAGCTGGTGCTGAACTATGTGTGGCAGGGCGCTGCGCTGGAGACAGGCGATACGGTGCTGACCTCCGGTGCCGGGGGCGTATACCCTGCAGGGCTGGTCATCGGAACGATCACCGGACTGGGGACGCAGGAGGGCGGCTACGGCGAATACGGGATCATCACCCCAGCTGCCGATCTGGGAAGCCTGACCCAGCTCTATGTCATTCTGGATGACGGAGAGAGCGATGATGAAAACTGAGAATCTGCGAAGTGCGCTTGGCCTGATGCTGCTGGCTATTCTGTGTTATTTCATGCAGGGCGCAGTGTTCTCCCGGTTGCGGATCCTGGGTGCGGCACCGCTGCTGCTGCCCATGCTGGCGCTGGGCTGCGGTCTGCTGGCAGGGGCCGGCTGGGGCGGCTGCTTCGGACTGGTCTGCGGCATTCTGTGCGATGCCAGCATGGGCTCCGATGGTCTGCTGTTCACCGTGTATCTGACCGCGCTCGGATTTTTCTCCGGGTTTCTGGGGGAATATGTGCTGCAGCGGGGATTTCCCGCCTTTTTCCTGCTGACCATGCTGGGACTGCTGGCAGCCGCAGCGCTGCAGATGCTGCCCCTGCTTTATCGGAAAACGCCGCTGCCGCCCCTTGCCTGCACCGCTCTGGTGCAGACGCTGTATTCTCTGCTGTTCTGTCTGCCGCTGTATCTCGGTCTGTGCCGTGCGCTGCGGCAGAAACGACGCAGCACACGCTGATTCTGGAAAGGAAATGCTTTGAAATCTGCACGTATCATTCGCCCGTGGCGTGCCGCTCTGCTGGCGGCGCTGCCGCTGGCGCTGGCCGCCATCGTCCTGCTGGCGCTGTACGGCCTGCAGGTGGTGGATTCGGAAACCTATCTGGCGGAGAGCCGCAATACCGTCCTGCACAGTGAAACGGTCGCCGGGGCACGGGGCCGCATTCTGGATCGGTACGGTCGGGAGCTGGTCACAAACCGGATCAGCTATCAGGTCGCCATTGACCGGGAGATTCTGGTGCAGGATCCTGACCCCAACGGCGTTCTGCTGTCCCTGATCGCGCTAACGGAGGGTGCAGGCGTCCGTCACACGGATACGCTGCCGGTGTCCGATGCCGCTCCGTGGCACTTTACGGAGATGGACGGCACGCAGGCCAGCCGCTATGCCCAGTATGTATCCCACTTTGAGCTGGGGGAGGATCTCTCCGCTTCCGCTCTGATGGACTGGCTCCGGGAGCATTACAGTGTCCCGGCGGAATACAGCGACGGGGACGCCCGCCTTGCAGTGGGTGTCCGCTGGGAGCTGGAGCTTCGGACCCTGTTCGGCATTCCCGATTATGTGTTCGCCTCCGATCTGAGCACAAACCTGATCGCCGCCGTTTCCGAGCGCTGCTATCCGGGCGTCAGCATCGTCACAAGCAGCCAGCGGGAATACGCCACCGAATACGCCGCCCACATTCTGGGCCGTATCGGCCTGATGGACGAGGAACAGGTGGCCTATTACACGGCGCTGGGTTATCCCATGAACGCCCTTGTGGGGCAGGACGGAGCGGAGGAGCTATTCGAAGCCTACCTCCACGGCACCGACGGCAGACTGCTCACCGTGCGGAATGCCTCCGGTGAGATCATCGAAAGCTACTACACGGAGGAGCCGCAGGCAGGCTCCGATGTGCGCCTGACGTTGGACCTGAACTGCCAGCAGGTGACGGAAAACGCGCTGGCCTCCAAAATTCAAAGCATCAACGCCGACCGGCTGGCCAAGGCCGGCGGGAAAGAGACGGAGCTGGCTGCCGCCGGTGCCGCCGTGGTGATTCAGGTGGGAACCGGCGACATTCTGGCCTCTGCATCCTATCCCACCTACAATCTGTCCACCTTTTATGACGATTATGCGGAGCTGCTCCGCGACCCGGCTGCACCGATGGTCAACCGCGCCGCCATGGGTTCCTATGCGCCCGGCTCCACCTTCAAGCCTGTCACTGCCACGGCGGGACTGACCGAGGGCATCATCACCCCGGATTCCACGATCTATGACCGGGGCATCATCGACGAATATGAAGGCTACTCCTATAAATGCTGGATCTATCCCGGTTCTCACGGCACCATCAATGTGCGGCAGGCGCTGCAGATGAGCTGCAACTATTTCTTCTACGTCACCGGCAGAGATGTGGGCATTGACGCACTCAGCCGTTATGCCGCAGCCTACGGTCTGGGTCAGCCTACCGGCGTGGAGCTGCCGGAGCGCACCGGAACGCTGGCTTCCCGCAGCTATAAGGAAAACACCATCGGCGAAAGCTGGTATGTGGGCGATACGCTGCAGGCCAGCATCGGCCAGAGCTACAATCTGTTCACTCCGCTGCAGCTGGCCTCCTATGCGGCCACCATTGCATCCTCCGGAAAGCGCTACGCCGCACACATTCTCTCCTCGGTTTCCGGCAGCGACGGCTTCCGCTATGAGCCGAATATACTCAGCACCGTGGACGCTTCGGAGGAGACCTTCACCGCCATCCGGGAGGGTATGTATATGGCTTCCCTTTACGGCTCCGCTTCTTATGTTTTCGGAACCTACGAGATCCCGGTCTGCAGCAAGACCGGTACGGCTCAGCTGGGCGAGGATCAGGTGAACAACGCGGTCTTTATCGCCTTTGCTCCCAAGGACGATCCGGAGATCGCCCTCAGTGTGGTGGTGGAAAAGGGCGGCGCCGGTTCCTATCTGGCGGAGGCCGCCAGAGAGATCTTCGACTGGTATTTTTCACAGGATTCCACGTCCGAACCGGTGCCGGAGAATGTTCCCCTGCCGTAAAACCCGTCTGCAGGCAGATTACCGGCATATTTCGTCTTGTAACCGCTCGAAACCCGGTGTATAATATTGTGTCATTTTAGGAGGCGATTTTATGGGTACCGTCATTTCCCTGCTGTCCGGAAAGGGCGGCACCGGCAAATCCACCGCTGCCGCAGCGCTGGCTTCCGCCCTCAGCGAGCTGGGGCGCAGGGTCGTCTGCTTGGACGCAGACCGGGAGCTGCACAATCTGGATCTCTGTCTGGGCATCCGGGATTCGGTTCTTCTGGATTACGGAGATGTGCTGGACGGGGATGTCACGCTGGAGCGGGCACTGACCGCCGTTCCGGATTTTTCCGGTCTCTGGCTGCTGCCATCCCCGGATACACCCCGGGATGGTCTTCCCGGCCTGCTTTCGGAGCTGAAGCAGAAATACGACTATGTGCTTCTGGATTACCCCGGCGGCATG
Organism: Clostridiales bacterium UBA1774; assembly: GCA_002314635.1. Lineage (GTDB taxonomy): Bacteria > Bacillota > Clostridia > Oscillospirales > Oscillospiraceae > UBA1774. Next base: position 6,654 of record DCGQ01000040.1, read on the forward strand.
GGTTTCTTTCTGGAGGAAGCCGCCTGCTATTCCGACCTGATCCTGCTGCTGGCCACGGCGGACCCATGCAGCAGTCGGGACGCGGAGCGAACCGCGCAGGCGCTTCGGGAGCTGGGCGCACAGAATCTGCGCCTGATCATGAACCGGATCAGCCGCCGTCTTCTTCGCTCCTCCGACATCACGCTGGATGACTCCGTGGATCATGTGGGCATTCGCCTTCTTGGTTATGTACCGGAGGATTACCGGGTCTCGCTGGCGCTGAATGCAGGCAGACCGCTGCTGACCACCGGAACCCGCGGTGCTGCCGCCGCGTTCCGCAGAATCGCAAAAAGAATAGACGGGCAGAAGGTGCCCATTCGATAAAGGGAGGAAAATGATTCATGAATATCGCGCTGATCGCCCATAACAACAAACAGGAGCTGATGGTGCAGTTCTGCATCGCCTACTGCGGCATTTTCGCATCCCATACCCTGTGTGCCACCAGTCCCACCGCTCAGCTTGTCTCCGAAGCCACCGGCATGAAGGTGGAAAAGTACCTGTCCCGCAATCAGGGCGGCGTGCAGCAGATTGCGGCCCGCATTGCCTATAACGAGATCGATCTGGTACTGTTCTTCGCCGATCCCCAGAGTCCCGAATATATCGAGGATATGGGCCTGATCGCCCGCCTGTGCGACCAGTACAGCATCCCCTTTGCCTCCAATGTAGCCACCGCCGAGGTTCTGATCCTGGGCCTGCAGCGTGGCGACCTTGCATGGCGTGACATTGTGAATCCCAAGAAAAAATCCAGATAAAGGACTGTAAGAGAGAGATGGAAAGAATCAAACCCCGCACCCTGTCCGGCTTTATGGAGCTTCTTCCCGAGCCGCAGAGCCAGATGGACGCGGTGCTGGATGTGCTGAAAAGCACCTACGCCCTGTTCGGCTTCACCAACATCGACACCCCCGTGCTGGAAGCCAGCGAGGTGCTGCTGGCCAAGGGCGGCGGCGAAACGGAAAAGCAGATCTACCGCTTTGAAAAGGGCGATACCGATCTTGCCATGCGTTTTGACCTGACCGTGCCGCTGGCAAAATATGTTGCCATGAACTACGGCTCTCTGGCCTTCCCCTTCCGCCGCTGCCAGATCGGCAAGGTGTGGCGGGGTGAACGGGCGCAGCGCGGCCGTTTCCGTGAGTTTTATCAGGCGGATGTAGACATCATCGGCGACGGTTCGCTGGACGCTTCCAATGAAGCCGAGGTGGTGGCCATCATCTGCGAGACCTTCCGCCGTCTGGGTCTCACCCGTTTTCAGGTGCGGATGAACAACCGCCGCCTGCTGAACGGCTTGTTCCAGTGGCTGGGTCTGGGCGAAAAGTCCGGCAGCGTGCTTACCGCCATTGACAAGCTGGACAAGATCGGCCGGGAAAAGGTGGAAGCCATCCTCACCGATGAGGTGGGCATGGACGCCGAAAAAGCAAAGCAGCTGATGGACATCGTTTCCGCCGAGAATCCGGACGCCATGCTGGATACCCTGCTGGGTAAGTGCGAGGCGCTGGATCTGGGCATTCAGGAGCTGCGGAAGGTGACTTCCCTGCTGCCCGCCTTCGGCGTACCCGATGACAAATGGCGTCTGGATCTGACCATCGCCCGCGGTCTGGACTACTACACCGGCACCGTATATGAGACCACTCTGCTGGACTATCCGGAGGTTGGCTCTGTCTGCTCCGGCGGCCGCTATGATGACCTTGCCGGTTATTATACCGACAGGAAGCTGCCCGGCGTGGGTGTGAGCATCGGCGTCAGCCGGCTGTTCTTCATTCTGCAGGATCAGGGTCTGCTTCGCAGCGAAGCGGTGAAGGCTCCCTGCGATGCGCTGATCGTCCCCATGGGTGATGTGCTGCCCGCCGCTGCCAAGGCGGCCACCGTGCTGCGGAATGCAGGCATCCGGGCACAGATCTATATGGAACAGAAAAAGGTCAAGGCCAAGTTTGCCTATGCGGACAAGCTGCACATCCCCTATGCCGTCATTATCGGTGAGGATGAGATGGCCGCCGGAACGGTTTCTCTGAAAAACCTTCTGGACGGCACGCAGGAAACGCTGACTGCGGAAGCGGCAGCGGAAGCCATCCGGGGCGGATTAAAGAAAACAGATACTCCGGTTCAGGAAAAGGAGAGAACATAAATCATGACACAGATGCGTACACATAACTGCGGTGAGCTGAGAATCCAGCAGGTGGGACAGACCGTCACACTGGTTGGCTGGCTGGAAAACCTGCGTGTGGTAGGTCAGGAGCTGGGCTTCGCCGTCATTCGTGATTTCTACGGCACCACCCAGGCCGTCATTGAAAACGAAGAGCTGATGAAGCGCTTCAAGGCCATCAACAAGGAATCCACCGTGTCCATCACCGGCATCGTCCGGGAGCGGGATTCCAAGAACCCCAAGCAGGCCACCGGCGATATCGAGGTGGTTCCCGCTTCCGTGGAAATTCTGGGCCGCTGCCGCTATAACGAGCTGCCCTTTGAGATCAACCGCAGCCGGGAGGCCGATGAGGCCGCCCGTCTGAAATACCGCTATCTGGACCTGCGGAACCCTGCCGTCAAGCAGAACATTCTGCTGCGCTGCAATGTGGTAGCCGCTCTCCGTCAGGCCATGCAGGAGCACGGTTTTCTGGAGATCACCACCCCCATCCTCACCGCTTCCTCCCCCGAAGGCGCCCGCGACTATCTGGTGCCCGCCCGGAAGCATCCCGGCAAGTTCTATGCTCTGCCCCAGGCGCCCCAGCAGTTTAAGCAGCTGCTGATGACCGCCGGCTTTGACCGTTATTTCCAGATTGCCCCCTGCTTCCGCGATGAGGACGCCAGAGGCGACCGCAGTCCCGGCGAATTCTACCAGTTGGACATGGAAATGGCCTTCGCCACGCAGGAGGATGTGTTCGCCGTTCTGGAGGATGTACTGCCGCCGATCTTTGCCAAATACGGCACCTATAACATTGCTTCCCAGCCTCCCTTCCGCCGCATCGCCTACCGGGACGCCATGGAGACCTACGGCTGCGACAAGCCGGACCTTCGCATTGATCTGACCGCGAAGGATATCTCCGCCATGTTCGCCGACAGCGAGTTTGCACCGCTCAAGGGGCAGACCGTGAAGGCCGTGCCCATCTCCGACTGCAAGCTGACCCGCAAGCAGATCGAAAAGCTGCTCACCGACTG
>DCGQ01000040.1:9918-10068 GCA_002314635.1 Clostridiales bacterium UBA1774
AGATCGCCGGCGGCATCGCCAAGTTCGTGGACAAGGAAGCCGCCGTTGCCGCACTGGATCTGAAACCCGACACGCTGGTGGTGGTTTCCGGCGGCGCGCTGGCCGTCAAGAGCGCCGGTGTGATGATCAAGACCTTCGGCCCCGCCTGTG
>DCGQ01000020.1:0-49925 GCA_002314635.1 Clostridiales bacterium UBA1774
GCGGATGATCTCGCCTTCGAAGGCGAGATCATCCGCAAGGCCGACACCCGTGTCGATGCTTACGGCGCCAAGAAGGACTGCTTCGAGCTGGTTCGCACCAAGGATGTCCACGAGATCGAGGATCACAAGATCACCCTGATCGGCAAGGACATTGACGAGTTCGCTTACGGCGAAATGATCTCCATGGCCACCATCGTTGAGGTGGGCGGCGTGAAGATGCAGGATGACTTTGAGCCTGTTATGGAGCGTAAGATGCACGCCTTCATCAACTGCCTCGAGGGCATCATGCACACCGGCCAGCGCGACATGATCCGTATCCGTGTCAGCAAGTCCGCCTTCGAAGCCGGCTTCCGTATGAAGCACTTCGGCGAGCTGCTGTACGCCAAGATCAAGAACGAGTACGACGCCGTTGTTGACAAGTGCCAGGTCACCATCTACACCGATCCCGAGCAGGTCAAGGCGCTCCGTGCCGAGGCCAACAAGATTTACGACAAGCGTGACGCCCGTGTGGCCAAGCTGACCGACGAGAGCGTTGACGTGTTCTACACCTGCATTCTCTGCCAGTCCTTCTCCCCCAGCCATGTGTGCATCGTCACCCCCGAGCGTCTGGGCCTCTGCGGCGCCGTGAGCTGGATGGACGCTAAGGCTACCAACCAGCTGGATCCCAACGGCCCCTGCCAGATCGTCACCAAGGAAAAGGTTGTTGACGAGAATATCGGCATCTGGGAAGACGTAAACGAAGCCGTCAACAAGTACTCTCATGGCGCTCTGGAGCAGGTCTCCCTGTACTCCATCATGAACGATCCCATGACCTCCTGCGGCTGCTTCGAATGCATCTGCGGCATCGAGCCCTTCTCCAACGGTGTTGTCATCGTCAACCGTGAGCATGCTGGTCTGACCCCCCTGGGCATGACCTTCTCCGAGCTGGCCTCTCAGACCGGCGGCGGCGTGCAGACTCCCGGCTTCATGGGTCATGGCCGTCATTTCATCCCCTCCAAGAAGTTCATGAAGGCCGAAGGCGGCATCGCCCGTATCGTGTGGATGCCCAAGGCTCTGAAGGATTCCGTTGCCGAAAAGCTGAATGCCAACGCAAAGGATCTCTATGGTATTGATAATTTCGCCGATATGATCGCCGACGAGACCGTCGTTGAGGGTGATCCCGAAGCTCTGGTCAACTTCCTGACCAAGAAGGGCCATCCCGCTCTGGGCCTCGAGCCGATGATGTAAGCGCTGAACAGGAGGAAATAAACAGTTATGGGTTACACTGCTAAAGCACAGGTCTATAAGGCTGCCATTCAGGAAACCACCATCGGCGCCGGTGCCAAGGCCCTGACTCTGGGCGGCTCCAAGACGCAGGCCCTCTGCGCCTTTGATGAGAGCTGGAAGAACGCTCCCGCCGTGGGCGTTGAAGTTTCCGATATTGCTTTTGATACCGAAGGTCTGCCCGAGCTGGCCGCTTTCTACGCCGGCTGCGAAACCTTCGGTGACCGTGTGAAGAAGGCCGCCACCATGGAAGGCGCCAAGTTTGTCTGCCTGCACTTCGAAGGTGCCGATCCCGGTGCCCAGAACAAGAGCGTGGACGAGATCGTCGCTCTGGCCAAGGAAGCTGCCGCCGCCACCGATCTGCCGCTGGTCGTCACCGGCTGCAAGAACGTGGAAAAGGACCAGGCCATCTTCCAGGCCGTGGCCGCCGCTCTGCCCGAAGCCAACATTCTGTACCTCTCCGCCCGTGAAGAGGACTACAAGACCATCGGTGCCGCCTGCGCCATGGCCGCCGGCCACAAGGTCGGTGCCGAGAGCGCCGTTGACATCAACCTGGCCAAGCAGCTGAACGTGCTGATGACCCAGCTGGGCGTTGCCGGAAACAGCATCGTCATGAACCTGGGCTCCGCCGCCGCCGGTTACGGCTTTGAATACGTTGCTTCCACCATGGACCGCGTAAAGGCCGCCGCTCTCGAGCAGAACGACGCCATGCTCCAGATGCCCGTTATGACCCCCGTGGCTCTGGAAACCTGGTCTGTGAAGGAATCCCTGATGAGCGAAGCGGATATGCCCGCTTGGGGCAGCCGTGAGGAGCGCGCCGTGCAGATGGAGATCATCACCGCTTCTGCCTGCCTGACCTCCGGTTCCGACGCTGTCATCCTGCGTCATCCCGCGTCTGTCAAGACCATTGCGGCCATGATCGCCGCTCTGGCATAAGGAGGAGAGAACAATGGCACTTAAAGGACTGGATATTTTCAAGCTGTCCCCCAAGACCAACTGCAAGGACTGCGGCTGCCCCACCTGCATGGCTTTCGGCATGAAGGTTGCTTCCGGCGCTCTGACCCTTGACAAATGCCCGCATTTCAGCGCTGAAGCGCTGGCTAAGCTCTCTTCCGCTTCCGAGCCTCTCATGAAGACCATCCAGGTCGGTGAGTACAAGCTGGGCGGCGAGACCGTCATGCTGCGTCATGAGAAGACCTTCGTCAACCGCAACCTGTACGGCGCTTTCGTCTGCGCCTGCATGGCTGACGAGGAAGTCGATGCCCGCATCGCTGCCTCCATGGCAGTGGATTACGAGCGTATCGGCGAGCGCATGATCTGCGAGATCATCGAAGTGGGTGCCCCCGCCGACCAGAGCGTAGAGCGCTGCGTGGAAGTGGCCAAGAAGGCTGCCGCCACCGGCCGTGACCTGATCATTGATGCCGCCGATACCGAGCGTGCCGAGGCCGTTCTGGCTGCTGTCGGCGCTGCTGCCAAGGTGCTGAACGGTGCCAATGCCGCCAACTGGGAAGCCTTCAACAAGATCGCTGCCGGCAAGCTGGTTCTGGGCGTCACCGGTGCTGACCTGAACGACATCCATACCACCATTGAGAAGCTGGAAGCCGCCGGCAACAAGAACCTGATCATCGACGCCACCGGCGCCAGCATCAAGGACGCTTTTGCCAACGCCATGAACATCCGCCGCGCTGCTCTGAAGCAGGAGGATCGCAGCTTCGGTTATCCCACCATCGTCAACACCGCCAAGCTGGCCAAGGGCGACAAGCACATGCAGGCTGCTCTGGCCTCCATGTTCACCCTGCGTTACGGCTCCATCGTTGTGATGGACAGCATGACCTACGCCGAGGCTCTGCCTCTGTACGGCCTGCGTCAGAACATCTTCACCGATCCTCAGAAGCCCATGAAGGTCGAGCCGGGCATTTACCCCCTGAACGGCGCCGACGAGAACAGCATCTGCTGCGTCACCGTCGACTTCGCTCTGACCTACTTCGTGGTTTCCGGCGAGCTGGAACGCAGCGGTGTACCCATCAACATGTTCATCACCGATGCAGGCGGCTACTCCGTGCTGACCTCCTGGGCAGCCGGTAAGTTCAGCGCCGGCAGCATCGAGAAGTTCTTCAAGGACTTCGACATCGACAACAAGTTCAAGAACAAGGTTCTGATCCTGCCCGGCAAGGTTGCCGTCCTGAAGGGCGAGCTGGAAGCCAAGCTGCCCAACTGGAAGATCGTTGTCGGTACCACCGAAGCCATCCAGCTGGTTCGCTTCCTGCGCGAGTTCAAATAACCCGGAAAAGGAGAATCCTCAATGAAAAAGCTCAAAGTGCTGGATGCCAAGCAGTGCGCCGCCTGTCTGCAGTGCGCCAATGCCTGCTCCGTGTCCTTCTACAAAGAGTATAATATCAACAAGGCCTGCATCCGCATTGAGGAGAAGGCCGACAAGACCCTTGCCGTCCGGACCTGCATCCAGTGCGGCAAGTGCGCCCGGGCCTGCGAGGCTGGTGCCATCACCCAGAACCCCAAGGGCGTTTACATGATCAACAAGAAGCTGTGCGTCCACTGCGGCAAGTGCGTGGAAGCCTGCCCCTTTGGTCTGATCGTAAAGACCGGCGCTGACGAAGCTCCCTCCAAGTGCATCGCCTGCGGCATCTGCGCCAAGCAGTGCCCCCAGCAGATCCTTGAGGTCGTCGAGAGCTGATTGGAATCCCGAATACCGCACGCTTTGCCGCGTGCGGTATTTTTTTATCCTGCGGTGGCCAGAAACCGCTCCAGCCAGTCCCGGTAATCCAGTTCCTGTTCTTCTTCCCAATCCGCGTCGGTTTCCGTCTGCTGCAGATAATTCTCCAGTGCATCCTCGTAAGCGCTGCGGGCCTGCGTCCGCTCCTTAGATGCGATCTCATATTCCCGCTGCGCCGCGTTATCGTACTGCTCTACCAGCTCCAGCAGATCCTTCTTTTCCGTGCTGTATCGGTCATATGCGTCCCGATACAGCTCCGGCAGCTCCTCGCTGAGTCGGGAGGCGTATTCTCCCTCCGCCTGTGCCGCTGCCGTTACCGCATAGGAAGATGGTACGCCGCCGGTGGCCGCAGCGGCAGAACCCAGCGCATTCTCTCCTGCCCGCTTGCCCGCTCTGGTGTACTGCTTCACATAGCTCTGCCATACCGGGTCCTGATCCGGGTCATAGGAGAAGGAAAGATTCTTCGCCGCCTGCAGCAGCCGGTTTCGCTCCCCGGTATATTCCGTACCGCTGTCCCGGACGCGCTGCTCCGCCTGCTGCAATGCGTCCGCCTTCTGTGTGACCTCCCCGGCCAGCCGCTGCCGCTGCTGACGGCGGCTCTCCGCCTCCGGGTCAGTCGTCTGTGTATAACCGCTGCCGTCTCTGCCGCCCAGATAACCGCCCGACCAGCTGCGGATCCGCTCTGCAGCCGCATTGTACGCAGCCTTTTCCTCTGCGCTCTCCGCATTTGCATAACCCAGCTTGGCTGCCGCGATGCCGAAGCCTGCCTCCGGCTCCAGCTCTGCCAATGCCAGATCGTGCTGGGAAAACTGACCCTCCAGTCCGTTATCCCGGATATAAGTCTGAAATTCCTCCCATGTACGCTTTTTCATGTCCGTTCCTTTCCGCCCCGATGGGGCATTTTTTTGCGTCGCACTATTTTTCCGAACCGCCGTAGCGGGTCACCGCCAGTGAGTACACGCGGGCGCCTCCGGTGCCGCTGAGCCGCAGACGGAAGTGGTCGCAGCGGCGCAGTACCAGCGGAATCAGGCTGCTCTGTTTCGTCTCCGCACTCAGCGTCTTTACCGTATGCCACACGCCGTCGGAATCATACTGCACCTGTACCGTCATGGCAGCGTCGGTTTCCAGCTCCGTCCGCAGCTGCAGCCGCAGCAGTCCCTTCCGGTTGTGACTGCTGCCGCCGGTCGTCCGGGTGAACTCGGTGCTGTCCGCAAATTCCGCCGACCAGGCAACCGCAGGCTCCGCCGTTCCTGCTGTACCATCCACGCTGAACAAAGTCCCCGTTGTACCTCCGGGCAGCGTACCCAGCATATAGAGTCCGCCGCCCTCCGGTCTGGCAAACCCGGAGGCCTGAAAGCCGTCCTCCCGGTGCCACAGTCCCTGCACCGTATCGTACACGAAAAGGTGATACGCCGTACCGTCTCTCATGCTCACATAGTAGCGAAGGCCGTCCGTCCCCGCCACCGCATTGCGCCAGTGCGTCTCACCCAAAGGGGCAGACAGAATGACCGGTCTGCTGCCCGAATAGGCCGCAATTCCGGCAGCGGACAGATAGTACACCGTGTTGTTCACCACAACCGCGCTGCGGTCGCTGACGCCGTCACCCGCGATACCCAGAAAGGGATTCCCGGACCACTGGAAGTTGGATGGCCGGTCTCCATAGACCTTGAAAATGGCGTTCTCCTTGAAAAACACCGGATAACCCAGATAGCAGATGCAGCCGGTAAAGCCGCTGCCGTCCAGTGTCTCGCTCTGCCATGCGTCGGTGGTCAGTCCGTCAAACACATGGAAATTCCGGGGATCGCCCAGCTTGCTGGCATAGATCGTATTGCCCGCATAGCCCCATAGCCGGTTGTCGCAGACGCAGGCCCCTTCCAGCGACGGAACCTGTCGGCTGACCGTAAGGCTTCCGCTTTCTGTATAGCTGTCCTCGGCCCCGACAGGCAGGGTCAGCACGCCCGGATCAAACTGCAGCTCCCCTGCGGAAACGCCCCGCAGGATCGCGTGGGTCACATTGTTATCCGTGTGTCCGGTGCAGCCGCGGATGCTCACAGCGTCCCCCTCCCGGAACAGAGTGTCCCATCCGGCATTCGGGCAGCTGAGACTGCTTCGCTCCGTCTGAACCGTCACCGTGCCGCCGCTGCCGCTCCAGGATGCCGCCAGCGTACCGAAGGTGTCCGCCTCCACATCGTAAACCTTCATCTCCGGCAGGATCAGGATCCACTTTCCCATGCAGACCAGACGGTGTGACCCTGCGGAAACCGTGCCCTTTACCGTACCGTCATAGATAAAATCGGTGCCGCTGAGCCAGCACAGCTTCTCCCCATGGCTGCTCAGCACACCCGGGGAAGTCACGGCAGCCACGATCCCCCGCGCAGGCCGCACGGACAGCAGCGGAAACTGCCGCCCGCTGAGATTTTCCGCTTCCGCCAACGTCCCCTCGCCCGCTCCGGCTCTCCGATCCAGACCGCCGAATACGGTCTGAACCCGCGATGTATATCTTCCGCTTCCATAGGGAAGCAAGGGTAATTTCATAACTGCCTCCTACTCATGATCCGTTCTCGATCTGAACAATGCTCTCGATCACAACAACACCAGTCCATGCATAGCTTCTGCTGGACGGAGTATCCTGATAGTTATACTCCCGCCCGCCCATCGTAAAGCGATAGGTTCCGCTCCAGCCGCTGGGACTGCTGAGCCGGAACAGGTAAATTCCCGCCTCCGGGTCAACCACATTGACCGCCTCGTGGGTTTCATTGGGTCTTCCGGTGTAGATTTTGATTCCGTCACCCTCGTCGAAAATGTAATAGACAACCACATAGTTGTTATTATCCTGCACCGCAAATCGCACATAGTTGTCGATGGAACTGCCTGTCAGCGTGGATGCCAGTCGGATACCCCGTTCTGCCGCCGCTGCCCGAATGGTAATGGTATCCTGTTCATAATATTGGACGTTTAGGGAGTAATAATCCGGAAAAGTGGATTGAACGTTGTTTATCATCAGGAAACCGCCGTCCATGGAATACCCCTCGTCCGGCACGGCGTAGATTGTCACCCCCGTTGCCGAATCCGGTACTCTCCATGTGGTAAATCCATCTGTTGTACCGTATATACCGTCATCGATTTCAATATGGCAGTTCTGGCAGTCGGCATTCACGGCCCACAGCAGCGCACTGGCCGGAAAGGGTGTTGCTTCCGATTCCCGCAGTGCACCGCTGATGCAGGCCGCGCTGAGCTGTACGCTGCCCTTTTCCCGCACGAAACTCCGGATATCTCCGGTGATCGTATCGCCCGTGCCGCTGATGGTTCCCAGCCTTGTCCCGCCAGCATAAAGTGCCGCGCCGGTTCGCCATGCCCCGTTTCGGAGGTCCGTCACGGTGAACCGCTGCCCCTGTCCCATTTCCGCGGCAGTAGGCGCAAACAGCCGAGGCAGGATCCCCTGTGCATTGGTAAGCATTTTTCCCATTCAGTCCTCCGCTCTGATCCAGCTGATCAGGATGCCGTTTTCCGGAATTTCGGAAGCATAGATGTACACCGTGTTTTCCCCCGTCTCCGCTGCGGGACACAGCAATCCGGTTCCCAGCGCCCCGGCGGCAAAGCATACGCTGCCGGTCATGCCGGAAGTCACCCCCGGACAGGAAACAGATGCCCGATACGGCCATTCCGCATAGGTTCCGTCTGCCGCCCATGACGATACCGGAACCGTCACGTCCGTAAAACGCAGCACACCGGTCAGAGAGGAAACCTTCCCGTTCCGGTAGCGATATACCCGGTCATACCGAAAATCCACAAACAGTCCGGTTGCATGGGGATAATCTCCGCTGATATCCTGCACGCTGCTTCCGCCGGGGTAGTCCCCTGCAGCGGATACCAGACTGTCATCCCCCAGCCACAGGCCGCAGCCGAACTTCTTCAATACCGCCGCACCGTTTCCCGCGCTGCCTGTGCCGGTGCCAAGCTGCAGGAAGGGATACAGGTAATTGGTACCTTGAAAGCAGCTCAGCTTCATTTTCAGCAGACCGCTGCCGTTCTCCACGCCCCACAGTTCAAAACCGTCATCGCTGATCTTGGCATAGCCTGCGCCCTGACCCGCCCGGAACTCAAAGCCATCGAAATACCCGGCAGATACATGGGGACTGAAAATCGCCGCATCGGACAGTGTGGTGGGCGTATTGCCGTTCACATCCAGATACAACAGTCCCAGTGCATCATTGACCACACTGAAATCCATCGTGCCTCCGGCTGCCGACTGTCCGGCCCGGGTCACACCGAAGGACCAGTACAGCGTGTATGACGCCGTTCCCACAGTTACCGGCACGGTGAGAACCCCGGCCTGTGCCGTCATGACTGAGGTCACTGAAATGGTCAGCGCTGCCAGCGCGGTTCCGTTCCCGGCAACGCTGACGCTCATACCCGCAGGCGCACCGGTCACTGTGCCCACAGTCACCGGCTGCCGGACCCCGCTCCGGTAGCAAAGCACGGAAGCCGATACCGTTCCCGGCTGTGCTGAAGCAATTCCGCCGGAAAACACATGGGGATTGTTCCCCAGCATCAGGGTCAATGGCTCACCCTGCAGGGACTCCAGCCATTCTTCCTCGGAGCCGGTGTACCCGTTGTCCACCGCCAGTTCGTAGGCTGATTTTCCGTTTGCACCGTCAGTGCCGCCATTCTGCCCGGAAGCACCCTGCCGCAGCATGACGCTGCCCCAGCTTTCACCGCCATCCCGGGTAGAACAGGCATATACCGCCCGTCCGCTCCATCCGCTGTTCCATGCGCTGTACCATCCGTGGGTCAGTACAGGATCGCCGTCTGCATTTACCACCATGCCGTTCTGTTTCCCCACCGGCGGATTCAGACCGTCCATGCTGTAGTATTCCATCATACTGGCGGAGGTGATGGTCATGCCACCGGAACGGAGGGCATAGGTGGTGGTGCTTCCCTGCTCCGTGATGTCCAGTGTCAGGCCGCCCACCGTCTGTTCCAGCGTGGAAATGCCGCCCTCTGCATCCGAGATCCGGCTGACCAGACTCTCCCCGTCAAAACTGCTGTCCAGACCATACTGTTTCCCGGTTTCCTCCCTCAGCTGTGTCTGCAGGGATGTGAGGGCTTCGCTGTTAAAATTCTCCTGCCCCAGATTCCGCAGCAGATAGCGCAGTTCCTCCAGCAGGAGAAACATATGGTTTTCCAGCGCCGTCAGCCGTTCCCCGGTGCTTTTCTGGCCGGTGGGTTCAGCCGCCCAGCTTTCCAGCAGATCCGAAAATTCTGCCATGTTCCTTCCTTTCCCGGACTAGCGGTTCGGATCCTGTTCCAGGTCTCCGATACGGTGATTTGCCACCTTGATCTGTTCGGCGAATACATCCGCACGCCGTTCCAGTGCATAGGTGCGCTCCACCACCGAATTATGCTTGTCCACCTTTTTTTCCAGTGCTTCCAGACGGTAGGCGATCAGAGCAGAGGCCTTCCGGTTGGCCAGATAGGCCCCGCCCAGTGTTCCCGTCATGGCCAGCACGCCCACCACAATGGACGCAATCCAGTCCATCGGTTCTACGCCTCCTTCCGATGCTCCAGCGCCATGTTCCACGCCGCGCTGATGGCCGCAGCCGTTGCCGCTGCCGTTACCGGACTGAGGTATGCCCAGAGCCGCCCCCAGTTATCCGGGAATCCCTGCTGCAGCAGCAGGATCAGTTCCGGAACCAGAACGCCCAGAAATGCCTGCACAAATGTTTTCAGGGCACGTGTCATCCAATCTCTCATTTATCCTCCTGTCTCATCAGAACCGCAGCCAGCTCCGCCCGGGTCACCGGGTCATTCGGTCGAAACTTCCCGTCCGGGTCGCCCTGCATCAGTCCCAGTTCTCTGCATCTGTCGATGGCTGCCTCTGCCCAATGCCCGGCATAATCCGATGCCGCTGCGCGGTATCGGGGTCTGCATACGCCCACGATCTGCGCCGGAACCCGGGTCTTTCGCTGCACCGCACCGCCGTTGGCCTGACTGCAGGAGGCGGAGGTGTTGCCCTCAATGGTGCAAATCCTGCCCTCTGTCACGGATTCCACCAGGCCACAGTGTTCCGTATCCTGTGTTCCATGAAAATTCAGGATCAGGATATCTCCGGGCCGGACCCCGGCTGCCGCAACCGTCAGCCCCTGCTCCCGGTAATACCGAAGCAGCGCCCCGCAGGAAGCGGTCTTTCCTCCGCCGTAAAAAGCCTCCTGTTCCCCTGCGGTGCGGAATACCCACCAGAGGAACATCACGCACCACGGCTGTCCGTCCAGTCCGTAGGCTGCACCGTACTTCGTCCGATTGGAATTGGCAGGTGATTCCGAATATCCCACCTGCGTGGACGCGGCATCCAGTACCTTTTCCAAGCTCATGCTATCACCCTCCGCTATATCCCTATCCGTTTCCTGCTCACGCTTCGGATTCGATAGAATGAACCACCCAATGCTGAACCGCTCTGCCGTTCTCTTCGACCCAGCAGTCGGTCACATACTGCGTTTCGGGGTCATAGGCGGGAAGCTCGGTGTACATCATCTCCAACCAATTATCCAACTGGGCAATCAACGCTTTCTTGGCATCGTTTGGGTTTGCAATGGTCATTCGATATGGGTTAGGCATTACCATTGCCTGGCCTTCTGTCGTAATTTTACAGTAAGTCATACATTTGCTCCTTTCGTAAATGTGCCCGTTCCAACGTTCGTGTAGAATGTGTTTGCAGCAAGGTCATACATGCCTATAACATGATCTGATTTTCGATAGCACGGCACTAAATCACACGTGATAATATTATTTTCATAAACGCGAAATGATTTGACGATATAGATTGAAAGCGCAAAATTATCAAAGCCACCGGCGAAAATATACAAATCATCCGTTGTGCCGCCCGGGGGAGTAACTGTCTTTATTACTCTCTCGCCTACCCTGATACTCGCATGGTCTATGGTGAGTTTTGCCCAAATGTCATATCCCAGCTTTAAGGGGTTAATGGAACCCACATTGTAAGTATTAGCACCATAATAAAGCATCGCTCCAGTTGGATTCGGGTTAAAAATGGCATTAACATTTAACTTCAGGTTATATCCTGTCTTATCTGCGCTGCCAAACCATTTGGAGTTTGATACAAATGGCGCCGTAGGCACTTGCATTTCGCACTCAAGCTTACCTGTATTAAATGAAAAACGCGTGCCTATGCGCAGATAAGGCCCCTGTGAACTTGCGCCGATCCACTCAACCTCCTGGTACTCGCTTGGCAGCCTGCTCCCACCGATTAACGCTCTTCGCCGGTTCATGCGCTCACCGCCAATGTGTTCGACACGATTGCCCAGTAAGTGCCGTCCCACAAAAGATGAAGTTCTACCCTCTGATTGACCCCAGGAGTGGGGATAGATCCGATGGTAGTGCCGGTTACGGACAGTGTGGCTGCAGCTGCGCCGGAATAGAAAACCACACTGATTTTCTGTCCCTGCGTTGCTTCAGCGGGAAGCACGATTGCGACAGCAGTCTGCGTACCAAGGTAGTATTCTGTGTTCGCCACTGCCACGGAATCCATCGTGGATTTGACGGTAGGCTTGTCCGCTTTGTTCGCAATATTTCCCTTTAGCTGGCTGACTCCGGCAGCGCACTCTGCATACAGCGCCAGGTTCAGATCCATCTTACCCATTCAGCTTCCCCCACGATCCGGTGCTATCCATCACATACACGCCTGCGCCCTTCACCAGCGCATAGCTCCACGGAGCCGGTACCGCCGAGGTACCGCCGGGAATCGTCATGCCCGCCGTGGTGGGCAGGCTCGCTACATCCGAAGAGCTGTCGCAGCCGAACACACAGCGCCGCTTTGCGCCCAGCATTTCCTCCGGCTTATCCACATAACCCAGAAATTTGATTGCCATGTTAACCTCCCTGTTCCCGGGCCGCCGGTTCGTAAGTCCGCGCCGCCCATCTGATAAATTCCCCGTAAGCCGTGTTAAACAGTGTCATGCAGTTCTGATACCGGTCAAATTCACCGTCTGCAAAGTGCAGCATGGCGGTCAGATACAGCCAGTAGATCCGGTCATGGGGTGCGCCGATCAGCAGCGCCGCTCCGGTGCCGTCATAAGCAATCACGGCCTCTCCGCTGTCCCCGGTACTGCCGGTTTCGCTGAAGCTGCCTTCCGAAAAGGTCAGCGTTTTTCCGTCGTCACTGACCGAACAGATCCTGCGGGCACTGCTGCTGTCATTCCCGTCATAGGTCACAAGTCCGCTGAGCTTTACCGTCCCGCCTGCCAGAAAGCCGGGGGCCTCGGGGCAGACCATGGTGGCTCCGTTGGGAAAGGACACGCCGGAAATCCGGATCGTCTCCTGATAGCGGTGCTGCCGAAGCTTTTCCGGCGGCAGCAGGAACGCATCCATCTGGGCCATTCCTTCACATTCGTTGAGCCAGCGGGTCTTGACGCTGCCGGAATATGCGTTGGGTGCGATTCCATCCGCCAGCGTCAGCATTTCTCCCAGTGTCATCGTCTCTCTCCTTTTCTGCCGCCCCTCTCCGAAGAACGGAGAGGGGCGGCGTTTTCTCAGGACAGCGCGGTTGCGCCGCTGATACCGGCACAGGCCGCATAACGCCAGTCGTGGAAACCGGCAATGAACCGGGCACGGCCGCGCCACACATTGGCATCGGTGTTCTCGTCCAGACTGGAACGCACCTCCAGCTTGGCACGATCCAGCCACACGGCGCCGCCGTACTCCTGATTGTAGCGGCTGTCCAGCAGCACCCAGGGAGCGGTATTGGTGGTGCCGATGAACTGGTTCAGATAGCTCCAGCAGATGACGGTCCAGCGGCCGAAGTGGTAGTTGAAGCCATTGTTGCCGCTGTCCGGATCCTTGTCCGCACCGATGGCGGCAAAGACTGCCTTTTTCAGGCTGTGCACATTGGGAATCAGGATGGTATCGGGAGCCACATCCAGGATTTCGCCGTTGTCACCTCTGAAATTCTGCATTTTCACCTCCAGCATCCCCAGCGCATCATCGGAGAAGGCGTCGGAGAACAGGTTGCACTGGGTTCCGCCGCTGACCTTGGCGGGATGTGCGGCGTAGAACAGATTCTGACCGTCAGCGGCTTTCAGATCGAAGCTGCGGCCGCCGTAGGTCATGCTGGAATTTCCCTGAATGGCGTTTCCGTAAATGGCTGCGCCGAACTTCTCGCGGGTGCGGTAGTATGCGGTGACGAAGGCCGCAGGCTTGCGCCGCAGGTCGATGAGCTTGCTGTCCTCGATCACCTCACGGCTGAGGGAGAAGCTGTCCTTCCAGGTCATATGCTCCAGCGTCTTGGCGTAGCCCTCCTCCATACCGTCGATGGGATAAGCGCCGTTCTCGCCTACCGCCTGAAAACCCTCCATGGCAGTGAGGCTGGTCAGCTTTTCCATGTAATGGTTGGAGTTGGAGATCTGGAACAGATCCTTCAGCACGCTCTGCTGCTCGAACATCTCGCCCCGCTTTTCGATAAAGAGGCGAATCGGACTCTGGGAAGCGCCGAAAATGCTGCCGTTGAGGCCGCTGGCCTCGGAAAAAGTGATATTAGCCATGTGTTATGCTCCTTTCAGCTTATTCAAAACGGACATAGACGCCGCTGCCGGAGTCCGTGCCGTCCATCCCCACCACCGTGGCCACACCGGAGGTGGTGGTGGCAGTAACCTGCATACCGCTGGTGGCGTGGAGTGTCACCTTGTCGCCCTTCTTCCGGTCGGTGAAGGCGGCGGAGCAGGTGGTATAGAACACCATGTCCGGCTGCACCTTGATCACCGGGATCAGATCACCGGCGGTACAGGCGGAAGCCTTTTCCACCATGGAGATATAGGTGGGTTTGGTGGTGCCGGTGGCAATGGCCAGATTGCCGCCGGACTGGGTCAGCGCCATGCCGATCTTGGGTGTGATCGCACCGCAGGGCAGATATTCGAAGGCGGGAACGCGCCCGTCATCCATGCTGTGGGGAATAAAACCTCTTGCCATTTTTCTTTACCTCCTCAATCCTCCATGCGGCAGCGATCCGCATGGTAATGGCGGCGAAACTCCGCGTCATTCAGTTCGGGCAGCAGCTCCCGATAGAGCCGCAGTTCCTCGGCGGGCACATTGCTCATGCCTCTGCCCTGAGGGGTCACAGCAGTCAGATGACCCTTGCCCGCAGGTGCCAAACCCCGAAGCTGCTTAGTCAGCTTCTCCCGGCTGCACAGCCAGAAGGCCTCCACAAAGCTGAGACCCCGATACACATAGTCCCGGAACTGCTCCGGATCCACGGAAGCCAGCAGTGCTCCCATATCCTTCACCGCGGGATCGACCTTCCGGATCTCCGCCAGCTGCCGCTGAACCAGTTCTTCTTCGGAAAGCCGGTTCTGATTTTCCTGCTTCTTTTCCACAGTATCCTTTTCCTTTCTCCGGATGTTCATTTCTTCCCTCCGTCCCGCAGATTGCCATTTCTCACCTGTCCGGTCTTTTTGGCGGGCGTACCGTTCACGGCCTTCACCACCTGTGTACCGGTGTTCCTGATCTGGTTTGCGTAATTCTTTTCCTTCATGCCTTGCTTCCTCCTTTTATGAAAGCGTCATCTTCCCCGGGCTTCCGCCCGTCCTGACCCGTAAAGCGTTTTTCCAGTGCGGCACGGGTCTCTGCCGCGCCGGGGTAATGCAGGCGTTCCATCCTGGTCCAGTACAGCAGCAGCGTCTCCGGCTCCGTAGGGTTGCCGAAGGCACCGGAGCGCAGATGCGCCGTTGTGCTGTCCCAGAGCTGCTGCCGACTGCCTGCCGACGGCACCGCCGTATCACAGGAAAACTGAAACCGGTCCAGAATCCAATGCCAGTCTCCGTTTTCATCCTGCTCCAGAAAATCATACCGGTCAAAGGAGGCATACCCTCTGCCGGACCCCAGATTCACCGGCCTTGGCTCATCCGCGTAAGCCAGCTGCATCTGGGCAATGCGCCGAAACAGCTGGGCATAGGCCGCTTCCTTCAGCACACGCTTGGATTCCAGCCGCCCTGCGGACTGCGCCGCCGCGAACTGCTTGGCCACGGCGCTCTGGGCGCTGTCATCGCTGCGCCCCTGAAAGGAATCCGTGATCCCCAGAAGCTGCCGCGCCTCCTCGTAGACCTGCCGGAGATAGCTCATCTCATAGTGCAGGTCGCCGGAAAAGTCATAGACGCCGATGAGATTTTTGTCCGCCGCGGAGCCCACATACCACTTCTCCCCGTCCTCCGGGTCCACCCGGAAGTCCGCCCGGTCCGGCAGAGTGATGCGGGTCCCCGCCTTCACCAGACGGTCGATGATCTTCTGCTCCATGCGGTTGATGGTGTTCTGCTGGTCAGCGATCTTGTCCACATCGCTGTCCCCCAGCAGCCTGCCGAATACGCTGATGTTCCGCTGCAGGAACAGGGGATACACATCCGGCTGGTAGAACGGGATCCGGGTAGGCACCCAATGCACCTTCCCGTTGCCGTCCGTTTCCCGATGTGCGCCGGGAATCACCGTACCGTTGGGTGTGCGTTTCTCCGTCCAGATTTCCTCGTAATCCTGCGTCTGCCAGCGGCGTTTCAGGCTTCCGCACTCGCTGCAGGGCACATCATCCGCGGCCGCCGCGCCGCACTGGGCACAGACCCGCACCTGCCGCCGCTGATAATCCTCCATGTCCTCCAGCACCGTGTCGCCGCACCAGCTGAAGCGTCCGATGCCGCCCCGCTCATTGCGATAGTAGGCCACATAGCGGGTCACAAGCTCCTCAACCGGCCCGGACGCATCGGTTCCCCGCACCTCCGGCTCCGCCTCCGTTTCCCCGGAAACATCCTTTCCGAAGCGGCGGAGGATGCTGCCCCGGGTCTGGGGCAGCTTGAGCACGATGGCGTCCATGTCCTCCACGGCGGTAACGATGCCGTCCTGGGGCACCACCTGCCTGGGATGCAGACCCTGTACCACCACCTCGCCCACGCTGTTGCCGGAGCGGCGGCTGTTGTCCCATTCCACCAGCCAGTAAGCGCCGCCCTGAATGGGAACCGTCCGCTCCATCATGTCGTTCAGCTCCTCCATGGGCAGCCTATCCATTTCGCTGCGGAGCAGGTCCTCCAGCAGCCTTGCCCGCCATTCATCCTCCGGATACCGGGCGGACACCTTGGGACGGGGGATGGAAGCGGAGATCATGCTTTCGATGTTCTCCGCTACGATGTTCCGCATATGGCCGGTCTTTCGCAGACCGCCTCTGCGCCGTTCCTGCTCGGTCAGCGGCTCCAGCGTATTGTGCTCACCCCGGTACAGCGCCTCCCGCCGGTCCATCCGTCCGGCTTCCGGGGCGGCGGCGCCGTCATTGCGGGAAAGCCATTCCTGCCAGTACCGCAGCCTTTCTTCCTTCATTCGCATTCCTTTCCGGGTGCATCAGACCGCACCCCATTTTTCCATCAGATAGGCCCGTCCCTCCGGGTCAGAGGAGCGGTAGTCCTGCCACATATCCTCCGTCCAGCGATCCGAGGCGCTCTGACGGTTCAGTTCCCGGTGCATGGACTGCTGCGGCCGGATGTAGTGGGCAATGGCCAGCGCCATCACGCAGTCATCGTGGGTGCCGGGAGCCGCCTCCGGGCGGAGCTGGCTGTTACGCACAAAGGAGAGCATTTCCTCCAGTGTTTCCCGATGGCAGACCAGTTCCGTGTGGTCCCGCAGCACCCGGATCAGCTCGCTGAGGATCACCGGGCGGGTCAGAGACGTGGTACAGAAGCCGTAGGAATGGCGCGTTTCGCCGGTGAAGCTGTCCTCCACCTCCCGCACATACAACCGTCCATAGTCCATCAGACCCAGCAGCTTCACCGGGTAGGTAGAGTAGTTCACCTCGATGCCGATCAGCGCCCCGTTGTAGTAGCGGCCCAGACAGTACATCTGCTTTGCATAGGTGTCCTCGTCATAGCGGCTGCGGAGCACCGCGGCCTGACGGCCGGTGATGTTGTCCAGCACCTGCCCCACAAACCAGTCCGAGCCTTCCCCCGCCGTATCGCCGCCGATCACATAGGGCACCCCCGGCTCCGGCGGGGAAAACAGCGTCACCGGCCCGTTTTCATCCGACACCCAGCAGATATCCGTGATGTGGATGCCGTCTGCTTCTTCCCGGTAGGTGAAGAAGCCCCGATCCGAAGGCGGCGGCAGTGACGCCAGCCTTGCCGCCACTGCAGAGGCGTGAAACACCGTTTTCCCCGTGATCCCCCACTGTCCGAGACAGTAGACCTGGTAATAATACTCATCCGTAAGCCGGAAGCTTTCCAGCGTCTCCACAGCGGAGGCGGGGAGAAAACGGTTGTCCCGGTAGGTGCTGCGATGGGTCGTTGCCCGCGGGTCCTCCCGGTCAAAAAAGCGGCGTTTCAGCCAATGGGAAACGGAAATAGGGTTAAAGGTGAGGATCATCTGCAGATAATGGGGAAAGCGGGTCCGCAGACGGATGTCCAGCTGGTTGAAATCGCCCTCGTTCAGTTCAGAGGCCTCCTCCACCCAGATGCCGGTGATGTCGAAGATGGATTTCAGCTTCTCCGGGTCATCCAGGCCGGCAAACAGGATCTCGCTGCCGTTGCGAAAGCGGAGCCGCATCTCACTGCGGCTGACCTGCATCCCCGCGTCCGGATAATAGCGATAGGCCTGCTCCAGCAGCTGGGCAAAGCAGCTGTCCCGCAGCGTCCGGGCCACCTTCCGGCATACCAGCCAGCGATGTCCCCTCTCGGAGGTGACCCGCTCCAGCACCTTTCTGCCGGCAAAGATGCTCTTGCCGCTTCCGCCGCCTCCCATCAGCACCAGATAGCGATGCTCGTCGAAGTACAGCGGCAGGAAACAGGCATTGGAGCTGCGTCTGAGACCGTTCCACCAGTCCCGAACCGCCCGTTTCTGCCCTCCGGATGCTTCCATCGGTCAGTCCACCTCTCCCTCGCCCAGCTCCTCCAGCAGCTCCCGCTTTTCGCTGAGGCTCAGCAGCTCCGGCTCCCGGTCGGAATCCGCTTCCAGTCCGCCCAGATGGTTCTGCATGTGGTAGATGATGCCCCGCACATCCTTCCGGGTCAGCAGCGCCTGTTCCTTCCATTCCCGCATCAGTCCCGCTGCCCGCTGTACTGCCTCCTGCAGCTCCGGATGCTCGCTGCGGTCGCAGTACCGGTTCCACTGGCTCTGGCTGATGCCAAGGTATTCGCACAGTCCCCAGATGGTAGGCGGCACCACATATTCCCGGTAGCGGATCGGCTGACCCGCATCGTTCAGAATGGGGCGCTCCTCAAAGCTTTTGCTGCCCACCTCGACCCGCTCTCTGGCTTCCACCGTGCGGCTGATGGAGGCGAAGTACCCGTCTACGCCCTCCAGCAGACTTCGGCAGCTATAGCGCTTCTTTTTTGCCATGCTCCCTCCTTTCCGTCGAACCCGCGTGCTTATTCCGCCATGCCCAGCAGTTCCGCCGGGCTGACTTCCAGCACCCGGCAGAAGGCAGTAAGCTCGTCCGCGTAGATTCTGCGCCGTCCGTTTACCACCAGATGCACCACCCGGTAATTCAGGTTCGCTTTCCGGGCAAGAATGGTCTGATTCATGTTCCGGCGCTCCATCAGATCGCGGATACGCCCATTGATTGCAGCATTATTCAATTTACCTGCCTCCTCTTCTCAACTCGTATTGAGTTGTGGCCCTATAATACTCAATATGTTTTTAGTTGTCAAGAGTTTTTCTAAGAATTTCTCAACTTTCGTTGACTTACCGAAAAATGTAATGTAAAATGCTGCTGAGGTGATAACATTTGGATCAGAAAGAACTGGGACTACGGCTGCGGGAGGCCCGCCGGCAGGCCGGTCTGACGCAGAATCAGGCGGCCGCGGCGCTGGGCGTCACCTATCAGGCCGTTTCAAATTACGAACGGGGCAAATGCCGGGTCGAAGCCGGAACACTGAAACAGCTCTGCATTCTGTACCGGATCTCTCCCGTCACGCTGCTGGAAAGCCCGGAATGGGATGAAAGCCGCCGCGCCACCTATGCCTCTGCCGCCACGGATGCGGACAAGCTGGCGCTTTTTGAAATGTGGGGTGTCCCGCAGGACATGGCGGAGGAGTATCAGCTTCTGCAGGAGCAGCAAAAAGCCGCCGCCTCCGTCGGCAGCGGCCTGAACGCGGAAGAAGATGCGCTTCTCAGTCTGTTCCGCAACATTCCGCAGGAGAATCGGAATCTGGTTCTGAACATGGTTGAGGCTGCACTAAAAAGCCAAGGATTACTTCCCTAGCCACCCGGGCAGCCTGTTCCGGGTTTCCGGATGCATGGATCATTTCCGTCAGCGATCGGTATTCCATCATTCCGCCGCCTTTCTCTTTTTTCTACGTTATACACCATATCCTGTGTCGGATGCCGTCGAAACAGGGTATCTGCCGCAACTAATTGTAAATTGTTGCTACCGTTTGTAATCTTATCCGTGATTTTGTCGGGTGCAGGAATTTTTCCTTGTATTTTCCCGCATTTCGTGTTAGTTTGATATTTATTTATCGTAATGATTTAAGGAGATACTGTCATGAAATATATTCTGGTCATCGGCGACGGCATGGCTGACAATCCTACCCGTCTGCTGGACAACCATACCCCGCTGGAAATGGCGAAGAAACCCAAAATGGACTGGCTTGCCGCGCACGGTGAGCTGGGCAGCGTCACCAACTGCCCGGGCGAGCTGCCCGCCGGCAGTGATACCGCCATTCTCTCCATCTTCGGCTGCGATCCCCGCCGCTGCTATACCGGCCGCGCTCCGCTGGAAGCTGCCGCGCAGGGTATCGCCCTGAAACCCGGCGATGTGGCGTACCGCTGCAACATGGCCTCTCTGGAGACCGGGGATCTGCCCTTCGATCAGCGGAAGATCATCTCCCACTCCTCTGGCGGCATCGACGGAGAGCTGAGTCGGGAGCTGGTGGAGTATCTGTTTGCCCACCCGGATTTTGCGCCGCTGGCCAAAGCCGCCGGTGCAGAGGTGTTCCCCACCCTGACCTATCGGCATATCGTTATCCAGCACGGCGGCAACGCGGAAAATCTGGTGCTGACCCCGCCTCACGACCATCTGGGTGAGGTCTGCGGGCAGCATCTGCCCCACGGCAGCGACAACGGCAATACGCTGCGTCAGCTGATGGAGGCCTCCTTCCGCATTCTCAGCGCCCATCCCATCAACGTAAAGCGGATGCAGGAGGGCAAGCTGCCCGCCAACTGCATCTGGTTCTGGGCAGAGGGCACGGCGGTGGAGCTGCCGGACTTTGACGCTGCCTATCATAAGCGGGGCGCGGTGATCTCTGCCGTTCCCCTGTGCCACGGCATCGGTGCGCTGATCGGCCTTGACCGGATCATGGTGCCCGGCGCCACCGGCGAAAAGGACACCAACTATCAGGGCAAGGCGGAGGCCGCCGTCAAGGCTCTGCAGCAGGACGGGTATGATTTCGTCGGTGTCCACGTGGAAGCGCCGGACGAATGCACCCATAACGGCGATTTGGAGGGCAAGGTGGAGGCCATCGGCGATCTGGACAGCAAGGTCATCTCCCTGATCTGCGACGGTATGGCCGGTGAGGACTATCGGCTCCTGATCCTCAGCGATCACAAAACGCTGACCGATACCCGGGGTCACGCCCACGGCTATGTGCCCTATATTCTCTACGACAGCCGGGTAAGCACCGGCTCCGGTCTCAGCTATACGGAAGCGAATGGTCTCCTTGGCCCTCATGTGGAGGACGGCGTGAACCTGATGCGGATGCTGTTTCAGGCATGAGAGGCACAGAATCGGCCTATGCCAAGCTGAACCTCTGTCTGGATGTGACGGATCGTCTGCCGGACGGGTACCACAATATTCGCAGCATCATGCAGAGCGTGGACTTTCATGATGATGTGGAGCTGATCTCCGGCCCCGGCGAATGGCAGGTGGAATCGGATCTGAACTACCTTCCCACCGGCAGCACCAATCTGGCCGCCCGCGCAGCCATCGCATTCCGCGAGGCCACCGGACAGGGGCCTACCGGCGGCCGGATCCGGCTCCGGAAGCGCATTCCGGTCTGCGGCGGCTTCGGCGGCGGCAGCAGCAACGCGGCGGCGGTACTGCGTCTCCTGAACCGGCTGTGCGGCCACCCGCTTTCGTGGGAGGAGCTGGAGGCGCTGGGCTTCCGGCTTGGGGCGGATGTGCCCTTCTGCATCCGGGGCGGCACTATGCTGGCCGAGGGCAAGGGCGAACGGCTGACGGAGCTTCCCTCCTTTGCCGGACGCAGCATCATTCTCTGCCGCCCGGATTTCAGCTGCTCCACGCCGGAGCTGTTCCGCGCCATCGACCGGCAGAAAATGCGGATCCGCCCCGATGTGACCGGCATGGAACAGGCCATCCGCAGCGGCAGTACCCGGGGCGTAGCGCAGCGGCTGTTCAATGTGTTTGAGGAAGCACTGCCCCGGAAGCAGAGTGACACGGTCTGGGAGCTGCGGGACGCGCTGCTGGATACCGGTGCGCTGGGTGCCGTGATGACCGGCTCCGGTTCCGGCGTATTCGGCGTCTTTGACTCGGAGGAATCCGCTGCCGCTGCCCTGCCCAGACTGCGTGTGCAGGGAGTGGACTGCCGCCTGACCCGAACCACGGGGCGGCTGACCCGGTAATATTTCATTCCCGTGTATGAAACTGAACAAAACAGGCAAGGATAGCGGTAAAGGCTGTCCCTGCCTGTTTTTTCTGTTCGGAGGTCTCCATATGAAACGCTGTTTTGGTTTCGTACTCTGCTGTACATTTTTTCTGAGTCTGTGGCTGGCTGCCATGGACGAATCCGCCTCCCGCAGCCTGTCGGACAAGGTGCTGCGGCTCCATGTAATCGCCGCCTCCGATTCCGAGACGGATCAGCAGCAGAAGCTGCTGGTGCGGGACGCGGTGCTGGAAACGCTGACGCCGGTGATGACGGACTGCGGCAGCCTGCAGGAAGCGGAAGCGGCGGTGGAAGCGCTGCTTCCCGAGCTGCAAACTGCCGCTGAGGAGGCTCTGCGGCAGAGCGGCAGCACCGATGCCGTCCGGCTCAGCCTGTCCGATGAAACCTACCCGCTGCGAAACTACACCTTTTTCTCTCTCCCCGGCGGCAGGTATCGCAGCCTCCGCATCCGCATCGGCCCCGCCGCAGGGCATAACTGGTGGTGCGTGGTATTCCCGCCGCTGTGCATGGCAGCAGCGGAGGAGGACGCGGAGGAAGCCATGGCATATCTGGAGGAACCGGAGCGGCAGCTGATCACCGCAGACGGGCGCATTCTCCGCTTCCGGGTGCTGGACTGGTGGAAAAAACTGCAATCCCGCAGATAAAACCGCCTCGCTCCACGGGGATTTTTCGCCGGTACATTGACGGACAGGCCGCACCGTGGTAAACTGTCGGTATTCTACAGAACGGGGGAGCATCCCATGCACGAAACGACTGTGCCGGAAGGCCGCTGGGAACGGCTGAACTACTGGCTGGAAAATGTATTCTGGTATCACTATAAATGGTATTATTTCGCCGGTGTCTTTGTTGCCGTGCTGCTGATCACCTCTCTGGTGTCGTGGATCGGCAAGGTGGATTACGACTGGACGGTGCAGTATGTCCATGCCGGTGCGGCGGACGAAGCAGCTTCGGCGGAGCTGCAGCGCCGTTTTCAGACTGCCGCCACGGATGAGTCCGGCAACGGCAAGGTGCAGGTGCAGATCAATGAGTTTGCCGAAACCACCGATCCGGGTCGGATGGATCTTCTGGGTCTGCTGCGGGACGGGGACCGGATTCTCTATGTGCTGGATGAAACCACACTGGCCGCCTGCCGGGAGCTTGGCTATTTTGAAACCGTGACCCCGCTGGGAAACGGCCTTTATGCCGCCGTGTGGGATACGCCCATCACGCCCTACACCATGGCTGATTTTGAAGGCTACGGCTACACGCAGGATCAGATCGATGAATCCAACGCCTACCGGGAAGGAAAGCATCTGGAACTGGTGGAAGCTGCCCGCGTCATTCTGGACAATCTGTAACAGAAAACCCGCCGAAGATCGGCGGGTTTTTCCTTCATTTTCTTGAATTTTCCGCTGGGGCATGGTAAACTTGGCATCATTCCGAACGATCAGCAAAGGAGCATCCATGAATATCATCGTGTTGGGCAGCGGCGCATGGGGAACCGCGCTGGCCATGCTGCTGGTACAGAACGGGCATCGGGTGACCCTATGGTGCCGAAATCCGGAAAAAGCGCAGGAAATGCGCCTTACGCTGCAAAACCCCAGATTGGAGGGCGTTTCCCTGCCGCCTGCGCTTTCCGTCTCCCACAGGCTGGAAGACGCACGGGAAGCGGAGCTGGTGCTGTTCGCCACGCCGTCCTTTTCCATCCGGGAAACGGCGCAGGCCGCCGCGCCCTTTCTCCGGCCGGATTCGATCCTGCTTTCCGCTGCCAAGGGTGTGGAGCAGGATACCTGTCTTCGTATGACGGAGATTCTGCGGCAGGTCTGCGGCAGCAGCCATCCGGTCGCTGCTCTGTCCGGTCCCTCCCACGCGGAGGAGGTAGCGCGGCAGATGCCCACCGGCGTGGTAGCCGCCTCTGAGGATCTTCAAACCGCAAAAGCGGTTCAGGACGTGTTTATGAACCCCTATTTCCGTGTCTATACCAACACGGATATCATCGGGGTAGAGCTTTGCGGTGCGCTGAAAAACATTGTGGCACTGGGCTGCGGCATTGCGGACGGACTGGGCTACGGAGACAATGCCCGTGCGCTGCTGATCACCCGCGCCATGAGCGAGGCCGGTACGCTGTGCTTCCGCGCCGGGGGAAAGGGTTCCACCATCGGCGGTCTTGCCGGTACCGGCGATCTGATCGTCACCTGCACCTCCCGCCACTCCCGGAACCACCGGGCGGGCATTCTGATCGGACAGGGGCATTCCGTGGAGGAAGCCATCCGGCAGGTAGGCGCAGTAGTAGAGGGATATTACGCCGCTCACAGCTTCCGCAGGCTGGCGGAAAAGCTGCAGGTTCCCATGCCCATCTGTGAGAGCATCCATGCCGTTCTGTATCACGGAATGCGGCCCGACGGGGCCATGCGTCTCCTGATGGAGCGGGACCGAAAGGAAGAATTTCCCAGCCATGGATAAACCGCACAGCGTCTTGCGCCGTCTCTCCCGTATATGCAAAAAGCACCGGGCCAACCACCCGGTGCTTTTTGCATTTCGATCTATCAGCTCTGCGCCAGCAATTCCTTGATCTGGCTGGTATACAGCTCGTAATACAGGCCCTTCTTTGCCATCAGCGCATCATGGTTGCCTTCCTCGGCGATCACGCCGCCGTTGATGTAGAAGATCCGGTCGCAGTTGCGGATGGTGCTGAGGCGGTGAGCCACGATGAAGGAGGTGCGGCCCTTCAGCAGTGCGGAGATGCCGTCCTGCACCAGACGTTCGGTGTTGGTATCCACGCAGGAGGTGGCCTCATCCAGAATCAGAATGCGGGGGTCGCTGAGCAGGGTACGGGCAAAGGAGATCAGCTGCTTCTGACCGGCGGAGAGGCCTTCGCCCCGCTCCTTGGTCTCGGTCTGGTAGCCGTCCTCCATATCCCGGATGAAGTCGTCCGCATGGACGGCCTTGGCAGCGGCAATACATTCCTCATCGGTGGCGTCCAGACGGCCGTAGCGGATGTTGTCCATGATGGTGCCGGAGAAGATGAAGGTATCCTGCTGCATGACGCCCATCTGCCTGCGGAGAGAGTTCAGCGTGACCTTCTGCAGGTCGTGGCCGTCAATGGCGACCTCGCCGTCCGTCACATTGTAGAACCGGCTCAGCAGGTTCACGATGGTGCTCTTGCCTGCCCCGGTGGGGCCTACCAGTGCGATGGATTCGCCCGCCTTCACATGGAAGTTTACACGCTTGATGACCGGGATTCCCTTTTCATACTCAAACAGCACATTGTTGAAGTCCACCTTGCCGCTGATGGGAGGCAGTTCCTTGGCGCCCTCGTTGTCCTCCACGCTGACCGGCTCGTCCAGCACCTGGAAAATACGCTCCAGATAGCTCATGGCGTCCATCAGCTGGTTGTAGATGTTGCCGATGGTCATGATGGGGGCCCAGAACTGGTTGGAGTAGCTGACCATGGCGGAAATTGCGCCGATCTGAACCACACCCTCCAGAATGAAATCATCCCGGAACCAGTATACGGCGGCGATGTAGATGGTGCATTTCACCAGACGCATCAGCATGGCGGCGATGGGGTACATACCGTGAGCCACATAGGCGGCACGCAGCTTGTAGAAGCGGTTTTCCTTCAGCAGACCCGCGAAGATATTGCTGTTCATGTCCTCCCGGGCGAAGGCCTGCGTGACCTTGGCGCCGTTGATGTTCTCGGACAGGTACGCGGTCACATTGGACTGCTTGTTGGCTGCCTTCTGACGGTAGCGCCGCTGCATGGGCTTGGTCAGCGCCACGTAGACGATGAAGATGGGCAGACCGGCCAGAACCACCAGCGTCATCTTGGGACTGAGGGTCAGCATGAAGATGAAGATGATGATCAGGTTGATCATGGCCAGAATGGCATTGACCAGACCGTTGGTCAGGAAGTCGGATACGTTGTTCACATAGTTGATCACACGGGTCAGGATCTTGCCATGGGGACGGCTGTCGTAATAATCGAAGCCCAGCTTCTGCAGATGGGTATACACATCTGTACGCATATCCGTGGTCATCTTCTGGCTGGTTTTGACCGAGATGATGCTCTTGGCACGGTTGATGAAGATTGTGCCGATGTTGATCAGCAGGTAGCCGCCGCCCAGCACCAGAATGGTGCCGATGACCTTATTGCCCTGCGGAATCAGCTTGTCAATGATGTAAGCCTGAATGCGGGGCGTCAGCAGTGCCAGTATGCTGGAGAAAATGGCCAGCGCGAACATGAGGATGATCTGCTTCTTATACTTTTTGACATAGACCAGACTGCGCTTGAATTGGGGCCAGTTAAAGGGTGCATCCAGTTCCTCGTCCACATTGAACTTGTTTCTTGCCATTACACCGCACCCCCTTCCATGGCTTCTTCGTCCAGACCGTGCTGCATCACACAGGTCTTGTAGTAATATCCCTTGCGGGCCATCAGATCCTTATGGGTGCCTTCTTCCAGAATCCTGCCCTTATCCAAAATGTAGATGTAGTCCGCCTGCTTCACGGAGGACACACGCTGGGCAATGATAATGGTGGTGCACTTGTCCGGCATTTCGGCCAGATGCTTCTGAATGTACTCCTCGGTCTCCATATCCACGGCGGAGGTGGTATCATCCAGAATCAGGATGGGCGCATGCTTGGCAATGGCGCGGGCCAGACTGACGCGCTGCTTCTGACCGCCGGAAAGGCCGGTGCCCCGTTCGCCCACGATGGTGTCGTATTTTTCCGGCATACCGGAAATAAACTCATCTGCGTCCGCGATCACGGAGGAATTCAGAATGTTCTCCATGCTGGTCTCGGGCACACCGTAGGCGATGTTGGATTCCACGGTGTCGGAGAACAGGAACACATCCTGCATGGTGAGTCCGATGTGCTGCCGAAGCTTCTTCAGCGGCCACTTCCGCACATCCACGCCGTCAATGGTGACGCTGCCCCTGCTCACATCCACGAAGCGGTCGATCACATTCACCAGCGTGGTCTTGCCGCAGCCGGTGGGACCCATCACGCCGATCACCTGACCGGCCTTGATGTGCATATTCACATCGTCCAGCACCTTGGCCGCGCCGTATTCCAGCGTCACATGGTTCAGCTCCACATTGCCCTTCACTTCTGCGGGGCTTTCATCCTTCTCCGGATCCTGCAGCTCCACATCCATGAAGTACAGCTCCTGTACCTTTTCCATGGAGGCCTTGAAGCGCTGGATGTCGTTGACCAGCATACCCATCATCAGCAGAGGCTCATTCAGCGTCCATGCGAAGGTGAGGAACAGGGTCAGCTCGCCCAGGGTGATGTTGCCCTTGATGACCATGATGGAACCCACCACCAGATTGATCACGGTGATGATGGAGGCCAGCGAGTCGATGATGGGGCCGTAGCGCAGCCAGATCATGGTGGCCTCGATGTTCCGATCCTTGTAGGCGTTGTTTTCCTCCTGGAACTTCTCCATTTCGAAGTCCTCGCGGACGAAAGCCTTGACCACCCGGTTGCCTGCGATGTTTTCGGCGACCACGGCGTTCAGGTTGCTCAGCTGCTTTCTGGCCTTTTTGAAGGCGGGGTGCAGCTTTTTGCCCATCTTATTGGCCGCAATCGCGGTAAAGGGGGCAACGCAGAGGAGAATCAGCGTGTACTGCCAGTTGATCCGCATGAACACGAAAATGGCCACGCACAGCATCAGGGCAAATTCCACGGTGCGGGGGATGACGAAGGAGAGGGCACGGTTGATGACCTCCACATCGCCGGAGCATTTGTTGATGATATCGCCGGCCTTGTTTTCCCGGTAATAGCCGGTGGTCAGCGTCATCAGCTTGCGGAACAGCGCGTCTTTCAGGCGCATGACCGCGGTTTCGGATGCCTGTTCCGACAGAATGCTGGTAAAATACCGGCAGGCGGAAAAGGCAAGGCCCACCGCAAGGCTCAGGCCCAGCATGGGCAGCAGCCGATCGAACTGCTGCGGCATAAGAACATCATCGACAATGTCCGAGAATATATAAGGTTCCCAGGCCATTAAGCCGACGCCGACGATATTCAGGATGATGGCAAGCAAAAGACGGTACTTGTACTTGCCCATCCAGTCAATCGCCCATTTGAACTGCTTCAAGATTGACCAACTCCTATATTTTTATTTTTTTATTTCTTCCAGAAATAGAACGGCAAACAGCACCGCATCCACGGTAAACCCCCGGCAGCTCACGTGCAGCCGGATGTCCTTACAGGCCGTGGAGCCGTACTGCGTCCGGAACCGCTGCCGAAACGCCGAAAGCTTCGCCTCCGTCTCGCCGCTGTCATACCCCTGCACCGGCAGCCA
Organism: Clostridiales bacterium UBA1774; assembly: GCA_002314635.1. Taxonomy (GTDB): domain Bacteria; phylum Bacillota; class Clostridia; order Oscillospirales; family Oscillospiraceae; genus UBA1774. The sequence goes on from DCGQ01000020.1 coordinate 27,935, forward strand.
TGCCCGGAAAAAGGCCAGCGCGCCGCTGAGCAGACCGCATTCCCCCTCCGGCACGGATATCTCCGAAACGGCGCAGGTTTCGTCTGTCAGGTGCCGCAGCGTACAGGCAGCAGCCTCCGCACAACTCATGCCGCTGTCATAGCATTCCGAAACAAACGCTTTGGTTTTCTGAATGGTGGGCAGGTCGAAGCCTTCCAGACCGGTTCGCAGATTCTCCGCCTGTTCCAGCGCATCATACCGGTCAAACAGTGCCTGAGCAAAGACCGCCCGCTCTGCGCTGTGCTTTCTTCGCAGAAACTTGGGATCCAGATCGCGGATCCGTACCCGATCCAGTCCGTCTGCATCCTTCAGCATCTGACTGAGCATCAGCGCACGCTCCCGGTTCTCCGGAGCGTATTTTTCCAGAATCGGTTCCAGAAAGCTGTCTCCCACGGAATGTGCTTCAATGCCCGCCTGCGCTTCCCGAAGCGCCTCCTCCGAAAGCTGCACCAGACCGGGCAGCTTTTCGGCGCTGCGTTTCCCGTGTGCGCCGTCCAGAAAATCGCAGTTCCGGCCGGTGTCGTGATAGGAGCACATCAGGAGCAGCAGCCGGGAATCCGCTTCATTCAATGCCTCCGCCCATGCGCACATGGCGCCGTGGAGCATGGTGCGCTCAATGTGTCCGATGCCATGCACATGGCTCATATACAGCGCATCCCGTTTCAGAGAACGTAGCGCGTCCTCCAGCATGGCGGCATAGGGACTTTCCAGGAAAGCGGAAACCGGCTCCTGCAGCTCTCCCCATGGCTGATGCAGCAGCTTCAAAAGGGTACTTTCCGCGGTCATATTCCGTCCTCCTCCCATCTCAAGCGCTAAAACGAGACATTATTACTAATATAGCATTCAAAAACATACTTTGCAATATAAATCTTGACAAAATGCGGTCGTATGTTATGATAAACAGCATTAAGGGGCGGAATCACCGGCTCTGCTGTTTTGCTGCGAAGAAATCAGGGAGGTATGTGCATGAAAAAACTGTATTCGATGGACGAAGCCGTATCGCTGATTCATGACGGTGACACGATCTGGATCAATTCCTTCGGCGGCTGCGCCTCCCCGGTAGACTTGAACAAGGCCATTACCTACCGGTTTCGGGAAACCGGGCATCCCCGTCATCTGACCGTGTGCAGCTCCTTCAGCTTTGCCGACTGGCGGACGGACAGCGATGTGGAAGGCTATATCTGCGAAGGCGGGGCCGACTGTGTGATTATCGGTTTTTTCGGCAGCCTATACGGCACCGCCAAGGCCATTCAGGAGAACCGGTTGGAGGGTTACAATCTCCCCGGCGGGGTCATGAGCCACATGATCCGGGCCGCTGCCTGCGGCAGCCGGGAGCTGTTCACCAAGATCGGCCTGAACCTGTTTGTGGATCCCCGGATGGGGCAATACCGGCTGAACGAGCGTTCCAAACGCACCATGGTGCATCTCTGGCAGGAGGGCGGTGAGACCGGCCTGCTTTACGATATTCCGCAGGTCAATGTGGCGCTGCTGAAAGCCAGCTACGCCGATGAGCGGGGCAATATCACCTTCGAAAACGAGGCCGCTTCCGTGGACTGCCTCAGCGTGGCACAGGCCACCCATCGCAACGGCGGCAAGGTCATCGTGCAGGTACGGGGCATTGTGCAGGGGCATATGCTGCCCCGCACCGTCAACGTGCCCGCCGCACTGGTGGACGCGGTGGTGGTGGTACCGGAGCAGCGGCAGCTCACCGCCATGGACGGCTATTTTGACTATGTATGCGGCAAATTCGTACCCACCGGCAGCATTCTCCGCGCCTGCCGGGACGAGATCCGCAGCCGCATCGGCGAGACCAGCCATCGGACGGCGCTGCATCGTGCCGTTGCCTGCCGCGCGGTACGGGAGCTGCAGGAGGGGCAGATCGCCAATATCGGCATCGGCATTCCGGAGCTGGTGGCGCAGGAGGTGCTGGACCGGGGTATTCTGGAAAAGGTGCATCTCTCCGTGGAATCCGGCCACACCGGCGGCTACCCGCTGGGCGGCAAGGGCTTCGGCGTATCCATCGGGCCGGACACCATGATGGACATGGCGCGGCAGTTTGATTTCTATGAGGGCGGCGGGCTGGATATCTGCTTCATCGGCACCCTGCAGGTGGATGCGGCAGGCAATGTAAACGGACATCAGGCCCCGGGCAAGCTCAGCGGCATCGGCGGCTTCGCCAATATCAGCCAGACCACCAAGAAGGTGGTGTTCTGCATGACCTTCACCTCCGGCGGACTGGAGGGTGATTTTGACGGGCATTCCGTCACCATCACGAAGGAGGGTCGGATCCGCAAATTCCAGACCCAGATTCCCACCCGCAGCTTCGCGGTGGAAAACGCCCGTGCCATCGGGCAGGAGGTTCTGTATATCACGGAGCGTTGCGTTTTCCGGCTGACGGAGGAAGGTCTGCTGCTGACGGAGATTGCCCCGGGCATTGATCTGGAAAAGGACATTCTGGCTCAGATGCCCTTCCGGCCGAAGATCGCGGAAAAGCTGGAACTGATGCCGTTTGACTAAAACTGAAAGGCACCGGACTCGCTATGAAGTCCGATGCCTTTTTTCATTTTGCCCGTTTTTTCCGCCGGTTCCAAAGCAGCCGCAGCGCCAGCAGGAACAGGATTCCGCACACCGCGCCGCCGAAATCCAGCCACACATCCTGCACCTGACTGCCTCGTTCACTGAAAATCTGCACGGTTTCGTCCGTCAGTGCGGAAAGCAACGTAAGCAGAAACGCCCACAGGGGATGGGCGGGAATGCTGCAGATCAGCGCCGTCATGGTAACGCCCAGCAGACCAAATTCCGTAAAATGCGCCAGCTTCCGCACCAGATGCTCGGTCACATTTCCCTTCCCCACCACCAGCTCCAGAACGGGGCGAATCAGCTCCATGATCCTGTCGCTTTCATCCCGGGATTCCGGAATGCTTTTGGCAGAGCGGGTGAAGATAAAGGTCAGGAGCAGCAGATTTACAAGTATAAGGATACCGATTTTCACCGAATGTTTCATTTTCCTCCCATGCACGCTCCGATCATAATGATTTCTCCCGTTCGGGAAAACCCGGTCACAGGGCGGCGGAATAGTCCTTCTCCAGCACCTTCATGAAAAGCTGCTGTGTGGCAGCAAAGACATCGCTGCCCAGCTTCTCCAGCGTTTCCCGCTCCAGAAAACCGCCTGCCATGGTGGCATGACCGCCGCCGCTGCCCAGGCCATCGAAGGCGGTATGGATCAGCGTACCGGCAGGTACATCCGCCCGCTCGGAGCGGACAGAGAACTTATACCCGTTCTTTCGATGGGCATACAGCACCGTCACCTCCACCTCGTCCAGCGCCAGAATGAAATCGGACAAAACGGCGATCAGCGCATCGGGGCAGTCAAACTCCAGATAGGAGAAGGCCACCTTGCCGTATACCCGGATGTGGTCGATGGCAGTACCGTAAGCCTTCAGGTCGGAAAACTCCATATTGTTGCTTTCCAGCTCCGTCAGCAGCTGACTGCTGGCATAGCGGAACAGGTAGCCGTAGATTTCCACATCGAAGGCGGTCACGCCCCGGCTCAGCTGCAGGGTATCGATCCGAAGGCCGTAAAGCATGGCAGTAGCCGCCTGTACCGAAGGCTCCACGCCCAGAATCCGATAGTAGTCCGCAATGACAGAGCAGCAGGACCCGGTGATGGTCAGATCTGCATAGGCATATTCCACCGTTTTATAGGTGGGATGGTGATCGATCACCGCAAATTCATCGCCGACAAAGTCGGTGGTGTTGCCGTTCCCCTTCTGGCAGTCCACCAGCAGGATCCGGTCCTCCTCCTGCAGCTCCGCTTTCAGAGAAGCGTAATCGTGCATCTGAATCCCGCAGCGATCCAGCATCTTCACGGAGGAAAGCTTGTCGATCTGACCTTCATGGCAGATCACGCTCTGAATGCCGTAATGCTCCAGCAGCTGCTGCAAACCAAAGGCGGCACCGATGGCGTCCGGATCCGGGAAATTGTGGGTCTGGATGTATATTTTATGTTCCTTGCAGAGTGCGATCAGTTTTTCCGGTTCTCTCATGCTAACCTCCCAGATAGTCAGAAAGTTTGTCAATATGAAAAAATCCACAACCTGTCAAACGACAAATTGTGGATTGATGGTGGACAGTAAGGGACTCGAACCCCTGACCTTCCGCACGTCAAGCGGAAGCTCTACCAGCTGAGCTAACTGTCCGAAGTGCTTATTTAATATAGCCGATGTATCCCCATTTGTCAAGCATTTTTTCGGAGTTTTTCAAAAAACCGGATGCCGCGCTGCGGCGGCATCCGGTCAGCCCTCAGTGAATGGTCACAGGCAGACCATATTCCTCCATAATGGCCTTGAGGCGCTGCATCTGCTGGTCGGAAGGCGGCGTTGCCTCCGCCACCGGCTTATCGCTGATGCGGAGATACTTGGTCACGCCCAGATTGTGATAGGGCAGCAGCTGCACCACCTCGATCGCGTCGCCCAGCTCCCGGCAGAATGCTGCCGTGGCGCGGATGTTGGCCTCGTCATTGTTGAACATGGGGATCACGGGAATGCGGATCTGCAGCTTCTTTCCCGCCGCGGCCAGTTTCCGGGCATTCTCATGGATCGGCTCCGTGGGCACGCCCACCATGGCCTTGTGCTTCGCGCTGTCCATATGCTTCAGATCATACAGATACAGGTCGGTATAGGGCAGCGTCCGTTCCAGCTGCTCCCACGCACAAAAGCCGGTGGTATCCAGCGCGGTGTGGATGCCCTCCTCCTTCATGCGTTTCAGCACTGCCACGGTAAAGTCCGGCTGGCTCATGGCTTCGCCGCCGGAGAGGGTGATCCCGCCGCCGCTGCGTTTGTAGAACTTTTTATCCTGCAGCAGACGGGTGACAAGCTGCTCCACGGTGTAATCCTCGCCGCTGATGAACAGTGCCTTGGGATAGCAGACCTTGGCGCACTCACCGCAGTTGTCGCAGAGATCCCGCTTCACATGGACCATCTGCAGCATCTCATGGGTCTTCGGGTCCTCCCGCTGCTCGCCGAATTCCAGCGCACCCTTGGGGCAGGCCCTCATGCAGCGCTCCTCGCACAGCACGGTACCCTGACAGCGCATATTGATCCAGCTCAGCTGGGGATAGAAGGCCTGAGACTCGGGACTGTGGCACCACGGGCAATGCAGGGGGCAGCCTTTCAGAAAGGCCGTGGTGCGGATGCCGGGTCCGTCCTGTACGGAAAAGCCCTGAATATCATAGAGCTTTCCGGTCAATTCTTTTTTCTCGTCCATTGTTATCCTCACAATACAAACCGGGAGTGAAGAACCGGAAGACCGGCTGCTCACTCCCGATCCTGATATCAGCTTACATGCTCAGCTCGGTGCGGCGGATCAGGTCATCCTGACAGCCCTTGAACACTTCCACGAAGTACGCAGAGAAGCCTGCCACACGAACCACCAGATCCCGGTAGTTCTCGGGATGCTTCTGCGCGTCACGCAGCGTGTCGGAGGAAACCACATTCAGCTGCAGCTCCATGCCGCCTTCCTCGAAGTAGGTATCCATAATGCTGCGGAGCTTCATGTTTCCGTCGGCGCCCTTCAGGGCGGTGGGATGGAACTTCATGTTGCAGAGGGTGCCGTTGCCGTACAGCGACTGGTCGAAGTTCAGCACACTGTTCAGGAAGCTGACGGGGCCGTTCTTATCCATACCCTGCACATTGGAAATGCCGTCGGAAAGGGCCTCACCCATCTTGCGTCCGTCGGGAGTGGCCCAGGTCATGTACCCGAACAGAACATTGGCAGTCACCGGGTAGCAGCCGGCGGCGAAATGGTTGCCGCGGGGGCCGGTGGCGGCATTGATGGCGTTGGCATAGGCGGAAGCGGTAAAGTCCACATACTTGTCGGCCTGCGGATCGCCGTTGCCGTAACGGGGCACCACGCCGTTGATCTTCTGGCGCAGTTCTTCATAGCCTTCCCAGTTCTTGGCGATCGCATCATACATTTCCTGCGTGGTGCAGATCTTCTCCCGGAAGCAGCAGTAGTCGATGATGTTCAGGCTGTCCGCCACATTGCCCAGGCCGATGCAGCTGTTTCCGGTGGAGTTGTACTTGGCGCCGCCGGCCTGGCAGTCCTTGCCGTTCTCCATGCAGCCCTCCAGCGTCGCGGAGACGATGGGAAGCGGGGTATGGAAGGAGGACATGCTCTCCCATGCGTTGACGCAGGAGCACTGCCACTTGCAGAAGAAGTCGAACTGCTTCTTCACGGCAGCCAGCACCTCGTCCATGCTCTTCATCTCATAGAGATAGCCGGTAGCGGGGCCGTACTGCTTCTTGGGACGGCCGGGCCAGTTCAGGAAGCCGTAGCCGTTGTTGATGGCCATCAGGAACGCGTTGGCAATGTTCAGATAGGATTCTGTGCCGGTGCCGCCGGGCTGTGCCCATTCGTAGCCGCCCACGGAAGGCTCCACGCAGCCGTTCAGGCAGTAGTTCCGGGCGTCCTCGATGGGAACACCGCGGCTCATGATCGCCTTGATGATGACCCGGTCGCTTTCGAAGGTGGGCACGCCGCCGCAGCGCTTGGTGGTTTCTATGGCAGCCTCCCACAGCTCGTCAGGCGTGCCCTCATGGATGCGAAGCGCCTGCGGGGGATCGTGAAGCACCAGACGGCCGGAGGCCTGCAGCATCATGTAGGTCACGGCGTTGGTAGCGTCGTTGCCGTCCCGGTCCACGCCGCCCAGCGTCATCAGCTGGCCGGAGGTATAGCCCGGGCCGGACTTGGTAGCGCCCTCGGACCAGATCTTGTTGCACTCGGCAACCTTCAGATAGAACAGGTCCAGCAGCTCCTGCGCGTATTCGGGGGTAATGGTGCCGTTTGCGATATCCTGATCGTAGTAGCGGCCCAGATACTGGTCCACGCGGCCATAGCTGATGCCGTGCTGCTGACCGTCCATGCACATGCTCAGCTGATAGAGGTAGATGCACTGGAGTGCGTCATGGAAGTTGCGGCAGGGATTCTTCATGATCCAGTTCAGCGTATCGGCCATTTCCAGCAGCTCTGCCTTGCGCTTGGGGTCGGTGCAGGCGTCGGCCTGACGCTGTGCCTCGGCAGCATAGCGCTCGGACCAGTGAATGATGCCTTCGCACACAATGTCGATGGCACGGTAGAAGTTATACTTATAAATGGTATCGCCGTAGATGCCCTCTTCCTCGTACTGCGCCATCTTGGCCAGCGCTTCCTCGCGGATGGCGCCGAAACCCTTCTGGGTGGCAGTCCAGAAGTTGGCTACAAAGTGACCAACGGGGCTCTGGCAGTTGTCCTTCGCGCCGAAGAATACAACGCCGTTGCCGCTTTCCTTGTCCCGGTACTGGCGGGGGATGTACTCGTCCACGATGGCGCTCATGGCGTTCTTATCCCAGAAGTCGCCGGTCTCCAGCAGATACTTCTCGTCCTCGGGGTCGATATCATAGGGGTCGGTGTCGCGGGTGGGAATCGTCCCGGCGCGCAGCTCCCGCATGAACCAGTTGAAGCTGGTCTCGGGATACAGGGCGCAGCAGCGGTAGCTGGCACCCTGCCAGCCTACGATCACCTCATCCTCGTTGATGAGGATGGGCATGTTTTCAAACAGGTTCCGCAGGTTCTTGGCGCGTTTCAGAATGCCGGTCAGCTGGGGGTTGTTCATATAGAACTCCGTGACCAGACGATAGCGGTTGATGTCGATTTTCGGCTTGGTGGTGCGGTACTTTTCCCGGATGCGCTGAACGCGCTCGGTCATGGGTTTCAGCTCGTACATATGCGGTCTCCTTCCCAAAAGGCCCTGAGGCCATATCTTACCTGTATATACATCTTGTGATCACAGTATACCGCATCTGAACGCAAAGTCAAGATTAACGGTAATTATTCCTGTTATTTCTCGTTACCTTACACATTCATGGCGGCGTAGAAGCCTTCCCGGACGGCGGAGGTGATGTTGCCCTGCCGGGTGGCACAGTCGCCCACGAAGTACATCTCCTCGCAGACGCCCTCCAGCTCCTCGCAGACGGCCTTGCGGGGACGGACGCCCAGACTCAGCGCCACGGTATCGCAGGGGATCTCGGTCAGCGCGCCGTTCTTCTCCCGGCCGATGAGGCCGCTTTCGTTCACGGACACCAGCCCCAGCTCCTCCCGGAACTGCACACCTTCGGCCATGGCCAGCCGATGAGCCTTGAACACGGCCTTATCTCTGGCCCGCACCGCATTCAGCGGCAGCAGATCCATCACCGTGACCTCGTGGCCCTCCCGCGCCAGCGTAATGGCGGTCTCGGTGCCGGTGAGACCGGCGCCCACGATGACCACCCGCTTTCCGGGGGTATACAGACCCTTGTCAATGTCCTGAGCCAGACACACATTGCTGCCCTTCACGCCGTCCACCGGAGGCACGATGGGAGTGGAGCCTACTGCCACGATCACCGCATCCGGCTTCTCCGCCAGTACCCGCTCCCGGGTAGCTTCCGTACCCAGACGCAGGTCGATATTCGGGTCATTCAGCGTCATGCGGATGCTCCACTGGCCGTAACGATGCACATCGCCCTTCAGCGGATTGCAGCCTGCGGTTTTCAGACTGCCGCCCAGCTCCGCTTCCTTCTCGAACAGCACCGGTTTCAGACCCCGCTGGGTGAGCCGCCGTGCCGCTTCCATACCGGCAGCGCCGCCGCCCACGATGACCACCTTCTTCCCCGGCTGTGCGGGAGGAATCACGTCAAACAGCGGCTGCCGGCCCTGCGGCGGGTTTACCGTGCAGCGCAGCGGCTTGGGACAGCCGTGAGGATCGTCGCCGGTGCAGACATTGCAGCGCAGGCAGGGACGGATTTCGTCCACCTTCCCGGCCTTTGCCTTTACAAGCTGCTGCGGGTCGGCAAGGAAGGCGCGGATCATGGCCACCATGTCGCACTGACCCTCGGCGACTGCCTTTTCCGCGGATTCGATATTGTGGCTGCCCACGCTGACCACCGGGATCTTCAACCCCGCCGCCTTGTACTTTGCGGCAATGTGCAGATTGGTGGGTCTGGGCATATAGGTGCTCTGAATGGTGTAATCCATGGTGCGGGGGTCATACATACTGCCTGCGGAGATATGTACCATGTCGATCTTGTCCTGCAGCGCCTTCACGAAGCGGATACCGTCCTCCGCGTGAACGCCCTCCGGATAGATCTCATCGCCGCTCATGCGGATCTCGATGGCCATGCCGGTGCCGATGCGCTGCCGCACCGCACTGATCAGCTCATCGGCAAAGCGGATGCGGTTTTCAAAGGTATCGCAGCCGTATTCATCGGTACGCCGGTTCACGGCGGGAGAGTAGAAGGACGCGGCGGTATGTCCGTGGCCGAAGTGCAGCAGCACCATATCGAAGCCACCCTTGCGGCAGCGCTCTGCCGCATCGGCAAAGCTGCGGATGATGCCGTGAATTTCGTCCTTACTGAACTCCTCCGGGCGGCGGTCATCCCGCAGATTCAGCTCGATGGAAGCGATGGCGCCCCAGCGGTGGATCGCGTCCGTCACCTTGGTGAGACCGTGTACCACCATATTATCCGCCAGATTCACCACATAATGGTTCTGATCCGCATAGGCCTGCGTCACCGGGCTGTCTCCCACGGTGACAATGCCTGCGCCGTACCGGGCAAACTGAGCGGTAAAGTCAACAAATTCATCGGTCACCAGACCGTCTTTCGTGCAGAGAAACGGTTCCGCCGGACTTACCTCAATGCGGTTGCGAACCCGCAGCGGCCCCACCTGAATTGGCTGAAAAATAGCAGTTGGTTTTTCCATATGGAATGGCAGCTCCTTCCTGACAGGCGGCCCCCACCGGCAGCCGCACCGTATTCCGTTCCCGTGCCGTGCACACAGGAAGCACATTATAATAGTTAATATAGCACACTTTGTCCGCGCTGAAAAGAGATTGTCCGCGATTTTCCGTCATTTTGCATAATCCGCAGCGCGATTCCTGCATTTTTCTGTTGGAAAACCGGGGTATCCTGCAAAAAATCCGGGCGCATGGTGGTTAGGTCATTGACAAAATCCATATTATGCATATAATAACAATGGTCTGTGACTGTAAAAAAATGTACCGTTATCATGTTACAGCTGCAGATCCGCATCAGTTCACGAAAAAAGGAAGGAAATCACGATGAAAAAAGCACTCGTCCTCATTCTCGCCCTGTGCATGGTTCTGTCTCTGTGCGCCTGCGGCGGCAACAGCGGCACGGCTGACGGCGGCAAGACCGACAGCGGCAAGGCCAAAGAAAACGTAGTCAAGATCGGCATTTTCGAGCCCGCTTCCGGCGACAACGGTGCCGGCGGCAAGCAGGAAACTCTGGGCATCCAGTATGCCAACGCTCTGACTCCCACCGTGAAGATCGGCGACACCGAATACAAGGTCGAGCTGGTCGCGGTTGACAACGAATCCTCCAATGACAAGGCTCCCACCGCTGCCGCCACGCTGGTCAATGCCGGTGTCAGCATCGTTCTGGGCTCCTACGGCTCCGGCGTCTCCATGGCCGGCGGCCCCACCTTCGAAGCAGCCGGTATCCCCGCTCTGGGCATCACCTGCACCAACCAGCTGGTCACCGAAGGCAACACCTACTACTTCCGCATCTGCTTCCTGGATCCCTTCCAGGGCACCGTTCTGGGCAACTACGCCATCAATGAGGGCATCACCAAGGCTTACTGCCTGTCCAAGCTGGGTGACGACTACTCCACCAACCTGGTAAACTGCTTCAAAACCGCTTTTGAAGCCAAGGGCGGCACCTGCGTTGTCGAGACCTGCCCCGAAGGCACCTCCGACTTCACCTCTTACATCACCACTGCCAAGAACGAAGGCTGCGGCGTGTTCTTCGCTCCCGTGTCCACCGAGTTCGCTCAGCTGATCATCGACCAGGCTGACGCACAGGGTCTGGGTATGCCCATCATGGCCGGTGACACCTGGGATTCCAACGTGATCCTGCAGGCTGCCAAGGGCAAGAATGTTGACGTCACCGTTACCACCTTCTATCCCGAAGGCGGCAACCCCGAGTTCGACGCCAACTTCAAGGCATGGGTCAACGCCGACTCCACCCGTCTCGCCAGCAACGGCGGCGACGATACCGTCTCCGCTGTCACCGCTATGGGTTATGACGCCTACTACTTCGCTCTGTCCGCTCTGCAGAAGGCCGGTTCCGTCAGCGCCGCTGATGTGATGACCTCCCTGTGGAAGACCGAGATCGACGGTGTTTCCGGCCACATCGCTCTGGATCAGGTCAACGGCGATGCCATCCGCAACACTGCCTATGTCAAGCACGCCAACACCGAAACCGGCGCTTGGGATGCTCTGCCCGAAGTCACCATCGGCTGATGACTCCTCCAGCCCTGCGGTTCGGAGCATTTCCGGGCCGCAGGGCTTTTCTTGCTATTTCACACGCCCCGTTTCCGTGCAGCCGCACAAGAACATGGCACCCGTGCTTTTGTGCGACTGTACGGTTCCCACGCACTCCCCAACCTGAAAAAAAGGAAGGATCCGGGAAATGATTGAATATCTGCATACCAACCTGTCGTACATTCTTGCCGGCATCTCCGTCGGCGGCCAGTATGCGCTGATTGCCATTGGCTACACTATGGTTTACGGCATTCTGCGGCTGATCAACTTTGCCCACGGCGATGTGTTCATGTGGGCCGGTCTGATGATGGTCTATCTGGCAGCCTCTCTGCCCATCGGCGTGGCACTTCCGCTGGTGCTGGTACTGACCGTGGCGCTGGGCTTCCTGATCGAGCGGGCGGCCTACAAGCCGCTGCGGCAGGCGCCCCGTATGTCCGTCATGATCTCCGCCATCGGCGTCAGCTACCTGCTGCAGAACGCCGCACTGTACTTCACCGGCGGTCTGGCCAAGGTCTACCCCTCCATCCCCTGGCTGAGCAAAACCGTAACCATCTGGGGTGCCACCACCAAAATGGTCACACTGGTCACGCCGGTTCTCACCATCGTGCTGGTGCTGGTGCTGACCCTGCTGATCAAATACACCAAGATCGGCATGGCCATGCGGGCAGTCTCCAAGGATTTTGAGACCAGCCAGCTGATGGGCATTCGCATCAACAGCGTCATATCCGTCACCTTTATCATCGGCTCCTTCCTTGCTGCGGTAGGCAGTCTGCTGTATTTCACCAACTACTCCTCCGTCACCCCCACCTCCGGCGGTATGCCCGGTCTGAAATGCTTCGTGGCGGCGGTGTTCGGCGGCATCGGCTCTATCCCCGGCGCGGTGATCGGTGCTTTCATCATCGGCATCTGCGAAAACATCATCAAGGGCGGCAACTCCATCTTCGGCATCACCACCGACTGGACCACCTTCTCCGATGCCTTCACCTTCGTGCTGCTGATCGTCATTCTGCTGGTAAAGCCCACCGGCCTGTTCGGTGAGAAACCCACGGATAAGGTCTGAGGAGGCGGGATCATGCTGGTAAAAAAGGATAAAACAAACACTTATCTGGTGCTGGCTCTGGTTGCGCTGATTTATATTGTCGTAGCCGTCATGGAGCTGACCATCCCCGGAACTCACATCATCTTCACCGTTCTGAAAAAATCCGCGATCTACTCGCTGGTAGCCGTGTCCATGAACCTGCTCAACGGCTTCACCGGCCTGTTCAGTCTGGGTCAGGCAGGCTTTATGCTGATCGGCGGCTACACCTATGCCGTGCTGACCATGCCAACCGAGGTAAAGCTCTCCAACAAGGTCTTTGTGTACTTCGACTGCTGCGTCCACTTTGACACCGGCATCCTCGTGGGTCTGCTGGCCGCCGGAATCGCCGCCGCCATCTTCGCGGCGCTGATTGGCCTGCCGGTGCTGCGTCTGAAATCCGACTATCTGGCCATCGCCACGCTGGGCTTCGCGGAGATCATCCGCGTGCTGTGCCAGTGGTCCGGCTTCGGCCCGCTGACCAATGCGGCCAACCCGCTCCGCAGCTATCTGGATCTGACGGATGTGACCCTGCCCTTCACGGATATCAAATTCCCGCCCACCCTGTTTGTGTTCCTCGTGGCCGGTGTCTGCGTGGCGCTGGTTCTGCTGCTGATCAACTCCACCTATGGCCGCGCCTTCAAGGCCATTCGGGATGACGAGGTGGCCGCGGAGGCCATGGGCATCAACCTGTTCAGGCATAAGGAAATCGCCTTCGTCATTTCCTCCTTCTTCGCCGGTGTTTCCGGCGCACTGCTGGCCATGTATCAGTATACCGTGCAGGCCAGCGCCTTCAAAAGCGCCATGACCTACGAGATTCTGCTGATCGTGGTCATCGGCGGCATCGGCTCCATCTCCGGCAGCTGCATCGCCTCCTTCCTGTATATCGCCCTCAGCGAGTGGCTGCTCCGCGGTCTGGACATGGGCAAGTTTCTGGGCATCTCCGCCCCCAACCTGTTCCGCTCCGGCTTCCGCAAGCTGGTATTCAGCATCATCATCATGGTGATCGTGCTGTTCTTCTCCAAGGGTCTGATGGGTGACAGAGAGCTGTCCTTCCGAGGATTGATCGACAAAATAAAAGGCAAAAAGGCCGCGTCTTCCAAGGGAGGTGCTTCCAATGGCTGAGAACGTGCTGAAGCTGGAAAATGTGACCATGCAGTTCGGCGGCGTGGTTGCCGTGCGGAACCTGTGCATGGAAGTGAACAAGGGCGAGATCGTGGCGCTGATCGGTCCCAACGGTGCCGGTAAGACCACTGCCTTCAACGCCATCACCGGCGTTTACAAGCCTACCAACGGTGCCATCTGGTTTAACGGAAAAATGGTCATTCAGGATCACCCCCACGGCAAGATGAAGAAGCTCTACGCCTCCGAGCATCTGGGCGAGTATCCGAATGTGATCAAAAAGACCCCCGATCAGCTGACGAAGCTGGGCATGGCCCGCACCTTCCAGAACATCCGCCTGTTCAAATCCATGACGGTGTTTGACAATGTGCTCACCGCCATGCACCTGCGCCGCAGCAGCAACCTGTTCACCGCCACCCTCCGCCTGAACGGCAAGGAGGAGCGGCAGCAGCGGGAGGAGACCCTGAAGCTGCTGGAGCTGGTGGGACTGGCAGATTCCAAGGACGAGCTGGCCACCTCCCTGCCCTACGGCAAGCAGCGCAAGCTGGAGATCGCCCGCGCCCTTGCCACGAAACCCACCTTCCTGCTGCTGGACGAACCGGCCGCAGGCATGAACCCGCAGGAAACGGTGGAGCTGACCGCCTTTATCCGCCAGATCCGGCAGCAGTTCGACCTGACCGTGCTGCTCATTGAGCATCACATGAATCTGGTCATGGACATTTCCGACCGGATCTATGTCATCGACTTCGGCAAGACCATTGCCGAGGGTGTCCCGGCGGAAATTCAGCAGAATCAGCGCGTGATCGACGCGTATCTGGGGGTGGCAGAAGACGATGAGTAATATTCTGGAGATTCGCGGACTGGATGTGCGCTTCGGCGGCATTCACGCCGTCAGCAATATTTCACTGGATGTGCCGGAAGGCCAGATCGTCACCCTGATCGGGGCCAACGGCGCAGGCAAATCCACCACGCTGCGTTCCATTTCCGGCATCGTCAAGCCTGCCGGCGGCGACATTCTCTTTGAAGGCCAGAGCCTTCTGGGCAAAAGTCCGGACAAGATCGTGTCCATGGGCGTGACCATGGTGCCCGAGGGCCGTAAGGTGTTCCCCAACCTGTCCGTGCTGGAGAATCTGCGGATCGGCGCGTATCTGCGGAAGGACAACATCAGCAGCGATCTGGAATACGTCTATTCCCTGTTCCCCCGCCTGAAGGAGCGCCACTGGCAGATGGCCGGTACCATGTCCGGCGGCGAACAGCAGATGCTGGCCGTTGGCCGCGCACTGATGGCAAAGCCCCGGGTCATCATGATGGACGAGCCCAGTCTGGGTCTTGCCCCGTTGGTGGTGCGGGATATCTTCTCCATCATCCGCAAGATCAATGAGGACGGCATTACCGTGCTGCTGGTGGAGCAGAACGCCAACATGGCCTTGAAGATCGCCCATCTGGGCTATGTGCTGGAAACCGGCACCATCACCATGACCGGCACCGGCGAAGCTCTCCTGCGGGACGAGCGCGTGAAGGAAGCCTATCTGGGCAAGCAGAAGGACAAGTAAAGAAGCCGAATCCCGTTTCCCGCTTTCCGCTTCCCGGAAAGCGGGATTTTTTTCAAACTTTCGTGACTTCCCTTGACGGAGCAGGAAAAAAAAGCTATTCTGGATACTGGTATAAACTATACTGGGAGGTTGATTTCTTGCAGATTCTATCGGTATTTGACCCGGCCTTTCGCAGCTATGGGCGGGTTCTGGAGCTGGCTCCCGATGCGCTGATCCGGGCAATGCTGCAGATCCCCCTGCCCGACAGCGGAACGGCATATCGTCCCTCCATCCCCGAGCTGGAGGCCTGTCCGGAAATGGACTGGCTGCGGGACAGCTTTTATGGCGGAATGCCCACCCAGCTTGGTATGTGCTGGGGACACAATACAAAGCTGAACTGTCTGGAGTATCATCGGGACAGTGAAGTGAATCTGGGCACCCATGACTTCATTCTGCTGCTTGCCCGAGAAGAGGAGATCGCGGACGGTGTGCTGGATACCGGTCTGGTCCGCGCCTTCCGTGTCCCTGCCGGTGTGGCTGTGGAGGTCTATGCCACGACGCTGCACTATGCACCCTGCCATGTCTCGGAGGCAGATGGCTTC
Organism: Clostridiales bacterium UBA1774; assembly: GCA_002314635.1. Taxonomy (GTDB): domain Bacteria; phylum Bacillota; class Clostridia; order Oscillospirales; family Oscillospiraceae; genus UBA1774. The sequence continues at coordinate 43,661 of DCGQ01000020.1, forward strand.
CGTGTGGCCGTGGCGCTTCCCAAGGACACCAATACGGACATCCCCCGCAGCTCTGACGCTGCCGGAGAGCAGCGCCTGCTCTGGGCGCGGAACAAGTGGCTGCTGGCCCATCCCGCATCCGCCGAAGCGGCACAGGGCGCTTACATCGGTCTCAAAGGCGAAAATATTGATCTCATCTGATTCTGAAATTATTAATCTGGAGGTAGATTTCCATGTCCAATATTCCTGTGGTAAAAGCCGGCATCATTGCCGTTTCCCGCGACTGCTTCCCCATTGAGCTGTCCATCCGCCGCCGTCAGGCCATCGTGGGCGCATACGGCGGAGAGCTGTACGAATGCCCCGTCACCGTGGAAAACGAGCTGGATATGCTGAAAGCCGTGGCCGATGTGAAGGCCGCCGGCTGCAACGCGCTGGTGGTGTTCCTGGGCAACTTCGGCCCCGAGACTCCCGAAACGCTGATCGCCAAGAATTTTGACGGCCCCTGCATGTTCGTTGCCGCCGCCGAGGGCGACGGAGACCTGATCAACGGCCGCGGTGATGCCTACTGCGGTATGCTGAACTGCTCCTACAATCTGGGTCTCCGCGGTATCGACGCTTACATTCCCCAGTACCCGGTGGGCACCGCGCAGGACATCGCCGGCATGATCGCCGACTTTATCCCCGTGGCCCGCGCCATTCTGGGCGTGAAGGGTCTGAAGATCATCACCTTCGGCCCCCGTCCGCAGGACTTCTTCGCCTGCAACGCCCCCATTCAGGGTCTGTACGAGCTGGGCATTGAGGTGGAGGAAAACAGTGAGCTGGATCTGCTGGTCTCCTACAAGGAGCACGCCGGTGACAAGCGCATCGAAGCCGTCTGCGCCGATATGGCCGCCGAGCTGGGCGTAAAGGGCAACCAGTACCCCGCGCTGCTGCCCCGCATGGCACAGTTTGAGCTGACCCTGCTGGACTGGGCAGAGCAGCACAAGGGTTCCCGCCAGTATGTCTGCTTTGCCGATAAGTGCTGGCCCGCCTTCCCCAAGGAGTTCGGCTTTGAGCCCTGCTATGTGAACTCCCGTCTGGCCTCCCGGGGCATTCCCGTGGCCTGCGAGGTGGATATCTACGGTGCCCTCAGCGAATACATCGGCGCTTGCGTGTCCGGCGATGCCGTGACCCTGCTGGATATCAACAACTCCGTCCCCGCCTCCCTGTATGAAAAGGAGATCAAGGGCAAGTTTGACTATGCCCTCACCGATACCTTCATGGGCTTCCACTGCGGCAATACCCCCTCCTGCAAGATGTGCGCCGACCGGGCTGTCAAGTACCAGCTCATTCAGCACCGTCTGCTGGAGCCTGCCGGCAGCGAGCCGGATTTCACCCGCGGCACGCTGGAGGGCGACATTGCGCCTTCTCAGATCACCTTCTACCGCCTCCAGTGCGACAGCAAGGGCGTGCTCCGCAGCTACATCGCCGAGGGCGAGGTTCTGCCCGTGGCCACCGGTTCCTTCGGCGGCATCGGCATTTTCGCCATTCCCGAGATGGGTCGTTTCTACCGCCATGTGCTGATCGGCGGCGGCTTCCCCCACCACGGTGCCGTGGCCTTCGGTCACTACGGCAAGGCGCTGTTTGAAGTATTCCGCTATCTGGGCGTCGGCAATATCGGCTACAACCAGCCGAAGGGCCGTCTGTATCCCTCCGAGAATCCCTTCGCATGATGGACTATTCAAAATGTGTACTGGGCATTGAGCTGGGCTCCACCCGCATCAAGGCCGTCCTGCTGGACGATGGGCATATGCCCATCGCCTCCGGCAGCTTCGGCTGGGAAAACGCCCTGCGGGACGGGGTCTGGACCTATGACCTCAGCGATGTAAAAGCCGGTATGCAGGCCTGCTTCCGGGACCTGCAGGCGGATGTGACAAAGCGCTTCGGCGCACCCCTCACCACCGTGGGGGCCATGGGTGTCTCCGCCATGATGCACGGCTATCTGGCCTTTGACGCGGCGGGCAGCCTTCTGGTTCCCTTCCGCACCTGGCGCAATACCATGACCGGCGAAGCCGCCGCGAAGCTGACGGAGCGTTTCGGCTTCAATATCCCCCAGCGCTGGAGCATTGCCCATCTGTATCAGGCCATGCTGAACCGGGAGAGCCATGTGAAGGACCTGAGCTTCCTCACCACCCTTTCCGGTTATGTGCATTACCTGCTCACCGGGGAAAAGGTGCTGGGCATCGGTGATGCCAGCGGTATGTTCCCCATTGACAGCGCCGCGAAGGACTACAATGCCGATATGCTGGCTTCCTTTGACCGGCTGGTGGGCGAAATGGGTTATGACTGGACGCTGCGGCAGGTTCTGCCCCGGGTACTCACCGCCGGTGAACCTGCCGGAACGCTGACGCAGGCAGGTGCCCTTTGGCTGGACCCCACCGGCACGCTGCTTCCCGGCATCCCGCTGGCTCCCTGCGAGGGCGATGCGGGCACCGGCATGGCCGCCACCAACTCCGTAGGTCTGGGCACCGGCAACGTGTCCGCCGGCACCTCCGACTTTGCCATGGTGGTGGTGGACAGGCTGCCCGGCGTTCACCGGGAGATCGACATGGTGACTACCCCTGCCGGGGATGCAGTGGCCATGGTTCACTGTAATAACTGCACCAGCGACATTAACGCATGGGTGGGCCTGCTGGGTGAATTTGCCGACCTGCTGGGTGTGAAGATGGATGCGGGTGAGCTGTTTACCCTGCTGTTCCGTCAGGCTCTTTCCGGCGCACCGGACGGCGGCGGTCTGATGAGCTTCAACTATGAATCCGGCGAGGGCGTCACCGATCTGGACGCGGGCCGTCCTCTGTTTCTGCGGATGCCCGGTCAGGCCATGCACCTGAGCGACTTCATGCGTACCCACCTGATGAGCGCACTGGCCACGCTGAAGCTTGGTCTGGACATTCTCACCGATACGGAGCAGGTTCCCATCCGCAAGCTCTACGGTCACGGCGGCTATTTCAAAACGCCCGAAGTCGGTCAGCGGATACTGTCCGCCGCAGCCGGAGTTCCGGTGTCCGTGATGGCCACCGCCGGTGAAGGCGGGCCTTACGGTATGGCGCTGCTCTGCGCCTACCTGCTGCATCACGGCAGCGGGGAAACGCTGGAAGCCTACCTGCGCGACAAGGTATTTGTCAGTGCTGCCGAAAGTACGCTGATGGCGGATCCGGCAGAGGTTGCCGGTTTCCGGGACTTTTTGCGGCGGTACCAGGCTGCGCTTCCCGTAGAAGCCGCGGCGATCCGCCAGAATTGAGGAATATATGCTGAAAAAACTGAAAGAGCAGGTCTGTCAGGCAAATCTGCTTCTGGTCAAGCACAATCTGGTCTCCTTCACATGGGGCAATGTCTCCGGCATCGACCGGAAAAAGGGTCTTGTGGTCATCAAGCCTTCCGGCCTTTCCTATGACCGGATGGAACCGGAGGATATGGTCGTTGTAGATCTGGACGGCAATGTGGTGGAGGGCAAATGGAAACCCTCCAGCGACACGCCCACCCATCTCCGTCTGTACAAGGCGTTCCCCGAATGCGGCGGTGTGGCTCATACCCACAGCCGCTGGGCCACGGTTTTCGCCCAGATGGGCCGGGAGATTCCCCCGCTGGGCACCACCCATGCCGACCAGTTTTATGGCCCTGTGCCCGTGACCCGCAGTCTGACGGAGGATGAGATTCAGGGTCAGTACGAATACGAAACCGGCAATGTGATCGCAGAGACCTTTGAAGGCACAAATCCCATGGCTGTGCCCGCCGTTCTGGTTCGGAACCACGGCCCCTTCACCTGGGGTGCCAACGCGATGAAGGCGGAGGAGAATGCCGCCGTGCTGGAGGAAGTGGCCTTCATGGCATGGCACACGCTGAGCCAGAACCCGGAAGCGCCCGCCATTCCGCAGGTGCTGCTGGACAAGCATTATCTGAGAAAACACGGCCCCGGCGCCTATTACGGGCAGGATCAGAAGGGCTGAATCCCCCTGCATCGCCGGAACCGCGGGCTATCCTGTGTAGGATCCCTGTCCCCACGCAATACCGATCGGAAGGAGTCTCATCATGGACGATTATCAGAGCCCGGAAGAAAAGGGAAAGCAGATATTAGCACAGCAGGCGCAGGAACAGATGCAGCTTCAGGCGCAGGCAGAGGAAGAAGAACGGGAAGAAGCGGTAAAACTGCGCCGCCTGAAGGAACGGCGGCTTCTGGCTTTTCTCACCTATCTGAAAAAGCTGATGGACGAAGAAAAGCTCCGTCAGGAATACGAAACATTTATGAGCAAGCTGCAGGAGGACTTTCTTCATGAGCAGCTTGAGCAGGCGCAGGCGAACAATCAGCTTCTGCTGCACAATCTGGCTCGCCACGATGCAGCCGTTTCGGAATTTCTTTTTGCCGACGAAAGCAAGGAGACCATGGATCGGCGCAATGACCTGCTGCAGCAGGTTGACATGGATCAGTCGGACTTTTCCGCGTTGGCTATGGCCGAACTGAGCAAAAAGCCGGAAAACAACGAGGATGTGGAAAAGGTCTTTACGGGAAATCCCCCGTCTGAAAAGCTGACCACGCTGCGGAAGGACAGTATCCGCCATGCGGACGAAGCGCTGACGGAGTTCAGCACCGGCAACATCCGGAAAATGGAGATGATCCTGAAAGGCGGCCTGATCAATGCCTGTCACGCCTTCTCCCAGACCAAGGACCCGCTGCACGCCATTCACTGGTCCAAACAGATCAACGGGATTTTGAGTGTGGTAAGCTCTCACCCGGTTCTGTTTAAGGACGGGGTCAATACACCCATGTTGGAGGCCGCAGCCGGTATGGCCGCACTGGGCCGCGTGATGGAAAACGGTCTGCAGGCGCTGGATGCACTGCACGCGGCACAGTTGGGCGGTGTGCAGCTGCCTGCGGAAAAGGAAAAGAATCTGCAGGCACAGGTGCTGCTGATGCAGCAGACCGATGCACAGCGCGGCAACGAGGAGTACCAGAAGTTCTTTTCCAAAGGCTACCATCCGAGAACCGGTCTGCAGCAGGATAACCTGAAAAAACTGCTGCAGCAGCTGAACTCCAGTCAGGCTATGCACACGCTTTCCACCATGAAAAAAAGCGATAAGCTGTTTGTGCTGTCCGACACAGAGTCCCGCAAAACGCTCAGTGAAAGTCTGTTCGTACCCTATGTGGAAAAAAAGTCGGCACCGGAAAAGAAAACAACAGCAGCGGGTAAGAAAAACGACAAGAAGGTTCCCGGCCTGTCCTACTGAGCCGAACCCGGCGCCCATCATCGCAATCGAAACAAATCGGGCAATCCATCGGTGTACCAAACCGCTGGATTGCCCGGTTTTTCTTTAAAAGCCTTGCTTTGCCGCACCGGAATCCGTATACTGGCAGAGGAAAGGAAGTGCCGCAATGAAAAAAGGGGCAGAGAAAACCAACGCACTGCGCTCGCTGGAGCAGAAGAAGATTCCCTGTATCACGCTGGATTACACGGATTCCGGCGCAGTCAGCGGCGTGGAGGTTGCCGCCGTGCTGGGTGAGAACCCGGATACGGTGTATAAGACGCTGGTGACCACCGGACGCAGCGGTCAGCACTATGTTTTCGTCATCCCGGTTGCCCGGGAGCTGGATCTGAAAAAGGCCGCAGCTGCCGTGGAGGAAAAGAGCATCGCCATGCTGCCGCAGAAGGAACTGCTGCCGTTGACCGGATACATCCACGGCGGCTGTTCGCCGGTGGGTATGAAAAAAGCGTTTCCCACCGTTCTGGACACTTCGGCGGAAACGCAGGAGGAAATCTGCGTCAGCGGCGGGCGCATCGGTCTGCAGCTCCGGCTGAAACCGGAGGATCTTCGGAAGGTCGTACCCTATCGGCTGGCCGATCTCTGCACGGAGGAATCCATATGAAAGGCTCCCTGCTTTGCGCACAGCTCCGTTCGCTGACCGAGGGTATACCCCACTTCACCGCCAATCTGGCAAATGCCGCCGCACTGCTCTATGATACGCTGCCGGATCTGAACTGGGCCGGGTTTTATCTGCTGGAGGGCAGTACGCTGGTGCTGGGGCCGTTTCAGGGCAAACCGGCCTGTATTGAGATCCCCGTGGGAAAGGGTGTCTGCGGAACTGCGGTGCAGCGGGCAGAAACGCAGCTGGTTCCCGATGTGCATGCATTCCCCGGCCATATTGCCTGTGACAGCGCATCTAATTCCGAGCTGGTGATTCCGATTCGGAAAGACGGTCTGGTGGTGGGCGTTCTGGATCTGGACAGTCCGCTGTTCGGCCGCTTCACGGAGG
>DCGQ01000020.1:49954-50117 GCA_002314635.1 Clostridiales bacterium UBA1774
CGACCGGGCGGAACTGGAAGCCTTCGTGCGGGTTCTGGAGCAGACAACATTTTGACCATAAAAAATGGGCGCTCCCCGGACGAGACAGCCATATAAGGAAGTAATCGAAAACACACCTTCGGAGATGGCATAAAGCACACAAAAGCAGAGAATCCTGAGTAAA
>DCGQ01000005.1 GCA_002314635.1 Clostridiales bacterium UBA1774
ATCGGCGGTGAGGAAGAGAAGAGTGAAAAGGAGCCGATGAAGCTTTGGGGTCACGAGGAAGGCGGCGTCATTGTGAATGCCACCTCCCCTGCCATCACCGCTCAGTGCCTGCGTGTTCCCGTGTCCAACGGTCACATGGCTGCCGTATTCGCCAGCTTTGATCAGAAGCTGACCAAGGAGCAGATTCTTGCCTGTTGGGAAAGCTACAAGGGGCGTCCGCAGGAGTTGGGGCTTCCCTCCGCTCCCAAGCAGTTCCTCCATTATTTCACGGAGGACAATATGCCTCAGACCAAGCTGCACCGCAATCTGGAGAACGGCATGGCTGTCAGCATCGGCCGTCTGCGTGAGGATACCCAGTACGATTGGAAGTTTGTCTGCCTGAGCCACAATACCCTGCGCGGCGCTGCTGGCGGAGCTGTTCTGCTGGCGGAGCTGCTTTGCGCGGAAAACTATATCTGATATTACAAATCGCAGAAACCGCAACCCGGGACGTTATATTCGTCCCGGGTTTTCTTTTTCGGAGGTGTTTATGAAACACGAAATCTTTACCGGAAGCGCCCCCGCGCTGATCACGCCGTTTCGGAACGGAGTAATCGACTATGACACGCTGGATCTGCTGCTGAAACGGCAGATCGAAGGCGGCAGCAGTGCCGTCGTTCTGGCAGGCACGACCGGAGAAAGTGCAGCGTTGGAGTACGACGAGCATCGGCAGCTGCTGCGTCATGCCGCAACTGTCATCGACGGACGGATCCCGCTGATCGCGGGTGCCGGATCCAACAGTACGCTCCACGCCCGCAGGCTCATCGAACAGGCAGAGGACGCAGGTGCGGACGCACTGCTGCTGGTCACGCCTTACTACAACAAAACCTCGCAGGCCGGGCTGATCCGCCACTACACTCTGTTGGCAGATCACTGTTCCCTCCCCATATTGCTCTATCATGTACCTTCCCGCACCGGCATGACGATTCTGCCGGAAACGCTGGGTATCCTCAGCCAGCATCCCCTAATCTATGGGATCAAGGAGGCCGGAACCGATTTTGACGCAATCTGCCGCGCCATGTCCCTGTGTGCGCCGGACTTCTCATTCTACAGCGGGAACGACAGTCTTACCCTTCCGATGATGGCCCTAGGAGCCAAGGGTGTGATCTCCGTGGCTGCAAATCTTGTTCCCGAAGCCATGCAGCAGCTTTGTGCTGCCTGTCTGCAGGGAGATTATGCTGCTGCCGGAAAACTGCATCGGTATTGGCTGGGACTGATGCAGGTGCTTTTCACAGATGTCAATCCCATTCCAGTTAAGTCGGCACTGCATATGCTGGGGCTTTGCAGCCCGGAGCTGCGGCTTCCGCTGATCTCTATGGATTCCGGAAAACAGGAGGTGCTGAAAGTACAGCTGCTCCGCTGCGGCCTGCTGTAACTCCGTGACACAAACAGACTCTGTGCGGCATGGCACAGAGCCTGTTTCGAGCTTTCATTTTTTCTTTTCCTCCGCCTCCCGCAGGCGAAGCTGGAGCCGGTCGGCAATCAGGGTGATAAATTCGCTGTTGGTTGGTTTTCCTTTGACGCCGGAAACGGTGTAGCCGAAGTAACGGGTCAGTACCTCAATATCGCCCCGATCCCACGCGACCTCGATCGCATGTCGGATGGCTCGTTCCACCCGGGAGGCGGTGGTGCTGTACTTCTTCGCAACGGATGGATACAACGCTTTCGTCACGGCATTGATCAGATCCATGTCCTCCACCACCTCAATGATGGCTTCCCGCAGATACTGATAGCCTTTGATATGTGCAGGAACTCCGATCTCGTGAATGATCTCTGTAACCAGCGTGTCAATGCGCTTTTCCGGCTTAGCACGCGGCGTATAGGGCAGAGCAACCATACCAACTGCGGGCACACTGCTGCTGCCTACGCTGCGAACCCGATCAAACACGTCCTCCAGATCGCAGGGCTTCGGCATGAAATAATAAGCGCCCAAAGCCGAAGCCTGTGCCGTTACCCGGTCATTCGTAAAGGCAGAAAGCACGATAACTGCGGGCCGATACTGCTCCTGCCGGGAAAGGGCGCGGAGAACACCGAATCCGTCTGTTTTCGGCAGCACCAGATCCATCACCACTACATCCGGTCTTTCCTCCCGGATCAGCCGCAGCAGCTTTTCTCCGTCCGACGCGGAACCCACAAGCTCCACTCCGGTCTGTTCCATAGATGCGTCTTCCAGCGTGTCCAGAAAATCCTCACTGGCATCCGCAATGACAAGCTTCAATGTCTTTTCCATGTGTATTCCTCCGCTTTTGATGATCGTCACCTGCGGCAGAACCATGTATATCTCTCAACAGCAAAAGAGCTGTACGGCAACCGCTTTGTGCGCTCTCAATTTAACATTTTTCTCCCCTTCACGCAAGCGAAAAATGGAACATTCTGACAGTTCGGTTCTTTTTTTCGCAGCATTTCCTGTTTGAATTTCATACAGCCGCGGTATTCTCCGCAGAAAGGGGAACTGTCCCCAATCATAGCGTATTTTGGAAAATATTTCAAGCTTTATTTTCTATTTATTTATCGTTTTATTGTCAAAATTCGACATATTATGACAAATTTCGTTTCTGTCACGGTCTATGCTCTCCCCGGCCACGGAAAAAGCGTCTTGTTTGTATAAAAAAAGCGCAGCCGAAGCTGCGCTTTTTCAATCAGGGATCAACGGCCGAACTGGCAGTCGTTGTTGCCGGAATCGGTGATCCACATCTCGAGCATGTTGATGGGGTCATTGAAGTCGGCGATCCAGCCTTCGCGGGCGATATCGAAATTGCCCTGCTTGCGTTCCTCAAGGAACACGGCCCAGTCCTGCTGCTGGATGGTCATGTTGATGCCGATGGCAGCAAAGTCCTGCTGCATGGACTCGGCGATCTTCACATGGCCGGAGGTGGTGTTGGTCAGGTACTCGATGCTGATGGGGGTGCTTTCAGCCAGCATACCGTCTTCGGTAAACTCGAAGCCGGCGGCCTTCAGCAGCTCGATGGCTCTGGCCACGGTGCCTTCGTAATCGTTGTTGATGGCGTAAGCATCGTAGTAGCCTTCTTCGGTAGCGCTGGTCTTGAACACACCGCCGTTGCCGTCAGCCATGCCCAGAGGGATGTAAGCGTTGGCAGCGACCTGTCCGGTCTGGCCAATGTTCTCGCAGATGAAGTCACGGTCGATCAGCAGGGAGAAAGCTTCACGCATGCAGGCAGCCTGTTCGGGGGTCTTGTCGGCGAACAGCTGGCTCTTGCAGTTGAAAGCAACATAGTAGGTGCCCAGCTCGTCCACAATGTGGAACTCGGGGTTATTCAGCAGGTTGGCAACTTCGTCGGTGGGGACGGAGTCGGCGAAGTCCAGGTTGCCGGCGTTGTAAGCGGCAAAGATGGCGGTGTCATCATCGGAGAGCATGAACTGGAGCTTCTGCAGAGTGACATTCTCAGCATCCCAGAAGTAGGGATTCTTCTCGTAGGTCATGGATTCGTCATGGGTCCAGCCGGTGCAGACGAAAGCGCCGTTGGAGACGAAGCCGGCATCCTGGCACCAGTGGCCGGGAGCGGTTTCCCAATCCTCGTACTTCTCAACTTCGCTCTGCTTCACAGGGTAGAAGGTGGGGAAAGCCATCAGGTCTTCCATGTAGGCGCAGGGGGCATCCAGAACGAACTGCAGGGTCACAGCGTCGATGGCAGTGACATTGATGCCGGCCTCGGTGCCGTAGCCGTTGAAGGAGGAGAACATATAGCTGTAGTCGGCAGCAGTCTTGTCATCGGTAGCACGCTTCCAGCTGTAGGCGAAGTCAGCGGCGGTCAGGTCGCTGCCGTCGGACCACTTCAGGCCGTCCTTCAGGGTGACGGTGTAGGTGCAGCCGTCCTCAGAGACGGTGTAGCCCTTGGCGCAGGCGGGAGCGGGGTTGCCGTTGGCATCATAGGTGTACAGGCCGCTGAAGCAGTTGGCAGCCAGGCAGGCGCCGTCAACGGAGCTGTTCAGAGCGGGATCCAGATAGTCAGGCTCGGAGGCCAGCTGCAGACGCAGGGTATCGGAACCGTTGGACATCTTGGTGTACATGAAGAACTTGGTGGCATAGGGGTTGGAGTAGATGCCGGAAACATAGTCCTTCATCAGGTAAATGTCGTTGTAGTAGTACAGCGGGATGACACAGTAGTTGGACATGAGAATGTCCTCAGCTTCGTGCATCAGCTCGGTACGCTTGGCGAAATCGGTGCAGGCCTTGATCTCGGCAACCAGCGTGTTATAGGTTTCCCACTCGGTGACGGGGTCGATGAAAGCATCGCTCACGTAGTCAGCCGCATTGGGAGCAGCGGTATCGCCGCCGTTGTCTGTGGGTTCTTCGGTCTTGCCGGATTCGGTGTTGGTGTCGGTCTTGCCGGTGTTGGTGTTCGTGTTGGTGTTGGTATTCGTATTGGTATCGCTGCCCTTATTGGTGTTTGCGTTGGTATTGCCGCCGCAGGCACACAGAGCGAAAACCATAACGAGAGCCAGAACCAGTGCAAGGATCTTCTTCATTATCGTTCCTCCATTTGTATTTTATTACAAGCGGTACATGACCGCCTATAACCAGCGTGTAAGCAGTGCATGCATAATATCGTATCACACTATAAAAAGCAAGTCTTTTTACGCTTGTTCATTAAAATGTTACGGTATCATGCATCGGTTTTGTTTTATACATTCCAGCAGGCAACCAAGTGACCGTTTCCTCTGTCCTGCAGGGAGGGGCATTCCTCTGCACAGTGCTCCGTTGCGTAACGGCAGCGGGTGCGGAAGGCGCAGCCGGTGGGCATTTTCAGTGGAGAAGGCACATCGCCCTCCAGCACGATACGGTGCCGTTCCCGGGCTGTCTTGGGATCCGGAATCGGGACAGCGCTGAGCAGCGACAGGGTGTAGGGATGGATCGGATGGTCATTCAGCTCATCCGCGTCCGCGATTTCCACCATCTTGCCCAGATACATGACCGCGATACGCTTGGAGATATGATGAACCACCAGCAGGTCATGGGCAATGAACAGATAGGTTACGCCCAGCTTTACCTGCAGATCCTCAAACATATTGATGACCTGCGCCTGAATGGAAACGTCCAGTGCGGAAACCGGCTCATCGCAGACGATAAATTCCGGATTTACCGCCAGTGCGCGGGCAATGCCGATTCGCTGACGCTGACCGCCGGAAAACTCGTGGGCATAGCGGGTTGCGTGTTCCGCATTCAGTCCCACCAGATTCATCAGATCAATGATCTTCTCGTGCCGTTCCTTGCGGCCTTTGCACAGATGATGCACATCCAACGGTTCGCCGATGATGTCCTCCACCGTCATACGTGGGTTCAGAGAAGAATAGGGATCCTGAAACACCATCTGCATCTTCTTCCGCTTTTCCCGGATGTTCTTATCGGTGATCAGATCACCCTCCAGCCGGACTTCACCGGCAGTGGGTTTATACAGATGCAGGATGCTGCGGCCCACAGTGGTCTTTCCACAGCCGCTTTCCCCTACCAGACCCAGCGTTTCGCCTCTGGCGATATCAAAGCTGATATCGTCCACCGCTTTCAGCGGGGTGCTGCCGAACAGGCCGGATTTCACCGGGAAATACTGCTTCAGATTGCGAACCTCCAACAGTGTTTCTGCCATGTTACTTCACCCCCTGCGCGATCTGCGCGTCCCGTACATTGATCCAGCAGGACGCTTTATGGCTGTCGTTAATCGTCAGTTCCTCCGGCTGTTCGCTGAGGCAGATTTTCATCGCATTGTCGCAGCGGGTGCAGAAAGCACAGCCTTTGGGCATATTCAGCATATTGATGGGCACACCCGCAATCGGGATCAGCCGTTTTTTCATATTGGAAGCGTTGGGAATGCTGCGAAGCAGCCCCTTGGTGTATTCGTGCTTGGGGTTGTAGAAGATCTCGTCCGCCGTTCCTCTTTCGCAGACACGACCGCCGTACATCACCATGATGGTGCTGCACATATCGGCAATGACGCCCAGATCGTGGGTGACGAGAATCACCGCCATGCCCATCTTCTTCTGCAGATCCTGAATCAGTTCCAGAATCTGCGCCTGAATGGTCACATCCAATGCGGTGGTCGGTTCGTCTGCAATCAGGATATCCGGTTCGCAGGCCAGCGCCATGGCGATCATCACACGTTGACGCATACCGCCGGACAGCTCAAAGGGATACTGTTTGATGCGTTTCTCCGGCTCATTGATGCCCACAAGCTGCAGCATCTCAATGGCACGGGCCTTGATCTCATCGCCCTTTTTGTCGGTATGCAGGCGGATGGCCTCCATGATCTGGTTGCCAACGGTGAAAACCGGGTTCAGGCTGGTCATAGGATCCTGAAAAATGATGGAACAGCACTTGCCGCGGAAGGATTGGAGCTGATGCTTGGTGTACTTCAGCAGGTTTTCGCCCTTGTAGTACACATTGCCTTCCACCACCTTGCCGGTGTCGGCAAGAATCTGCATGATGGAATAGGCGGTCACGCTCTTGCCGGAGCCGGATTCGCCCACGATACCCAGCACCTCGCCCCGGTTCAGATCGAAGGAAACGCCGTTGACGGCCTGCACCTCACCGGAATCGGTAAAGAAGGAGGTATGGAGATTTTCCACACGAAGCAAAGGTTCACTCATCGTTGTCGATCTCCTTTCTCAGCGTTTCAGCTTCGGGTCAAACGCATCCCGAAGTCCGTCACCCAGCAGGTTCAGGCTCAATACGATCAGACAGATCATGACGGAGGGGAAAATCAGCTTGTAGGGATAGCTCTGCAGACCTTCGCGTGCCGCATTGGCAAGGGAACCCAAGGAGGGCATAGGTGCCTTTACGCCCAGACCGATAAAGCTGAGGAAGCTCTCGGTGAAGATGGCGGAGGGAATCTGCAGGGCGGTGGAAACGATGATCACGCTGATGCAGTTGGGGAGAATGTGCTTACGGATGATGCGGCCCGGCTTGGTGCCGATGCTGCGGGCGGCCAGCACATATTCGTTTTCCCGGATGGACAGGATCTGCCCTCGGATCAGACGCGCCATGCTGACCCAGTACAGCAGGCCGAACACCACGAAGATGGAGATCATGTTGGAACCCAGATTTCCCAGCAGAGAGCCGGTCTTAAAGTGCAGGATCTGGTCGAGCACCACGCTCAGCAGGATGATGACCAGCATATCCGGCAGGGAGTAGATGATATCCACGATCCGCATCATGATCAGGTCTGTTCGCCCGCCTGCATAACCGGATATACTGCCGTATACCATGCCGATGATCAGCACGATGATACTGGCAAAGATACCGACTGCCAGAGAAACACGGGTACCGTAGACCACACGGATGAAATAGTCACGGCAAAGGGAATCCGTTCCGAAAATATGCGGGAACAGCTTTCCGCCCTCGTCGATATACTTCTGCTCTGCCTGACTCCATGTAAAGGGAGCCAGATTCTGTGCGCCCTTGTCGCGTTTGCCGTTGATGGTGATCATGCCGTCATAGCTATAGGGCACGATCAGCGGTGCCACCAGAATGGTGACGACTACAACAAACAGCACCACCAGACTGATCACCGCCAGCGGGTTGTGCATCAGCTTCTTCATACCGTCCCGGAACAGGGTGGTGGACTTGGCCATCACATCCTGCTGCCGCTTTTCTTCTTCCGTGGCAGGCTCGAACTTGCTCAGGTCGATCTGCATACTGAGGGGGTTTTTCTTCGGCATCCCGTTTTCGTCATATTTCAGCATGTCTTCCCTCCTCAATCAAATTTAATGCGGGGATCTACCAGCTTGTAGATCAGGTCACATAGCAGGTTGGCAACCACCATCAGCGTGGCAAGGAAAATCGTGGTCGCCATGATCATGGTGTAATCGCGGTTGGTGATGCCGTCCACGAACTTGCTGCCCAGACCTCCGATGGTAAACACGGTCTCAACCACCATACTGCCGGTGATGATATACGCAATCTGAGGACCGGCATAGGTGATCACGGGAATCAGCGAGTTCCGCAGTGCGTGCTTGAAGATCACTTTTCCGGGGCGAACGCCCTTGGCCTTGGCGGTACGCACATAGTCCTGACTCAGCGCGTCCAGCATACTGGACTTGGACAGTCGGGTGGTATATGCCATAGGATAGGCTGCCAGCGAGATGACGGGCAGCAGATAGCTGCCGGAGTCCACAGACCACACCGGCACCAGATTCAGCTTGATGCAGAATACCAGCAGCAGCAATGTGGCCAGCACAAAGGCCGGGACGGCGGTGAACAACGTAGAGAAAAAGATGATGATCCGATCCGGCAGCTTGTTTCTCGTCAGCGCTGCAATGCTGCCGAAAACGGTACCCAGCACCAGCGCCAGTGCAATGGCCATCAGGCCGATTTTGCAGGACACCGGGAAGGAATCGCCGATAATCGTAGCGATATCACGCCCGTTTTTCAGAGATACGCCGAAATCGCCTTTCAGCATATTCTTCATGTAGAGAAAGAACTGTGTCACCAGCGGTTTATCCAGATTGTACCGTTCATTCAATGCCTGCACGGTTGCATCACTCAATGCCTTTTCCTTGTTAAAGGGACCGCCGGGGATGGCGTGCATGGTGAAGAAGGTTATGGCACAGATGATAAACACGGAAAGGATTGCCAGAAGGACACGCTTGATAACATACCGGACCATGGGCTCACTCCACTTCTTTTGTCTGATTCAGAATCAGTTTTCTATTTGGTTAATGCGTCACATTATATACGAAACATCGTCATGCGTCAACCGAATAACCCATATTATTTAAGTCTTATCGGGAGAAGAAGGTAAAGCTGGTCTGGGTCCGATAGGTTTCTCCGCATTTCAGCACGGTCGAAGGAAACTCCGGATGATTCGGCGAATCCGGGAAATGCTGCGTTTCCAGACATACGCCCGCGTTAGCGGCATATACCTGCCCGTTTTTGCCCTGAGCACCGCGGGTTCCCATGCCGCAGTAGAGCTGCATACCGGGCAGATCCGTTTTCATCTGCATCCCGATCCCGCTCACCGGCGAATAGACCTCCGCCTTCACGCCCTCGCCGGAGTTCAGCACATAGCAGTGGTCATACTTTCCGGACACAATGGAACGGCGCTGCCGGAAATCGAAATCCGTTCCGCTGACGTCCAGCAGCGTTCCGGTGGGAATCAGGCCCTTGTCAACCTCCAGAATCCGGTCGGCGTCAATCATCAGCTCATGTCCCAGAATATTCTGTTCGCCGGAAAGATTGAAATAGCTGTGATTGGTCAGATTCACCACCGTGTCCTGATCCGACACAGCTTCATACAGGAAGGTCAGTTCGTTTTCCTCCGACAGGGTGACGGTGATGGTCAGCTGCATCGTTCCGGGGAAACCATCCTCCCCGTCCGGACTGACATAGTGCAGAATCGCCTTCTGCTCCCCTTCCGCTTCCATATCAAAGCGCTTGGAGTGGAAGCCGCTGCCGCCATGGAGGCAGTTCTTCCCCTCATTGGGGGTAATATGGATGATCTTTCCGTTCAGGGGGAATGCGGAACCGGCGATCCGGTTGCCGTAGCGGCCGATAAAGGTTCCGAAGCAGCCGTAGGGATAATCCTCTGCCTTGTCCCTGCCCAGAACCACATCACGCAGTACACCGTTCCGGTCCGGCACAAACAGGGTACGGATGGCGCCGCCGGTGGGCACCAGTTCCAGAGAGACGCCTTTGTTATTTCTGAGAATCATACTTTTTCCTTTCTTCCGGCACGCTGAATGGCCTTTGCCGCCTCAGAGAGGGGAATCGTCACCATAGCAAGTGCCAGTGCGGTCAAAAATTCTGCCGGGCTGATTGCCGTCAGCCCGAAAAGGTTACAGAAGGCAGGAATGAACAGGACACCGCAGGTCAGCAGAATCGTCCAGAGAAGTGCGCCCCAGAGCCAGACATTCTGCTTCTTCATGCGGAACAGAGAGCCGGTCAGACTGCGGGTGCTGAACGCGCAGAACATCTCGGCAAAGTTGCAGGTCAGGAAAGCCATGGTCATGCCATCGGCGCTGTCGGCAAATGCCCAGTGCCCGGTCTCCATCCACTGACCCAGCAGGAAGGAAAACACGATGAGAATACCCATCAGCAGCCCTTGAACCAGAATGACCAGACCACTGCCGCCGGAGAACAGTCCTTCATCCGCCGGACGGGGTTTCCGCTTCATCAGTCCGCTCTCTGCGGATTCCATGCCCAGTGCCAGACCGGGTGCGGAGTCGGTAATCATATTGATCCAAAGCAGATGTGCCGCGCTGAGAATATGGAACCCGCACATGGAAGCAAGGAAGATGGCAAGAATCTCGCAAAGGTTGGTAATCATCTGGAACTGCACAACCTTATGTACGTTATCATAGATTCGGCGGCCTTCCTCTACGGCGTTTACGATGGTGGCAAAGTTATCATCCGCCAGCACCATATCCGCTACGCCCTTGGTCACATCCGTGCCGGTGATACCCATACCCACGCCGATATCCGCAGCCTTGATAGACGGTGCATCGTTGACGCCGTCGCCGGTCATGGCAACGATCTTGCCCCGGGACTGCCACGCCCGGACGATGCGGGTCTTATGCTCCGGCTGCACGCGGGCATAGACGCTGTACTTTGTGACGGTTTCCTTCAGTTCCTCATCCGTCAGATCCTCCAGCGCCGCACCCTCGATGGCCTGAGAAGCATCGGTGATGATGCCCAGATCCTTTGCGATGGCAACTGCAGTATCCTTATGGTCGCCGGTGATCATCACCGGACGGATACCGGCCTCCCGGCATTCCTGAATCGCGGCGTAAACCTCGGGACGGCAGGGGTCGATCATGCCCACAAAGCCAATGAAGATGAGCTGCTGCTCCAGCGTCTCCGCTTCGTAATCCGTTGGTTCCCCATCCCACACCCGGAACGCAGCGCCCAGCACACGCAGGGCCCGGTCGGCAAATTCCTTGTTGCGGCGGATGACGTTATCCTTGTATTCCTGCGTCATGGGCTGAACGCTGCCATTCTGCCAGTAACCGACGCAGCGATCTAGCAGCATCTCGCAGGCGCCCTTGGTATACTGGCGCAGTCCTTCCTTCTCCCGATGCACGGTGCTCATCATCTTCCGCAGCGAATCAAAAGGTGCTTCGCCGGTACGGGGACAAGAGGCGTCCAGTTCGTCCTTATAAAGCCGCAGATCGTGAGCGTGATTCACCAGCGCTGCCTCGGTGGGTTCGCCCTCGGCGGTGTGCATACCAAGACCGCGCTTGGCGTCGCTGCAAAGTGCCATGGCCTTTGCCAGCAGCACCGGATCATCGGTATAGCTGTCCACCACGGTCATCTTATTTTGGGTCAGCGTACCGGTCTTATCCGAGCAGATGATCTGGGTGCAGCCCAGCGTTTCCACGGCAGTCAGCTTCCGCATCAGCGCCTGTCGTTTGGACATACTGGTCACACCGATGGAAAGGATGATCGTGGTCACGGCGGGCAGACCCTCCGGAATGGCGGCCACCGCCAGTGCCACGGCAATGATGAAGGAATCCAGAATCGTCTGGAAAATGGCTCCGCTCTGGGTGTGGAACAGCAGCTCCCGGGCGACAGAGAACAGGAACACGAACAGGCTGATACCCAGTACCAGCTTGGTCAGGGTGCGGGAAAGCTGAGCCAGCTTTCGCTGCAGGGGGGTCTGTTCGTCCTCCGCCTGATTCAGCGCGTCTGCGATCTTTCCCATCTCCGTATCCATGCCAACTGCGGTTACTACGGCGGTACCCCGGCCATAGGAAACCGTGCTGCCGCTGTAGAGCATATTTTTCCGGTCACCCAGCGGCACATCCTTCTGGCCTTCCTTCAGCATCAGGATATCCACCAGCTTGTTCACCGGAACGCTTTCGCCGGTCAGTGCGGATTCCTCTGCTTTCAGGCTGGCACTTTCCAGAATGCGGCAGTCTGCCGGAACCGCGTCGCCCGCTTCCAGAACCACCACATCGCCCACGACAACGTCTTCTGCCTTGATGACCTGCATTTTCCCGTCACGCATGACCTTGCAGGTGGCGGCAGTCATTTCCATCAGAGAAGAAATCGCCTCCGCTGCTTTGCTTTCCTGTACCACGCTGAGGACGGAGTTGATGATGACAACGAACAGGATGATAAAGAGGTCGGCATAGCTTTCGTTTTGATGCAGCACCACATTCTGGTAAATTGTCGTTGCGGTGGACACCACTGCCGCGCCCAGCAGCAGGAAGATCATGGGGTCGCAGATTGCCTTCCAGAAACGCTTCATCAGGCTTTCCTTGGGAGGTTCTGCCAGCTTGTTTTTTCCGTTCTGCGCCAGTCTTCGTTCCGCTTC
Source organism: Clostridiales bacterium UBA1774 (assembly GCA_002314635.1). GTDB lineage: Bacteria > Bacillota > Clostridia > Oscillospirales > Oscillospiraceae > UBA1774. Next base: position 12,306 of record DCGQ01000005.1, read on the forward strand.
TGCCTGACTCAGACCGGCCTCCGTGGTATTCAGATCCTTCAGAACCTGCGTCCCGCTTTCCAGATACGATTGCATGAAGAATTCTCCTTTCCTGTAAGACAGCGCCGTCAGCCTCTGTCATAATAAAAAAGACCCTTGCCCGCAGGCAAAAGTCTCACGATTAAAGAGTGCAACGGGTGCCATGCACCGGGATTGACGCTGCACCCACGGCATCGCCGCAAGTTACTCCCTTATTGCGGGCGCATTATACATTATTAATAGCAAAAAAGCAAGGGACTTTTGCCGTTTTCGGAAAAGTCCCTTTGCTTTCAATCCGGTTCCGTATCGAAGCCTACATTGTCCAGTGAAACGCTGCCGCCCTCCGGCGCATCAAACACAAAGGTAAGCCGGGTCAGCCTTGTCAGATCCAGCCGTGGCTCCGCCTCCAGAAAGGCGGACAGCGGAATCCGGCAGGTCTGGGAAACCAGTTTATATTCCTCGTCTCCCATCAGATATTGCAGCTTGCCCAGTGCCACCGGCAGCGGCGGATAGACCGTACAGTAGTCCGCAAGGCGCAGCTCCGCCTTGTGTCCGTTGGCATCGCAGAGCAGGATCGCGCAGTCCAGCGCCTGATACTCCCCTTCCGATACCGACAACCTGTCTGTGTCCGCAATATCGAACTGCAGACAGCGGCCGGTGCCGTCATAGCGATGGAACCGCAGCTCCAGCCGTGCTTCCTCTTCCGCTTTCCAGCTTACATGCAGCACATAGGTGCCCATGCCGTCCCCGTCATCCATGGCTGAATTGGCATAATATGCCACGCCCTCCTGCCAGCTGCTGGCTCCTTCCACGGACACGTCCACCCGGCCTTCGGATTCCTCGGTCAGGTCGGCATTTTCCTCAAAATCCGCCAGCAGGTCAAACCCGCTGTCCTCATAACCCTGCACATACAGGGTCTCCGGCAGATAGTCCCGATAAGCCCCATAGTCATAAAGCAGATCCCGGCAGCTTTCCTCCCCCCGCAGGGTCACATCCAGAAATACGGAGGCAAAGGTGGTCAGAATGTCCTGCTGTTCTCCGGCGGTCAGCAGGTTTTCCACATTCAGCAGCCTGCCCGTCAGACCGGTCATATCAAACCGTCCCCATGTGGTATTGAACTGACCGTGGTTTGCATCTGCAATATACAGGTAGCTTTTCAGGCAATCCCGTTCCCCGGTGAAGTTCACATTCTCATACTGTCTGGCACCCATGAACACGCTCACATCCTGATCGTTAGCGCCCTGAATCAGCAGATAATTCACATCGCTCAGCTCTACGGTGTGTCCTGCCGGGTTGTACTGGTCTGCGGTGGGTGCAATGGCGATCACGCTGCGGATGCGGAAATTCCAGTCGAACTCCACATTTCCGTTGGAGGGCAGACAGTCCAGCGAACAGAACAGTGCCGCAATGGCCGCCGATTCCCCGCCCCGGGAATGGCCTGCCACCGCGATGGCATTCCGGTCGATCCGATCATAAAGCGGGCAGGTTTTCCACGTGGAATAGCGCAGGATCTGCCGGATATTTTCCAGCATCAGCACGGCGCGTCCGTCATTTTCGCCGCTGAGATTCCCCAGCACGCACCAATTGCAGGAATTGCAGTCAATGGAGGCCACCACATAACCCTGTGCTGCCAGACTTTCGCCCAGATAGTCATAGCCTTCATAGGATTCTGTCAGGAGATTGTGGTTTCCGTGCGCGATAACCAGCAGCGGGCAGTTCTCTGCTCCGACCGGATACCAGATTTTTCCTCGCAGGGGCACATGGCAGATATCGTAACCCTGTACCGTCCGCCGATACTTTGCCTGCAGACCGCTGTAGCCACCTACAAAGGGAGCAAGATTTACCGTCCCGGCGCTGAGTGCATCCTCCGTTCCGGTTCCGTAGTACAGCACATCCACCGGCCATGTGATTCCGGTTTCCAGCTCGCCCTCCCGGCCAGCCGCTTTCCCCAGCTGCAGATAGGCATCCGTATAGCTTTCGTCAAACCCGTTCCCGAAGATAAACAGGCAGATCACCAGTGTTAATGCTCCGGTGAGAATCCCGGACACCCAGATAAATGCCCCCTGCTTTCGCTTTGCTGCCAGCAGCCAGAGACACTGGACAAAGCTGCGGACGATCAGCACCATCACCAGTGCGGCGCAATAACAGCCCCAGCGCGGAATGTTCCCCCGGCAGCTTTCGTAGAGTCCATAGCCCAGTCCCACTGTTACCGCAGCGGTGCAGATCAGGAACGCCGTTCCCCGCCGAAGCAGGAAACGCAGCAGCGCATTCAGCAGCAAACTGCCCAGATTCAGCGCAGCGGCAGCCAGTCCCAGACCGGCCGTTGCACCCAGCAGATACCCCAGCGGACGGGGCAGACCGGCCTCGCCCAGCAGCAGCGCACAGGCGGCGGCTGCAATCAGCAGCGTCAATCCGTAAAACACCTTTTCCGTTCCATTGTATTCTTCAAAATGCCGCCGTATGTACCTGCTGACACCGGCGAAAAACCGTTTCACGCTTCTGCGCCTCCCGGAATGATTTGCTGCATTATAGCACAGCCGACCGGATTTGTCATGTGTATGCCTGTCGAACTCCCGTGAAAAAGCGGGCCTCTCCGTTTCCGGAAAGACCCGCAAGCTTTATTCTTTTGTCGGGGCGATCTGCGCCAGTATCACGGCCACCAGCATCAGGCCGCAGCCGAGAAATTCCCGCCCGGACAGCTTTTCCCGAAGGACGACCCATCCTGCCAGCACGGCGAAGGCAGATTCCAGACTCATGAGCAGCGATGCGGTGGTAGGATGCAGGTGCTTCTGTCCCACGATCTGCAGGGTATACGCCACACCGCAGCTGAGGACACCGGCATACAGCAGCGGAATCCAGCCTTGCCACAGCGTCCGCAGATTCGGTTCTTCAAACAGGAACGCGCTGATCATGCTCAGGATGCCGCAGACTGCAAACTGAATGCAGCTGAGGCGAACCCCGTCCGCATCCTTCACGCAGCGGTCGATCACCATGATCTGAAGCGAATAGAATAGCGCACAGCTCAGTTCCATGATCTCGCCCTTTCGGACGGAGAAGCCGCCGCCGTTCATACACAGGAAATACAGACCGCCCAGCGCAAACAAAATGGCGACCCAGTTCAGCAGACCGGTTTTCTTCCCCACCAGCATACCCAGCACGGGCACCAATACAATATAAAAGGTGGTAATGAACCCGGCCTTCCCTACCTCGGTATAGGCCAGACCCATCTGCTGCAGATTGGTTGCCGCAAACAGACACAGACCGCAGAGAACGCCGCCCGCCACGGTGCGCTTCCGGGAATAATCGGGTGCAGGTCGAAATATCAGACTTACCGGAATCAGCACCAGTGTACCGATCAGACAGCGGGCACCATTGAAGGTCAACGCTCCGGCATAATCCAGTCCCACCCGCTGGGCCACAAAAGCCGAACCCCAGATCAGCGCCGCCAGTACCAGCAGAAGGGAGCTGGTCAGTTGTTTCTTTCTCATGTTCCCTTTCTGAGCTTCTCCACTGCTGCGGCGATCTCAGGTCTGGCTTCCTCCATCAGCAGTTCCCATTCCCCTGCATAGTCATAGGTAATGTCCTCATCCTGCCGAATCCGGCGCACATACCCTTCCAGCAGCGGCAGGTCCCGCTCATAGCAGTGGAAGGAGTTGGCCCGATGGGTGTAGCTGCCCATCTCCACGCCCAGCTCCTCCGCAATGCGTTTTTGCAGCATGATAAGGGCAAAGGCATTCATATAGGTGGCTTTGCAGGCATCATTGGAGCGGAACAGCACTTTCAGGTGCAGCTTCCCGCCCCGGATGAAGAACTGCAGGTGCTGCAGACAGGCCGGGTTGTCGTTTCCCGCATCGTGCTTCCAGTCCCGCACATCGATCACTGCGCGGCGGGAATCCGGATTGCGGCGCAGCTCCTGCAGAATAAACGGAATCTGCTCCGCCATGCGGGAATGATAAGTATAGGCCCAGTTGCCTTTTTCAATTTCAAAATCCAAAATGCCGTCCAGCATCTCCTGCCGATACTGCTCCAGCTCCCGGTAGCCGCCGATAAACAGCTTGGAAATCATCGGCTCCCGCAGCGGCTCCTGTACACACAGGGTCATGCTGAGTTCCTTCTGGGTGGTGTTGTAATCCGGGCAGGGGGTGATCTCACCAATCTTGTCCAGCGCCATCAGCGATGCGTGGTATACATCCGGCAGGCTGACCCCGCTTACCATGTGTTCGTTCATGTTTCCAGCCTCTCCCGGATCGCCTTCAGGAAAGCCTTCGTATCCGCCTTCCGCACATCCGCATCCGCGCACAGAGCGCTCAGGTCGGCGGTCATTACTCCCGCTTCGATGGTATCCAGCGTGGCTTTTTCCAATCGATCCGCAAAGGCGGAAAGCTCCCCATTTCCGTCCAGCTCGCCTCTTCTCCGCAGAGCGCCGGACCATGCAAAGATGGTGGCCACCGGGTTTGTGGAGGTGGTTTCGCCCGCCTGATAACGGTAGTAATGGCGGGTCACGGTGCCGTGGGCGGCCTCATACTCATAACACCCGTCCGGAGAGACCAGAACACTGGTCATCATGGCAAGGGAGCCGAAGGCGGTGGAGACCATGTCGCTCATCACATCACCATCATAGTTCTTGGTGGCCCAGATAAAACCGCCATTGCTGCGGATCACACGGGCAACCGCATCGTCAATCAGCGTATAGAAATAGGAAATGCCCTTTTCCGCAAAGGCGGACTTGTATTCCTGATCGTAAACTCTCTGGAAGATATCCCGGAAATTCCCGTCATAGGTCTTGGAAATGGTATCCTTGGCAGAGAACCACAGGTCTTCGCCCCGGCTCAGCGCGTAGCCGAAGCAGGCGCGGGCGAAGTTTTCAATGGAATCATCCCGGTTGTGCATTCCCTGCAGGATGCCGGAGCCCTTGAAGGTGAAAATTTCCTGCCGCTGCTCCCCGTTTTCGCCGGTAAACACCAATTCCGCCTTGCCCGGGCCGGGAATCTTCATTTCCACGGCCTTATAGATATCCCCGTAAGCATGGCGGGCAATGGTGATGGGTTTCGCCCATCCCTGCACATAGGGTTTGATCCGTCCGGTGAGAATCGGAGTGCGGAACACGGTACCGTCCAGCACGGCGCGAATGGTGGCATTGGGGCTCTTCCACTGGCTGTGGAGATGATATTCCTCCATGCGCTGGGCATTGGGGGTGATGGTGGCGCACTTTACGCCCACACCCAGACGGCGGATGGCTTCCGCTGCCTGCACGGTCACCGCATCGCCGGTCTCATCCCGGTTGGGCAGGCCCAGATCGTAGTATTCCGTATTCAGCTCCACAAAGGGTTCCAGCAGTTCTTCCTTGATCCAGCCCCAGAGCACCCGGGTCATTTCATCGCCGTCCAGCTCCGCGATGGGGTTCATTTTGATTCTCATAGCATTCCACCCTTTCCGGCTTTATACCAGTTCATCAGACAGCCTGTCAGCAGGATATCCCGTTCCTCCGCACTGAGGGCGGGCAGATGGAGGGTCAGCTCCGTCACCGTGTCGCCGGACACTCGGAAGGCGGGCAGATCGTTTTTCAGTGCTTCCAGTGCGCCGCGCAGACCGGGCACATACACATAGTCGCCCAGCTGCCAGTCCAGCTCCGGTTCTCTGTCCAGAATAAAGGGCATCATGCCCCAGTTGACACAGTTGGAGCGATAACGCTTGGTGGCAAATTCATAACAGAGGTTGGCACAGCCGCCCAGAATCCGCTGGCAGGAGGCTGCCTGTTCTCTGGCGGAGCCATCGCCCGGCTTCCGGGCAAAGATGGTGGAGCCGAAGCGCAGGTGCTTCGCCTCTTCTTCCGATACAGAGAGCTTTTTCAGAACTGCCGCCAGTTCCTCCGGCAGGATGCCCGCTGCACGCTGCTGCTCCAGCGTCCTCGCGGCCTTGGAGCGCTCTACATAGCCCGGATCCCGGCGGGACAGGGCAAACTCTGCCAGCTTCAGCGGATTGGAGCGATAAGAAGAGGTTTCGCCGGAGGGAATCAGCTCATCCGTGGTGGTGACCTCATCCTGCAGCACGCTGCATACCTTTACCAGCAGGCTGTCACCGCAGTCCGGAATCTCCGGCCACGGCACGATGTTGGGGCCGAATACCAGCTCCGCTTCCGGATCCGGCTTTCCGGCTCCGAGGTACACCCGCTTCTCATAGGGTGCCCGGTCAAAGCGGCGTTCCACCGCAGCAGGGGCTTCGTAATCCCATTCCATGGCGGAGGTGAGTACGCCGCCGTTTGCCGCCGTTGCGGCAATGCTGCGGGCATCCATCAGCACTACGGCTGCGCTCTGCCCGTCGCCCGGCTTGCTGCCCTCCCGGTTGGGGAAGTTGCGGGTCGTATGGCGGATGGACAGGCCGCCGCAGACCGGCACCTCGCCTGCACCGAAGCAGGGTCCGCAGAAGCAGGGCTTCAGCAGGGCGCCGGCTTCCAGCAGCTTTTCTGCCACGCCATTCTGGGTCAGCTCCAGCTGTACCGGCGTGCTGGGCGGATAAACGGACAGGCCGAAGCCGCCGCAACCCAGTCTGCCACGTTCCAGAATGGCAGCCGCTTCCGCGATATTGTCATACATACCGCCGGCGCATCCGGCGATGATGCCCTGATCGATCATCAGTTTTCCGTTTTTCACCTTATCCGTCAGGTGAATCTCACGGCCAAGCTGGGTCACGGCACGCTTTTCCGCTTCCCGCAGACAGTCGCCCGGTTCTGCGATCAGCTGCCGCAGGGTGACTGCTTCGGAGGGGTGGAAGGGCAGCGCCGCCATCGGCTCCAACGCATCCAGATCCAGCTCTATCATGCTGTCATAATACGCGCCTTCACCGGGCGCGATGGGGCGGTAATCCTCCGCCCTGCCGTGAATGGCGTAGTATTCCTCGGTTTTGTCATCCGTGACCCACACGGAGCTGAGCGCGGCAGTTTCCGTGGTCATCACATCAATGCCGATACGGAAGTCCATGGACAGGTTCGAAATACCCGGTCCGGCAAACTCCAGCACCTTGTTCTTCACAAATCCGTCCTGATAGGTGGCACCGCAGAGCGCAATAGCTGCGTCATGGGGGCCTACACCGCGCCGCGGTTTTCCGGTGACCCAGACAAGCACCGTGCGGGGCGCAGCCAGATCATAGGTGTCGGACAGGAGCTGCTTTACGATCTCCGGGCCGCCCTCACCGAAGCCCATGGTGCCCAATGCACCGTAGCGGGTATGACTGTCGCTGCCGAGGATCATCCTGCCGCAGCCCGCCATCATCTCCCGGGCATACTGGTGAATCACCGCCTGATTGGGCGGCACAAAAATCCCGCCGAATTTTCGTGCCGCGGACAGGCCGAAGGCATGGTCATCCGCATTGATGGTACCGCCAACCGCGCAAAGGCTGTTATGGCAATTCGTCATCACATAGGGCACAGGGAAACGGGTAAGCCCGCTGGCCATAGCGGTCTGAATAATACCCACATAGGTAATATCATGGGAAATCAGGCTGTCAAAACGGATGTGCAGCTGATCATCTGCGCCACCCTGGTGATGGGCGCTGAAAATACCCCAGCTCATGGTTTTTTTACGATCCTCTGAGACGGTCTCCGTTCTTCCCTCCGTGGTTGGGTTTCCGTTCCGAAGCCATACGCCGTCAGCGCATTTTTTAAGCATATATACCTCATCCTTTCGGCTGCTGATTCTTTTATAATTTAATATCATAACATGGTTTCACAAGAAGTGCAACTGTTTTCGAATTGTGGAGAATGGCAAAGCTTTTGCGGTTCTTAATTTATTTATTTAGTTTTTTTGATACTTGCATTTCGAAAGTGAAGTGTGTATGATAGGTGCAATATCTTGCCGGGAGGATACCATCATGGATCAGAATGAAATCGGCGCTCTGTATGAACGGATTCGGGCGGAATATGCCATTGATCGAAGCTATTATAACGAAAATATCAAAACCGGTCTGCGTAATGCGGATGGTACTGCCGTAACGGTTGGCGTTACCAAAATCGGCAGTGTGCAGGGCTATGTGGTACAGGACGGTGAGAAGGTACCGATTCCCGGCCGTCTGTATTATCGCGGCTATGCCATTGAGGATATTGTGGAATCTCACCGGAAGGACAACACCTTCGGCTACGAGGAAGTAGCTTATCTGCTGCTGATGGGTTCCCTTCCCAATGAACAGCAGTTGGGCGAATTTCGGGATACGCTGGCGAAATACCGGCCGCTTCCCACCGGGTTCTTTGAGGACATGATCCTGAAAGCTCCGTCCCCGGATGTGATGAACAAGCTGAGCCGCAGCGTGCTTGCCATGTATTCCTATGATGACAATCCGGACGATACCTCGCTCGAGAACATCCTGCGTCAGTGCGTTCAGCTGATCGCCCGCTTCCCCTCCATCGTGGCGAATGCCTACGCGGTGAAGCGGCACTACTATGACAACAAATCTCTGTACATCCACAATCCCAAGGAGAAGCTGTCTCTGGCTGAAAACTTCCTCCGGCTGGTTCGCTCGGACAAGAGCTACACGGACGAGGAAGCCAAGCTGCTGGATATGATGCTGATTCTCCATGCCGAGCATGGCGGCGGCAACAACTCTGCTTTCGTTTGCCGTACTCTCTCCTCCTCCGGAACAGATACCTACAGTGCCATTGCGGGCGCGGTCGGTTCTTTGAAAGGCCCGCTCCATGGCGGTGCCAACAAGAAGGTCATGGAGATGTACAATAACATCCGGGCCAACGTGAAGGACTACAGCAATGACGCGGAGATCCGGGATTACCTTTCGGAGCTGCTGGACGGTGAAGCCGGTGACCACAGCGGTAAGCTCTATGGTCTGGGGCACGCTGTCTATACGATCTCCGATCCCCGGGCGGTACTGCTGCGGAAATACGCCTGCGATATGGCAAAGGAAAAGGGACGGCTGGAGGAATTCCACCTGCTGGAAAGTGTAGAGCGGCTGGGTATTCCGCTGATTCAGGAGCGGAAACACAGCGATGCTCCCATGTGCGCCAATGTGGACCTGTATTCCGGTCTGGTCTACAGTATGCTGGGCATTCCCGCCGAACTGCTGACGCCGCTGTTTGCCATCGCCCGTATTGCCGGTTGGTGTGCCCACCGGATGGAGGAAGCTCTGACCTGCAATAAGCTGATCCGCCCCGGTTACAAATCTGCCGTGAAACCCAGAAGCTGGATTGCGCTGGATGAGCGGAAATAAGGAATAACATAAGGCTGCGACGAGGTTCGTTCTCTTCGCAGCCTTTTTCTATGGTTTGCAGTTGCCGCAGGGACTGTAACCCTGCTCCAGCAGTTCTTCCCGGGTGCCGGTGTAGGCTTTTCGGTTTTCGTCCTTCATCTGTTTCACGCTGGCACAGCCCGGATTATGAAATTTTTTTGTATTTGTGTTCAGAATATAATCCCGAATCTCCGGTTCCGGCGTGGAAACTGCAGTTGGTTCCGGTGTGGATTCCAGGGTGGGTTCTTCGGTCGGTTCGATTGCGGGTTCCGGGGTCGGATCCGGAAACGGTTCTGCAGTCGGTTTTGGGGTCGGCAGAGGCTCCGGCGATTCCTCCGAAAGCACCGGCACGGACCGTTCCGGCAGCGGTGTTTCCATCGTTCGGGTAATGACAGCTTCGTCCCGGCTGCCGCAGGCACTTAGCAGCAGGATCAAAACCATACACAGAATCAGACCTGTTCGGGCAGTCCGCATCCGCACTCACGCCCTTCCTGATTTTTGCATACAGTTTATTATTTCTCAACGATTTTGTCAAGTATTTCAGCGTGGCTGGACAACCCTGTGGGGAATAGGGACTTGCAGAGTCCGAATAGAGTATATTATTCTGTATGGAAGGAGCAAGGAAATGCTGCAAACTCTGATCCCCCTACTTCTGAATTCGGCGTTCATGATGCTGCGCTTAGGCGGGAGCAATTCGTTTCCCCGCCCGCTCAGTTCTGAGGAGGAACAAATATACGTGGAGCGAAACCTGAAGGGCGATCCGGAAGCCCGCAGTATCCTGATTGAGCGAAATCTGCGGCTGGTCGCCCACATTGTAAAAAAATACTATGCTTCCTCCTGTGAACAGGATGACCTGATTTCCATCGGCACCATCGGTCTGATCAAGGGAATCTCCACCTACCGCCCCGATCGGGGTGTACGCCTTGCCACCTATGCATCCCGATGCGTGGAAAATGAGATTCTGATGTATTTCCGCAGCCAGCGCAAGTCCGCCGGGGATGTGTCTCTGTCCGAAACACTGGACGGGGACGGGGACGGTGAACTGTCCATTCAGGATGTACTGTATGAAGAAGATGACATTCTGGAGCGTATCACCTGCACCGAGGACGGGCGGCGTCTGCGCTGTTATGTGGATACCGAGTTGAATCCCCGTGAACGGGAGATTGTCTACCTCCGTTACGGACTGGATCAGTCCCCGCCGCTGCCCCAGCGGGAGGTGGCAGTCAGGCTTGGTATCTCCCGCAGCTATGTGTAGGATCGCGGTTTTTATAAGCTATAAAATTTACATAAATAGGCGGTTGTTTGTCATATTATAGTGTATAATATACAACTTAATGGCATTTTTTGGACTTATATATCGATCCGACCCCACGGAAATTTCTGGAAGCCATTCGTTGAAAAATGGTTATGCATACATTTTGCATATAACCATTTTGCCGGACAAGCCGGGTTATCTCACCCGGTTTTGTCGGCGATGTATGCAATCGGCGGCAGGCAGTCGCCGTTGATGCGGTGGTGAGTAGTCGGCTGGCGGCACAGTAGTCGGTAGCCATAGCGGCCGCTGATGCGGTGACCAACGGCCGCCCAGCGGTATCGTCAGCGGCCGGTTTCTCCGGCGGTTTTGGGCTTAATAATGACGGTGTAGTGCTTTGTGGCACGTTTCAGAATTGCGTTTGCTGAGACCTCATCATTCATGTTCATGGCACCCCAGCTCGCCGGATCACGCTGAGAGCAGATGATGGTGCTGAGTTTGATCTCACATCGCTTTTCCATAATCGTCTTCTTCATCGTCTCTCCACGAAGAGATAAAATGTACATCACCAGAATCAAGGTCTAAGACCATATTATCAGCCATACGCATAAGTAAATCTCCATCAGAATCCATAGCCATATTATCGGAGATTGAGAATGCAAAATCACCTTCATCATAATCAAAGAAGTGTTTACTCATTTGTAGTCCTCCTTGTTTTTCCTGATTCTTTTACAGCTTTGAGCATATCCTTCCTCAAAGACTGACGTTATTTTTTATCTCTTAGGCACATTCCTCCAAAGCATTGTTCATTAAGGTAGCAAGTTTCACAGATAATAGCATCAATTAATTGTAACATCAATTCCTCGTCGGAAGGCAATTTGTACTTTTCTATTTTTTTGATGCCTTGTGGATTACGAAGTCCAAAGTCAATCTGCTTCCCATTTCCCGTCTTAATATAACGATACGGTTCTGCAAAGAATGACAAACAATCTCCAACACAATATCCTTCGATTCCATGCTTATCAATCCAGACATGGTCTTCTTTTCCATCAAAGCACATTCCATCAGGATACATGCCTGAAACATAGATACGTTTAAAGCATACAGCTTTCCCGGCAATACGCTCTATCTCTCCCATAAATTCTAATGGGGAATAATAGTAGCACATTGCAAAATCCCAGCGTACATTTCCCTTGTTTTCACAGGCCGTCATCTGCAGGTCGAGATATTCATCATAAGTTATTTTATCTCCACCTCCTACAATATAAATTAC
>DCGQ01000048.1:0-48717 GCA_002314635.1 Clostridiales bacterium UBA1774
TTTTCATGCAAATTCGTTGTATATTTCGTGTGAAATATTCTTTTGCAGTTTGCCCTGATTTGATAGATTTTCTCCTGATTTGACCCATTTTGCCGGGGCTATAAATGGGCTAACTCCCTTTTTTTGAGCTTCCGGGGCTATAAAATGGGCTAACTTTTTGCCATTTTACGGTAATTTTGAGAGCTGTTTTAAGGGTCGAAGTCCCCTCTTGCAGCTCATGTTTTTCAGTGCAAAACGCCCTGTCGTGCTTTGTGTAAGTCTGTCATACGCCTATGTGCAGGATGAAAGCGGTCTGTCCGTTCCGAGCATGGCATACTGGATTGCCGACTGCATTAAACTGAGATACGCAGAGATTCCCGGAAACATCGCTGAGATCGGCTATACTGCCGAAACGGAGAGGGTGCTTGTTGTGGGCAGGCATATCAGCTTCGTACTTTTCCACATCATTCCTTTTGGTTTCTTCAAGGTGAATAGCAGCGCTCTCCGAAAAACGCAAAAATCTCATGTCTTTTTGACCCACATCTCCGGACACAGCACGGCGCGTTCCCTCCAACCACAGAGGAACGCGCCGTGCTGTATCCTTTTATTATTCGATCAGCATGACTTCCAGTCTCGGGAGACAATCCCTGTCATGCTCTCCACAGTTAACCTCTATTGATGCCACATTTAACTGCAGCTTGTCCGCGGCAATGCGCCCGTTCACAATAAACTTCGAGGTATTCACCCGAATCGTCCCATTGGGTGCATACAGCAGTCCGTCGATCCGCATTTCACCGGCGTTGATCGTAATGTTGCCGTTTTTTGAGTAAAAACACACCGATGAACCGGGTGAAAGAACACATGCCGCGTTGAAGGTGATATTACCGGTAGCGATGATGATCCCGCTGCCGGACACGACGGTAGCGGCGTTGAAGGTGATATCCCCCTCCACATAAATCGGGTCATCCACATAAATATCGCTGCCGTTGTATCTTTTATTGCCCTTACTGCAGGTACCGGCCTGCGCAGCCGCTTCTTTTACGATATCCGAAAAGTCCGGCATTTCCCGCAGCGGCCCCTTTTCTCCTTCCCGGGACACGCTGCCGTTCTGCACAATCTGCGCGGCAATGCATTCTCCGTTTACTGTAATCCCGCCGTTCATACTCAACCGATTGACCGCTTCCGCATCCCCGTTCACTGTGATCCCGCCGCTTCGCAGCGCAAGCCGGTCGTTGGAATGGATACTGCCGTTAACCGTGGTGCTGCCGGTGTTGAACGGCAGTTCGAAGTTCGTATTGCCGGAAAATACGGCATAATCAAAGGGTCCACGCAGCGTCTGACACTCTGCCACTGCTCTTGCCTGTACCGTACCCCGCTCATGTCCCAACACACCCGCAAAAACATAATTCATCCGGCGGGTACATATCACTTCTACCTGATAGGGATCGCCGCCGCAGGGAACCGTGACCGCGGTATTGTCCCGGGGCACACCGTTCAACTCCGCATATTCCAGCGCCGCTTCGACTACGCCGGCAGAATCGCCGGACTGTGCCAAAACCCGGGCAGCGGCCAGTGCCGCCTCGTCAGCCGCGCTCTGCAGCCTCTGCTGCACTACATAAGCTGTCCCCAGATCAACGGCCAGCGCGGCGCAGCCTACCAGAACCGTAAACGCCAGCACCGCTGCCGCAAGCGCCTGTCCGCTCTCTCCGCGGACAAAGCAATCGGTCAGCTTCCTGCCTTTTCGCAGGATCTGTCTGCAGATCCGCATCTGTTCCGCGCTCCTTTTCCGCGCCTCAGGCAGTTCAGATTACCGGTGATTCTGCAACCAGTCTGCTCTCACAGGCTACCACGCCGTGGAACTCGGTCTTCCAAACCGCAGCCACCTCGCTGCATTCCCTCAGCTTGGCATTCAGCAGCTTTTCCAGCTTCTCGCCCAAAGCGTCCATGTGTACCGCCCGTTCTTCCGCAATGGCGCGGAAGGCCGCCAACTGTTCCCGCAGCGCCGTGATCTCCACCTGTTTTTCCTGATTCTCTGCCAGCAGCATACTGTTCTTTTCCCGCAGGCTTGCAACCATTCCTTCCTGCATTTCGTATTCCAGCTGCAGCTTTCTGCGTTCCTCCGCCCGCGCCTGCTCCTCGTTTTCCTTCCGGCTTTCCGCCTGTGCGCGGAGCTGTGCGTTTTCTTTCTTCAATCGTTCCGCTTCTTCCTGCGCTTCTTCGCAGCAGGATGTGAGACTGTCCAGACAGGCCTGCACCTCCTGCCGGTCATAGCCCATGAAACCGGTTTTGAACCGGTGCTCCCGCTCGATGGAGGAGCGCAGAGAATCGATCGCTGCCAGCTGCCGATCATGTCTGAAGCCGTGTTTCAGCCGGATTTCCGCTGTTCCGTCCATGCTCTTTCCTCCTCTTTCAAAATGAATCCCCGGCGGCACCGGGGATTCGTTCTGATGTCATGCAAGCAATATTGCAGTTTCTATCAACCATTCCCAGCCGTTTTAGCTACGGGTGCAGGTGTCAGTGCAGCCTCGATTTCTTCAAATTTTCCGGAAAGTTTTTCTTTCACACCAGTCAGTGCGGCAACGAGAACAATTGCAATCAGTGCAATGATCAGTGCATATTCAACCATTCCCTGTCCGCTTTCATCCTTCAAGAATCTCTTCAGCATTTTTGTCTCCTCCTGTAACTATAAATAAAATATTTACAGAAACACGACAAGAATTCCTTCAGGAGCTCATTGCCTTCGGCAACCGGCTGCCCTGTGCGAAACGAGGGCCCTTGGCTTTGCGTCCCAGCCTTTCGACTGGTTTGCCTTTGTCGTGTCAGTGTACGGAAAGAAAAACAGATAAAAAAACTGCAATCCGGATACCGTTACCGAACTGCAGCTCGACACAATCATGTAGTCGCCTGTTTTACTGCGATCTTCGGCAACCGGCTGCCCTGTACAGAACGAGGGCCCTTGGCTTTGCGTCCCAGCCTTTCGACTGGTTTGCTATTATCGGTTTTACAGAAAAAGGTGTATGAACTATTTCTTTACTATGACTGAATAGTACCACATCCTGGATTGTTTTGTCAATACCTTTTAGATAATTTTTTCATTTTCTTTTTTATCTGCACCGTGACCTCCGCGCCGCTCTTTATTCCGAATTCGGCCGCTTTTCCAGCCGGAAGCTCCAGTACGGTTCGTGAGCCGGATACTGCGGCGCAGAATTGAAATGCAGGAATCGAGTCATCTACCTGCAGCACGGTTCCGTTTCTGCCGATATACACCGCATCGATGGCACAGGACATAAAGCAGGTATGGATCTGACCGCAGGGCTTAATCAGCAGGCCGCCGGTACGGTTGGGATCCCTTCCGATCAGACCGCGAAGTCTGAGAAAGTATCGGTTTGCCAGATCCACCTCCGTTATTTTTTCGCCGTTCAGCAGAATATCCACGCGTTTCATAATGCCTCTCCTCTTTTTCAGCCCAGAATCTCCATCACATTCATCACCGCAGGTCCCAGAATGATGATGAAGATGACAGGAAAAATAAAGGCAACCAACGGCAGCAGCATTTTAACCGGTGCCTTCAGTGCTTTTTCCTCCGCACGCTGTCTGCGTTCCTCGCGCAGGGACTCGGACTGTGTTTTCAGCACGGTCCGTATGGAGATACCCATCTGATCCGCCTGAATCAGTGCATTGACAAAGGAGGTCAGCTCCTTTACCCCGCAGCGCTGTGATAGATTCGTATAGGCTTCCCTTTTCGTCATACCGTACTGTATGTCCTGCATGGCGCGCATCAGCTCCTGCATCAGCGGGGATTTGTCCTTCTGATAGAGCCGGATCAATGCCGCGTCAAACCCCAGTCCCGCTTCCACGCTGACTACCAGCAGATCCATCACATCCGGAAGATGCTCCCGATACAGCGCCTTTCTGCCCGCCACCCGGGACTTGAGCCATCGGGCCGGAAGGATTTCGCCCAGAAGTCCTCCGCACAGCGTAAGGGTCGGCACCAGCCTGTCCGCCATGCCCGTGCTTCGCACCAAAACCCCGCCGCAAAGTCGGCAGGCGGATGCCAATACCGCAGCGGATGCCAGCTTTACCAGCATAAACTGCAGGCCGGTCAGCTGCACATCCGCGATCATCAGCATTTTTTCCGCTTCGCTCAGTTTTTTCTTCGATCTGGTATTGCTGATCTGTTGTCCCAAAACCCGGTTTCGCTGGCGGCTTTTCAGCAGAGAGCCCATCTGCCGGAGCCATTCCAGTCCCGCCGATTCTTTTTTCCGGTCGCTGCAGGTCTCCCCGGATCGGGCTGTTTTTACCTCATCCAGTCTGGCTTTTTTTCTGTCCCGCTCTGCGCCGCACCGATACAGCAGCGTCAGCACGCCGAAGAACACCGCAGCCATACTGAGCAGCACTACAGTTGCCACGGGAATGCCTCCTTTCCGAAAAAATCAGTATCGGATCGCGGTCATTTTCCGAATAACGATAAAACCGATAATTTCCATCACGGCGCCCACGGCCAGCATCGCATTCCCCAGTCGTGTGGAGAACAGCTGCCCGATATACTCCGGATTCAAAGTGCCGAGCCCCAGCAGCAGCGCCACCGGCAGGCTGCCCACCAGATAGCCAGACAGACGACCGCTGGCCGTTCTGGTTTTGATCTCGGTTTTCAGCGTCAGACGGTTCTGAATGGTACCCGCAATGTTTTCCAAAACCTCGGCAAGGTTGCCGCCGATCTCCCGCTGGATCAGGATCGCGGTGCAGAGCATTTCCAGATCATCGCTTCCCACCCGTTCGACCATCCGCTCCATGCTGTCCTGCATGGTCATACCGTTCTGTGTTTCCCGGAACACCCGTCCGAATTCTTGCGAAACAGGGCCCTCCATCTCCTCTGTGATGCTGCTCATGGCCTGCTGGAAGGAATGTCCGGCGCGAAGTGCATTGCACAGCACGGAGATTGCCTCCACAAGCTGAGTCTCCAACAGTGCCTTCCGTTTTTTCTTCTTCTGTTTCAGAAGCAGGATCGGGCCTGCCGCGCACAGCACGGCAGCTCCGCCGCAGGCGGGAAACGGAAGGCCGAACAGTCCCAGGAGCGCCGGAAGGCCGAAAGCCGTTCCGGCCCATATCAGCAGGAACTGCCGCGCCGGGATATGAAACCCCACATCGTACAGCTCGTTTTCCAGCTTCTCCAGCTGTTTTCTGGTTCTGGCCAGGGCCGTTCCCTTTCGTTTTTTCTTTGCCCGCATCGACCGCAGCGGTGTTTTTTCCGTTTTTTCTCCCTGCAGGCTCCGGATACGCTCCCGGATCGCCAGTTGTCGGGCCATGACTGCCGCGCCGATGAACCGGAACACTGCGAAGAAGAAAAACGCCGCCGTACCCGCAATCAGGAAAGGATACATTTCTTACCTCCCGTTATGGCAGAAACCATCTGTTGTCGATCTTCACTCCGTTGCTCTCCATTTTCTCACAGCAGGAGGGCCGCACACCGGTCTGCACGAAATGACCGTGCACCTTGCCGTCCTCCGTCCGCCCGTCATTCTGAAACCGGAAGATTTCCTGTGTGGTGATGATGTCGCCTTCCATACCGCTGACCTCCGAAATGCTGGTGATCTTTCGGGAACCGTCGCGGAGGCGGGCCTGCTGCACGATCAGATCCAGCGCACCGGAAATCTGATGCCGGATCGCGGATACCGGCAAATCCATCCCCGCCATCATGACCATCGTTTCGATTCGGGAAAGGGCATCCCGGGGCGTATTGGCGTGTGCCGTGGTCAGCGACCCGTCATGACCGGTATTCATGGCCTGCAGCATATCCAGCGTTTCCCCGCCCCGGACCTCGCCCACAATGATCCGGTCCGGGCGCATACGGAGCGCATTCCGCACCAGATCGCGGATTGTGATGGCACCTGCGCCCTCCAGATTCGCCGGTCTGCTCTCCAGCGACACCACATGGTCCTGCATCAGGCGAAGCTCTGCCGCGTCCTCGATGGTGACGATGCGCTCATCGGCTGGAATGAAGGCGGAAAGCACATTCAACAGCGTGGTCTTGCCGGATCCGGTGCCGCCGGAAACCAGAATGTTCAGTTTCCCGCAGACTGCCGCCTCCAAAAATGCCGCCATATCCTCGGACATGGAGCCGAAGGCGATCAGGTTCCGCACCGTCAGCGGCTTGTCGGAGAATTTCCGGATCGTCAGAGACGGGCCGCACAGAGAGATGGGCGGGATAATGGCATTGACGCGGGAACCGTCCGGCAGCCGTGCATCCACCATGGGATTGGAATCGTCAATATGGCGACCCAGCGGCGACACGATCCGGTCGATGATCCGCCGCACATGATCATCATCCTGAAAGGTCACATTGGTGCGGGTGAGTCTGCCCTTCCGTTCCACATAAATCTGCTTCGGGCCGTTGACCATGATCTCACTGACGGTGCTGTCGGCCAGCAGCGTTTCCAGCGGGCCGAAGCCGACGATCTCATCCATGACCACGCCGGTAATGGCCGTCCGGTCTTTTCGGGTCAGCTCCGGAGCCTCTTCATTGATGACCTGATCGATCAGCGATGTGATGTCCTCCTCCGTGCGTGTGCCGGGCTGCTTCGCAAGGATCGAGGCCACATCCCTATGGATGCGGTTTGCCAGTTCTCCCATCTCATTGTCGGCAGCGCTGCCGCCGGTCTTTTCTTCCGGCAGAGCAGGCTGCTCCGGGAGTGTCTGTTCCGGGGCAGGAGCCGCGCTTTCGTTTACCGTCGGCTCCGACCTGTTGAGCCGATCCAACAGTCCCATTGGGCCTGCCTCCTTTCAGTGTGGGGTTCAGACGCCGCCTTTTTTCACAAATTTCGAAATGGAAACGCTGATTTTTGACCGGGGCGATGCGGTGATTATCGGAATGCCCCGGTTTATCGCCGCGGACGCACGCCTGCTGTCATTGGGAATACACAGCACCGGCTCCAGCTCCAGCGAGTTTTTCACATCCTTTTTGGAAACATAGGGATCCCCGTCCCGGTTCAGAACCAACCGGAGCTTGTCCGCATAGTTCAATGCCTTCAGAATGCCCATGCAGATCCGGGTATTTTTCAGTGTGGGGATCTCCGGGGTGGTCACAAAATAAATCGTATCCGACTGTTCCAGTGCCGTCAGCGTGTTATCGTCCAGAATCGGCGCCGTGTCCAGAACGACATAGTCGTATTCCGCCCGCAGCACGGAAAGGATCTTTTCGATATGCATCGGCTTCACCAGCTCCGCCAGCTCCGGCGACACCGGCGCGCAGAGAATATCCACGCCGCTGCGGTGGGGGCAGAGAAATCCGTTCACCGTGGAGGGATTCAGGTTGTCCTCGGAAGCGAGATCGGATATGGTGTCCCGCCGGGACAGATTCATGAAAACGCCCACATCGCCGAACTGCAGATCCATATCCACCAGCACGACCTTTTTCCCGGATGCGCGAAGCGCTACGGAAAGATTCACGGCAACGGTTGTTTTTCCGCTTCCGCCCTTGGTGCTGAAGACGGCAATGACTCTGGAATCATACTCCCGCACCGGCGCACTGTTCCGGCGGCGCAGGATCCGCTCCGTCTCCTCCTCGATCTCTCTGCAAATCCGTTCCTGTCCCATATCCGCCGTCAGGACCCGGGTAATGCCGCAGCGCATGGCCCGGGACAGAATCCCGGCTTCCGCGTTTTCGCAGATCAGGAGAAAGGCAGGTTCCCCCCGGGACAGATAAAGCTGCTCCACGAAGCCGCACTCCGCCTCGGTCATCTCAGTGGAATAGAGGACAACCGCGTCCACCGGAAGCGAAGCGGCTCTTTCCAGATTCTTCGGAATGGGCTGCAGTGCTGCCATCCGGTTCAGATATTCACATTCCAGCAGGTTTTCCAATATACCGGCGTTTTCCTTCGACGAAACCGCCAGAACCTTTAATTGACCCATGGCCTTCCCTCATCCGTTCAAAAGATCGGAAACCGTGTAAAACCCGCCGTCGGTTCGGGATACATCGTCCCGCTGCCGCAGCGCTGCATAAAGCTGTCCCTGCTTCATGGCGGCATAGAGTTTCAGGCAGTCCTTCGGCGTCAGTGCCAGCGTCACGCCGGAATACAGACCGCCGCCGTCCGAATCAAAGGTCACTTCTCCCAGCTCCAGCACCTCTGCCGCCTCCAGCACGACAGTGACAACACTGCCGCCGATGCGGTATGTCTCCCCGCTCTCGGTCCGCAGTCCGCTTTTGCTGCCCTCCTCCGCTTCCGCGGTCACATAGAGCATCAGATCAATGCGGTCGCCTTTCGTGATATAGCCGCCCGCTCCGGCATCGGTTTCCAGATTGACCGTCATGGCCCGCATACCGTCCGGCACTCTGCAGGAGAGGCCGGTGCCGATTTCCTCGGCGGTACCCAGCTTGGCGGTCAGAATCAGCTCTCCCTCCACCACGGTTCCGTCCGACAGCAGACCCACTACCTGTTCAAAGCTTTTTGCCGCCCCTGCATTCACATAATCCGCCGGATACTGTTCATATCGGAGCATATCCTCCGTGATGGGCGTCATGGCCGGTATCAGCCGATCCGCCACCACAACCTGTGTCATTTCGATCTCCTGCACCTGATTTGCCGCCGCAATCCGCTGCTCCACCGAGCCCAGATACAGATACACCGCAGCCCCGCAGAGCAATGCGGCCAGCAGGGCGATCAGTCCGATCTTTTTCATACCCTTTCCTCCCTGATGTACCCTTAACAGGATGCCACGCTTGTGGATACCGCCGGGTAATAGCGCCCGAACAGGATACCGGCTACAAAGGTCAGCGTTCTGACCGGATAGGAAACCGTTACCGAAACATTGTTCCGCCCCACCGTTACGGCAACCAAGGCAGTGCCGGCGGCCGCGGTCACCGTCCCATCAACGGACAGCACCGTTTCCGTGCCCTCCGGCAGGTTTTCCGCGGCCCGCTTCTTCACCGCGTTCAGATAGTCCTGTCTCGTGCTGCCCTCCCTGTACTGATATATGTTGATGGAGCCACAGCGCGCCGCGGCGGAGGCCGCTTTCTGTACGCGGCACTGGTTTGCAAAGATCCATCCGAAATCCAGAATGCCCAGCAGAAGAATGAGCAGCAGCGGCAGGACAATGGCGAATTCCACGATCGCCTGTCCCGATTCCGCCTTTACGGCCTTTTTCAGCTTCGGCAGAAATCCCGTCACGGTTCCGACCCCCTTCCGTCTCTTTCGATATGTGTTCATATCCCCGGGAGAATCGCATTCAGAACGCCCAGCTTCACCGCCAGCAGCACGCCAAGCATGGACAGGGACAGAAACGGCCCCATGGGGATCTTCCCGGTCAGAAATTTCAGAACCGGCATGCGTGACTGCAGCAGCGTATATGCAATCACAAAGAGGCCCATGGCAACGATGGCAAGCAGGCTGTTTCGCAGGCCCATGCAAAAGCCCATCGCGGCTGCAAGCTTGATATCCCCTGCGCCGACCTGTCCGGAAAATAACGCGGGAAGCAGGAAGATGAGGAAGCATACGCCCATGCCGATCAGCGCACTGACCGGCTGCCACGCCGGCCACCCGTTCAGTCCGAACAAACCCGGAATGCCGAACAGCGCCGCAAGCGCAAAAACCGCCAGAATCAGATCATTGGGAATCAGCCGTGTATGCGCGTCGATCACCGCGATGGCCTCGCACAGAATCAGCAGCAGGAAGAAAAACACGGTTTCCGCGGACGGCGGCACGGAAGCCGCAATCAGCGCGCCGCACAGTGCCGTTGCTCCGAAAAGCAGGCACCGTTCCTTTTTTGTTTCCGTCAGCGTCTTTTCTCTCTTTTTCAGCAGAAACCGCACCAGCGCATCGCAGACCGGCTTCAGTGCTGCGCCCAGCGCCGCACCGCATACCGTTCGGAGGAATACTTCCATAATTTCATCACCGCCTGTTAAAAATCAAACAAAATGCCGCAATCCGACCCCGGATTGCGGCATGACATAGCTATACTGTCATTCCAGTATCAATCATTCGGCAACCGGCTGTCTTGTACGAAACGAGGACCCTTGGCTTTGCGTCTCAGACTTTCGTCTGATTTGCTAGTATCGTGATTATGAAATTTTTATTTAGATTATCACGGCTTTTTCTGTTTGTCAATATGCGGATCGCATCATTCCAGTACGGATACGAATTTTTCTCCGGCGAATTCCATCCGTATACGGCATATTCCTGAGTTTCCGATACGAAGTGCTGCCGTGCGGGAAGCCGAAAATCCCGCTTTTCCCGCTTCCGGATCCGAAGAATTTCATTGTAAAAAGCATTTGTTTATGGTAAAATTCAAGTGATATATTGTCTGTACAGGTATGCAATTCCCGTTTATTTTGTTTCAAATCAGTAATATCCGTTATTTTTATATTTATCAGATTTTTCTTTTAACCGGCTTTTATCGGCCGCTCCTGCTGTTTTTGATTCCGCCTTCTCTGCAGGGCAGCGGAGGCATACGGGTGCGTATTTTCGGAAAAGAGTGAGTAATGATGACATTGAATCGAAAGAAAGTCAAAAAAATCGCGGCAGCTCTTGCGCTGATTCTGCTGCTTCCGCTGGTAACTGCGCTGTCCGCCCCGGTATATGCTGTCGGCGGTGAGGAGGGCAAAACCGTGCGGGTGGTTCTGGATGATTCCAACCTGTTTTTCACTCTGGATGAGTCGGGAAACCCGGTTTCCGGTTATGCCTTTGACTACATCCAGACCATTGCCGCATACGCTGGCTGGGATGTGGTCTATGTACCCGGCGGCGGATTCGCCAACTGTATGCAGATGGTTTTGGACGGAGAGGCAGACCTGATTTACGATGTGAGCTATACGGAGGAACGTGCCGCGCTGCTGCTGTATCCTGACAGACCCATGGGCACCGAGGATTACCACCTTTACTGTCTTGCAGGCAACACGGCGTTTCATTCCGGTGATTATGCCGCAATGGACGGGAAACGGTTGGGCATCACCGCCGGTACGACTGAGCTTGCGGTTCTGAAGGCGTGGTGTCAGGAAAAGGGCATCTCACCGGAGTTGGTGGAATACGAATCCATTCCCGCCAAGGAAGCCGCACTGGAAGCCGGCGAGATTGATCTGGATTATGAGATCAGCATGTTGACCCGGCGCGGTCTCTCCGCGCTGGAAA
The DNA here is from genome assembly GCA_002314635.1 of Clostridiales bacterium UBA1774. Classification (GTDB taxonomy): domain Bacteria; phylum Bacillota; class Clostridia; order Oscillospirales; family Oscillospiraceae; genus UBA1774. Next base: position 11,100 of record DCGQ01000048.1, read on the forward strand.
AGATATCCGGGGACGACTACTATCTGGCGGCAAACATAGACCGTGCAGATCTGATCCGGGATATCAATCTGGCTTGCAGCAGGATTTATGAGATCGATCCGTACTTCACGCAGCACCTGTCGGAGCGTTACTTCTCCGCTTCGATCCTGAATCGGACGCTGTCGATGGACGAACAGAACTGGCTTGACGCACACCACACGCTGCGAATTGGCTGTTTGGATGATTATATGCCCTTCAGTGACATGGAGAAGGACGGGCAGGCCACCGGCATCGTAAAAGATCTGGTTCCGGCCATGCTGGATGGTCTGGATCTGGGAATTGACCTGCAGTTCAGCTTCATCGGGTTCTCCAATGCCGAAGATATGCTGGCGGCTCTGCGGGCAGACGAGCTTGACCTTATTTTCCCCGTCTGTGCGAACACGGGATTTGGTATTCAGAAAGGCCTGCTTATCACCAGCAGCGTATTCAGTGCTTCCGCAGACATTGCCTACAGCGGCAAATACTCCGGCCAGACAACCGCGGTCATCGCCGTCAACCGCAACAATCTGCTGCAGGACTATTTCACCCGCAGCTGCTACCCTGATGCCGACATTCTCTACTGCGATACCTCAGAAGCCTGTGTGGACGCCGTGAAAAACGCGAAAGCCGGTTCCACGCTTCTCAATGGTATGCGTACCTCCGGTCTGCTGAAAGGGGACGAATATGCAGGCATCAACACCCTCCGGATGGATCATCCCTTCGAGCTGTCCTTTGCAGTAAACAAAGGGAATGCCGCTTTGCTCTCCATTCTCAACCGGGCTATTGTTTGCATCGACAGAGGTGTCGTATTCCAGTATGCGTTTGACTATGTGGATTCTCAGGATACCAATACGCCGCTGAACTTCATCCGCACCCACAAGCTCCTTCTGCTCACCGTGATCATGACTATCCTGCTGGTCATTCTGGCTGTTACTCTGTTTTTTACCGTGTCTCTGAGCAGAACCAAGAGCAAGCTGGCAGAAGCCGGAAAAACCAAGACCGATTTCCTTTTTAACATGAGTCATGATATCCGCACGCCCCTGAACGCCATCGTTGGTTTCACGAATATTGCCAGAAACAATCTGGACAATCCGGAAAAGCTGCTGGACTGTCTGGATAAAACACAGCAGTCCAGCAGGGTACTGCTGTCTCTGATCGACAGTATTCTGGAAATGAGCCGCATCGAATCGGGAAAGGCGGATCTGAACGAGATTCCCGGCGATGTTCGCTATTCGTTTGAGAACATCAAAACCATCACACAGGATCTGGCAGATTCCAAAAGCATCAACCTCACCTATACCTTCGGTGAAATAGCCGATCCTGATGTCTACATGGATCACGCCCGTACCATGCGGATTTTTCTCAACATCATCACCAACGCCATCAAATACACAGATAACGGCGGTCATGTCCGGGTAAAATGCGAACAGGTCGGCAGGAAGGACGATCAGCACGGTCTTTATCGCTACACCTTTGAGGATGACGGCATCGGCATGAGCGAAGCCTTCCAGAAGTACCTGTTCAATGAGTTCTCCCGGGAACACAGCACCACGCTCAGCGGCATTCAGGGAACCGGACTGGGACTTGCGGTGGTCAAATCCTTTGTGGATCTGATGGGCGGCACCATCACCTTTGAAAGTCGGCAGGGCATAGGCACCACCTTCTGTGTGACGCTTCCCTTCCGCCTGCGCTTCAGCGGTGAGACAGCAGACCCTGCCTCCTCTGCGACCGGCGAAAACGGCGAAGAATACGGCAATATCTTTGCCGGGCGGAAGGTCCTTCTGGTGGATGACAACGACCTGAACCGGGAAATTGCCGTCTACATTCTGGAAGAAAAGCAGTTTCTTGTGGAAGAAGCCAACGACGGCACCGCTGCCGTGGAGCTTTTGAAGGAAAAAGGCCCGGATTACTACGATTTCATTCTGATGGACATTCAGATGCCTACCATGAACGGCTATGAAGCAACGAAGGCCATCCGTGCCCTGTATCCCACTTCGGATCTGCCTATCATTGCCCTGTCCGCCAATGCCTTTGCGGAGGATACGGCTGCTTCTCTGGCAGCGGGCATGAACGACCACATCGCAAAGCCGATCAACATCAAAGAGCTGTTTGATATTCTGGCGCGTTATCTGCGGATATGACGTCAGATAACGGAGGTGACTCGATGCTCTGTTTACGCAGTTTTACCGATGCGGATCTGAATCTGATGAAAAAATGGCTGGCGCAGTCCCATGTGGCAAAATGGTTCACCCATCCGGATGCGTGGCTGGAGGAAATCACGCTCCGAAATACGAAATACGATTTCATCACCCATTTCATCGTGGAGGCAGAGGGGCAGCCTATCGGTTTCTGTCAATACTATGATTACACCCGAGGCGGCGAAAGCTGGCATGGCAGCATCCCTGCCGAAGGCAGCTGGAGTCTGGATTACCTGATCGGGGAACCGGGTTTTCTTGGAAAAGGCAACGGTGCCGCACTGGTGCGGCTGCTTTCGCAGGCGGTGTGGGCCAATACCGGCGCAGAGCGGATCATCGTTCAACCGGAGCCGGAAAACCATCGTTCCCGCAATACGCTCCGCTCCGCCGGATTCCGCTATGACGCGGAAAACGACCTGTTCTGTCTGGAACGGCCGCAGAAAAAGGCCCTGTCGGAAATAACGTTGGAGGAGCTGTGGCAGCTTTTCCCCATCTTCCTCGTCCCGCACAAAGCAGAATGGGCGGCATGGTATGCCGAAGCAGAGGCTGCGCTCCGAACCGCGTTGCCCGATGAATTTCCCTGCCGCCTCAGTCATATCGGCAGCACCGCCGTCCCCGGGATTCAGGCGAAAAACATCGTGGATATCCTGTTGGAGACGGAGGATGCCGCGCGGCTGTCCGAAGCTGCTGCCGCGGCGGAGCGGGTCGGCTTTCTCCGTATGCAGGAAGAGCCCCGGCGGATCTCCATGAATCTGGGTTATACGCCGTATGGTTTTGCCCGCAAGGTGTATCATCTGCATCTCCGCATCTTCGGAGACAACGACGAGCTGTATTTCCGGGACTATCTGCGGGAGTACCCCTCCGTCAGAGCGGACTACGAAGCCATGAAGCTTACCCTATGGAAGCAGTTCGAGCATGATCGGGACGGATATACCGAAGCCAAGACTGCTTTCATCCGAGCGAACACGGCAATAGCACGAAATCTTTACGGAAACCGGTACTGAGCTGCCGGTTTCTTTCATAAACAAAACGCGGCACATCCGCATAAATGAGGAGGATACCATGGCAAAATACGGCGAAGGCGTTTATTCGACCTATGACCAGCCGCATACCTTCCGGCGGCTGAATCTCAGCGGCATCACCGTCACAGAGGCAGAACGGCAGGTTCCGGTCATCCGGGACGCGGATGTGATCGTGGTGGGCGGCGGCCCCGGCGGCACGGCGGCAGCGATTACGGCGGCCCGAAACGGCGCCAGAACGGTGCTTCTGGAGCGGTACGGGCATCTGGGCGGCATGGCCACCGGCGGTCTTGTGAACATCATCCCCAATCTGGCGGACATCTACGGTCATCAGTGGATCGGCGGTTTCTGTCAGGAATTCATCACCCGGCTGAAAGCCAGAGGCGCTGCGGATTTCCCGCCGCAGGAACAGTGGGGCGGCAGCGATCCCGCACTGGTCAGCAAATATCTGAAAGCCAACATGGGTCACTTTTATGTCCGTCAGAATGCCGATGGGCAGCGTGTGGTGCTGTACACCGCTGTCATTGACCCGGAGGTGGGCAAGGACGAGCTGAACAACATGGCGCTGGACGCCGGTGTGGAGCTGCTGCTGCATACCTGGGTCACTGCGCCCATCGTGGAGAACGGTCAGGTCAAGGGCGTGATGGTGGAATCCAAATCCGGGCGGCAGGCGCTGCTGGGCAAGGTCATCATTGACGCCACCGGCGACGGAGACCTGCTGACCGGCGTACCCACCGAGACGGTGGACTATATGCGTCCCGGCTCCCGCATCGCCCAGTTCGGCTATGTGTACTGGATCGCCAATGTAGATCTGGAAAAATACGATGATTTCGCTGAGAAGCATCCGGAGGAGCTGAAAGAAGCCACCCAAAAGATCACGGAAGCAGGCGGAAAACCCTTCTTTACCCGCGGACTTCTGGAGCATCAGAAGGGTGTGGTGTGGGTACATCGTCTGCTTGGCTCTCTGCATCAGACCGACACGGAGGAGATGACCTTCATTGATTCCTCTGCACGGCACACCGCCGTTCGCAGCTGGGAGCTGATGAAGCAGTATCTGCCCGGTTTTGAACAGAGCTTTATCATGCTGTCCGCGCCGCAGCTGGGCACCTCCGGCGGTCGGCGCATCAAGGGCAAATACTACCTCACCGAGGACGACATGGATCGGGACGAGCCTTATCCGGACACCATTGCCATCTTTGCGGACAATGACCGGGGTAAGCTGTCTCTGGAGCATCCCCGCACCTATGTCCCCTATCGGGCGCTGCTGCCGGAGGGGGTGGAGGGTCTGATCGTAGCCTGCCGCGCTTTCTCCGCCGACCATGAGTTCAGCGAGTTCTTCAACCTGATCCCCCACTGTATGTGCTTCGGTCAGGCCGCCGGTGCCGCTGCCGCCATCGCGGTCAAGGAGGGCATCCCGGTGAGTCAGGTGCCCTATGACCGGCTGAAAGCGCTGCTGCTGGAGGGCGGTGCCATTCTGCCGGAGGACTGAACCGCGGATTTCCTGCCCGGAACCGGAAAAGGAAGGTTGAAATTCCTACCGCACGGGTATATACTGAATCAGTTTAGAACACAGTACCGCGAAACTGCGGTAAAGAGACTATAATAAGGAGCAACGAATCATGAAGGATATTTATCTGGTAAACTGCTGCCGTACTGCCGTGGGCAGCATGGGCGGCACTCTGAAGGACACTCCCGCTCCCGAGCTGGGCGCGATCGTCATCAAGGAAGCTCTGAAGCGTGCCGGTGTTGACGGTGCCAATGTGGACGAAGTCATGATGGGCTGCACGCTGGTTGCCGGTATGGGCCAGAACCCCGCCCGTCAGGCAGCTGTCAAGGCCGGTGTTCCGGTGGCTGTTCCCGCCTACACCGTCAGCATGGTCTGCGGCAGCGGCATGAAGGCCGTGATCGAAGCCGCCCGTGCCATCGCCGCCGGTGATGCGGAGATCATCGTTGCCGGTGGTATGGAAAATATGTCCGCCGCTCCCTATGCGCTTCCCGATATGCGCTTCGGCAAGAAGATGGACGTCGCCCAGACTGCTACCGGTCTGGTGGATACCATGGTGAAGGACGGCCTGTGGGATGCTTTCAACAACTACCACATGGGCACCACCGCCGAGAACATCTGCGACATCTGGGGCATCACCAGAGAAGAGCTGGACGACTTCGGCTACAACACTCAGATGAAGTACAAGGCCGCTTTCGAAGCCGGTAAGTTCACCGAGGAGATCGTCCCCGTTCCCGTCCGCGTCAAGAAGGAGATCGTGGAGTTCAAGGTCGATGAGTTCCCTCAGAAGGATCCCAACCGGGAGAAGATGGGCAAGCTGAAGGGCGCCTTCAAGCTGTCCGCCGACAACGCCTTCAAGCAGAATGGCGGCACCGTGGAGGACACCTTTAACGCACAGGCCACCAAGAAGGTGGAGCATGACGGCTCCCTGCGTGTCACCGCTGGCAACGCCTCCGGCATCAACGACGGCGCTGCCGCCATCGTGCTGGCTTCCGGCGAAGCTGTCGCCAAGTACGGCCTGAAGCCCATGCTGAAGATCACCGGCTGGGGACAGGGCGGCGTTGACCCGAAGATCATGGGCACCGGCCCCGTTGCCGCTGTGCAGAATCTGATGAAGAAGACCGGCCTGAAGGCCAGCGATTTTGACCTGATCGAGGCCAACGAGGCATTCGCCGCCCAGTCCATCGCCGTGATCCGCGAGCTGGGTCTGGACATCAGCAAGGTCAATGTGAACGGCGGTGCCATCGCTATCGGTCACCCCGTAGGCTGCTCCGGCGCCCGGATCATCGTCACCCTTGCCCACGAGATGATGCGTCGCCCCGAAGCGAAGAACGGCCTTGCCACCCTTTGCATCGGCGGCGGCATGGGCGTTGCCACCAGCTTCGAAAAAGCCTGATTTGCTCTGTAATGGAACAGCCGTCTGCGGAAGCAGGCGGCTGTTTTACACTCTATTCGCGCTGAATATCCTCCAGCCGCCGTTGATCGGTATGGGGCTGAGGACGCCATTTTGCATTGCGTACAAACAGGGTCGGGATGGAAAACAGGCAGGACACACTAAGCCACAGCGGAAACAGCAGCACAGCGCTTCCCCATTCCCGCAGGCTCAGTCCGTCCTTTCGGCACACACTGACCGGGGCCGACAGTAAAAACAGGTAAGCGGCGACTCCCGCCAGCAGCCACCGGGGCGACAGGCTTCCCCGCAGCATGGCGATCAGCGCCAGCAGCACCCCTGCCTCCATGCAGCACATGGCCGGATTCAGCAGCAGATCAAACAATAGCTTCCAGCCATGCTTCACCGTTCCCAGACTGCGGCAGACTCTCCCGAAATTCTGACGGATGCACATATTCCAGCCGTTCATCCAGCGCCAGCGCTGCATCAGCGCCTGTCTGAGCTGATTCGGCTGTTCGTCATAGAACCGCGCCTCCGGTGCAGCCATCATCCGTCTGCCCCCCAACGCCAGACGGATGGAGAAATCCACGTCCTCCACCAGCGTCTCCGTATACCAGCCTTCCTCCGGCAGCGCCTCCATGGAGATCGCCATGCCGGTACCGCTGGCCATCGCCGGCAGGCCCAGCTTCGTATGGGGCAGCGTTTCCGAACGCATCACCTGCAGCCACAGCAGGCCGCCCAGACGGGCGGTGACGCCGGTGGGGTTCTTCGTCATGCGATAACCCTGTATGGCGTCCGCCCCTGCGTGCAGCGCATTGTTCGCTGCACGCAGGAATCCGGGATCCGCCAGATTGTCCGCATCGAACAGCACCACACCGTCAAACCTGCCCGGGTATTCCTGACGAATGCGCCCGATCCCGTATCGCAGCGCATGACCCTTGCGCCGCTCCGATGGCGCGTTATGCTCCCAGCAGACGGCACCGCAGCGGCGGGCGGTCTCCGCCGTTCCGTCCGTACAGTTGTGCGCCACTACGAAAACCGTGCAGCACTGCTTGGGATAATCCTGCCGTGCAAGGCTCTCCAGCAGACCGGGCAGCACCCGTTCCTCATTGCGGGCGCAGATCAGAACCGCAAACCGCATTTTCTCTGTCCGCTCCGGCGGAACCGGCAGCTTTCCCTGTCCCAGAAATTGCAGCAGCGCCACTCCCAGAAAATACAGCACGGCTGCCGCCAGCAGAACAATCATCACCACATTCAAACACATTCACGCTTTCTTTTCGACTTGTTTCCCGATTATAACGGTTTTTCCCACACTCTGCAAGCGGAATTACATCCGGTTCTGTTGACTTTATATCATGTGTTTCGTATAATAACGAATAAGGAAATATGGGTTTTCATCCCAAAAGGAGGATATTATGGGACTCGACAGCAAGTTTACCCCGGCTGAACTGGAAATCAAGGGTCAGATGCCCGGTATGTTCGGCCCCCCCACCGATGTTTTCAGCACCCCGATCACCCCCCGCGAGAATACGCTTCGTCTGTATCAGGGCAAGACCCCCATGTGGGCTCCCTTCTCTTTCGGCGACAACGCCGCACTGATGATCGACTGCGACCCGGAAAACAAGGCCCGCAGTCCCCGTCCCGAAGGTGTCAGCAGCGACACGCCCATTAACGACGGCTACGGCGTGGAATGGGTCTATGTGGATGTGGTCGGCGGCGCCATGGTTCGTCCCGGTGCCCCCATCTGTACGGATATCGAACACTGGGAGGATTATGTGACCATTCCTGATCCGGACACATGGGACTGGGAAGGCTGCTACGAGCGCAACAAGTCGAAGCTTTCTCCCGACCGTGCCACCATGATCAATCTGCCCGGCTGTCTGTTCGAGCGTCTGATCGCCATTATGGATTTTTCCGAGGCTGCTGTGGCTCTGATTGATGATGAGTCCAAGGAGGCCGTGCATCGGTTCTTCCGCGCCATCACCGATGTCCATAAGAAGTATTATACGCTCTGCAAGAAGTGGTTCAACGCTGATATCGTAAACTTCAACGATGACTGGGGTTCTCAGCGTGCAGAGTTTTTCAGCGTGGAGACCGCCAGAGAGATGCTCCTGCCCTATGTGAAGGAGCTGGTAGACCATGTTCACAGTCTGGGTATGTACTTTGACCTGCATTGCTGCGGCTTCGTGGAGCACTTTGTGCCCCTGTTCATCGAAGCAGGCGAGGACAGCTGGGGCGGCCAGCCGCTGAACGACAAGTGGAAGCTGAAACAGATGTACGGCGACCAATTCATCTTCACCGATGGCCCCAAGTTCACTCCCGGCATGACCGAGGCAGAACAGGACGAGGCCATTGCCGACTTCTTCCGGAAATCCGGCAATGACAACCGGATTCTGGTGGAGCTGCGGGATCCCTCGCTCCGCGCCAAGATCTACGAAGCCTCCCGCCGCAACTTCGACCGGCTGGTCGCCGAAGGAAAGGCGATCCTCTGATGGCCGCCCGATTGGACGGAGAAGCCTACGCCCATCGGGCAGTGGAGCTGCACGATCAGGGCTATAACTGCGCCCAGAGCGTGCTTCTGGCCTATGCCCCGGCTGCCGGTATCAACGAGGCAGATGCGGCAAAGCTGATGCAGTCCTTCGGCGGCGGCATGGGCGGTCTGGGCGAAACCTGCGGTGCGCTCAGCGGCGGTCTGGCTGCGCTTGGTCTGCTGAGCCGCCCGGTGACGCCCGGCGATCAGGGGGCCAAGGAGGAGAGCTATCGCATCGCCAAGGCGATGGGTCTGAAATTCAAGGAGGAAGCCAGTGGTCTGCACTGTCCGGAGCTGAAACCCAGCGATCCGGAGGCCCGCCGATGGGCCTGCAGCAGCTACATCGCGCTGGCTGCCCGACTGGTCGCGGAGGCAGTGGAATGATTCAGGATATTGCACCCAATGTTTATCAGAATCACTATGATCCGGCAAAGCAGCCTGCTGCCGGTTCCTATGTGATCTTCTTCGACAACCGTAAGCTGTTCTGCCGTACCGGGATGGGCACCCTCACATTCCCCACCTACGGAGCGCTGACAGATCACAGCGGTATGTTCCGTTACCTGTTTTCCATTGATCAGGATGAATACTATCTGGCACTGGATCAGGAGTGCGTTCCCAAAGCGCCTCCCGCATGGGAGGGCTGGGATCTGATGCCTCTGTTCAGTCTGCAGCGGCTCCAGCCCAAGGCCAGTGCCTATGCAGCGCTGGAAGCGGCTTCACTGGGCGGCTGGTACACCGGCAACCGGTTCTGCGGCCGCTGCGGTCATGAGATGGTGCATTCCGAAACGGAGCGTGCCCTCCAATGCCCGGAGTGTCACAATCTGGTCTATCCCCGCATCAATCCGGTGGCCATCGTGGCCGTCCGCAACGGGGACAAGCTGCTGCTGACCAAGTACAAGGGTCGGGGCGATGTACCCTTCTATGCGCTGGTGGCAGGCTTTGCCGAAATCGGTGAATCCATTGAAGACACCGTGCGCCGGGAGGTCATGGAGGAAACCGGCATTCGCGTGAAGAATCTCCGGTTCTATAAGAGCCAGCCATGGGCGCTCAGCGACTCTCTGCTGATGGGTTTTTTCTGCGATCTGGACGGAGCGGAAACCCCTCACGCAGATGGCAGCGAGCTATCCGTAGCCGAGTGGGTCAGCCGGGATGCCATCCCCAACCGGGATGACGGATTTTCCCTCACCAGTGAAATGATCGAGTATTTCCGAACAAACGGAAAAGGCGAATATATCTAACAGAAAACGCTCCGTTCGGTGAAAGACCGAAGGGAGCGTTTTTCAAAAACGGAGGCTATTATGACATTCATCTGTTATCCGCCTTGCAGCACATGCAAAAAAGCACAGAGTTGGCTGGAAGAAAAGGGCATTTCCTTTGATTACCGTCATATCAAAGAACAGAACCCCACGGTGGAAGAACTGACCCTGTGGCACAGCCGCAGCGGACTTCCGTTGAAACGCTTCTTCAACACCAGCGGTCAGCGTTATCGGGAGTTGAACCTGAAGGAAAAGCTGGAAACCATGTCCGAAGAGGAGCAGCTTCGCCTGCTGTCCGGTGACGGGATGCTGGTCAAGCGTCCCCTGCTGGTGGACGATTCTCTTGTGCTGGTCGGGTTCCGGGAAGCGGAGTGGGCAAAAGCATTGGGTCTGTAATTCAGACGGTTTTGTCACATTTCTCTTCGGGACTTGACAACCCTGGCGTCCCGCATTATATTGATATCATTCTGATATCAGGAGGTTTTTCATGAGTCTGCGAATTGAAGGCCTTACCAAGACCTATGGTGATAAAAAAGCGGTAGACAATCTGAGCCTGCACATTGCCCCGGGCGAGATTTTCGGCTTTATCGGTCACAACGGCGCAGGAAAAAGCACCACGCTGCGAGCCTGTGCGGGGATCCTGCCCTTTGATCAGGGCGAAATACGAATCGGCGGCATCTCCGTCCGGGACAATCCGCTGGAATGCAAAAAGCAGCTGGCCTATATTCCGGACAATCCGGATCTGTATGATTTCATGACCGGGCGGCAGTATCTCAGCTTTGTGGCTGACATTTTCGGCGTCAGTGCCAAAGACCGGCAGGAGCGGATCGGCCGATACGCCGAAATGCTGGAGCTGACAAAGGATCTGGGGCAGCCCATCGCCGGGTATTCCCACGGCATGAAGCAGAAGCTGGCCATCATTTCCGCGTGGCTGCACCAGCCGCGGCTGATTCTGATGGACGAACCCTTTGTGGGTCTGGATCCGCGGGCCTCTCACCTGCTCAAGGAGCTGATGAAGGAATTCTGCCTCAGCGGCGGCGCGATCTTCTTCTCCACCCATGTGCTGGAGGTGGCGGAAAAGCTCTGCCACAAGGTAGCCATCATCCGGCACGGTCAGCTAATCCGCAGCGGCAGCATGGACGAGGTGCGGGGCGACAGTTCTCTGGAAACGGTGTTTCTGGAGCTGGAGGACGAATCATGCTGAAAACCCTGCTTCGGAAGCAGTTCTGCGAAATTTTCCGCAACTACTTCGTCAATGCCAAAACCGGTAAAACACGTTCCAAAGGCGGCACGATCCTGTTTTTTGTGGGTTATCTGGTGCTGATGTTCGGCGTGATCGGCGGCATGATGTTCGCGCTGGGCACACAGCTTTGTGAGCCGCTGCACGAGGCGGGCATGGACTGGCTGTATTTTCTGCTGTTCGGTACGCTGGCGCTGGTTCTGGGTCTGTTCGGCAGTGTGTTCAGTACCTATTCCAGCCTGTATCTGGCCAAGGACAATGATCTGCTGCTGAGTATGCCCATTCCCGTTCCCGTGCTGATGGCCTCCCGGCTGTTGGGCGTGTATCTGATGGGACTGCTTTATTCTGCCATTGTGTCCCTGCCTTCCGTACTGGTCTGTTGGATTACGCTGTCCGTATCGATCATTGAAGTGCTTTGCCAGCTGATGCAGGTGATTCTGATCTCCCTTCTGGTCTTTCTGCTGTCCTGTCTGCTGGGTTGGGTGGTTGCCCGCATCAGCACAAAGCTGAAAAACCGCAGCATCGTTTCCACCATCCTGTCGCTGGTCTTCATCGCGGCATACTATTATTGCTACGGCAAGGCGCAGCTCTGGATCAGTGATCTGGCGGTCAACGCGGCCTATTACGGGGACAAGGTTCGCTCCGGCGCACATTTCCTGTACCTGTTCGGTCGTATCGGAATGGGCGACGGTGCTGCGCTGGGCATTTGGCTGCTGGTCACGGCGGCTGCGCTGATTCTTTGTTGGCGGATCCTGCAGCGCAGCTTCATCGGCATCGCCACAGCCTCCGGCGAACGGGCCCGAATCAAGGACAAGGGCGGCATGAGCCGATGCCGCAGCGCATTCGGCGCTGTCCTGAACAAGGAACTGCGCCGTTTCGGTTCCAGCACTGCCTATATGCTGAACTGCGGACTGGGCACGCTGTTTCTGCCTGCGCTGGGCATTGGTCTGCTGATCAAAGGCACTGCGCTGACGGAAACGCTGAGCACAGCCTTTTCCCAGCAGCCGGACTGTGCGCCGGTGGTGGCGATGGGTCTGCTGTGTCTGGCCGGAGCCATGAACGATGCCGCTGCTCCCTCCGTTTCGCTGGAAGGCAAAAGTCTCTGGGTGCTGCAGTCCCTGCCCGTACCCGGCAAAACCGTGATGCAGGCCAAGCTTTCCCTCCATCTGGTGATCACGCTGATTCCCGCGCTGTTCTGCGCCGTCTGCATGATCATCCTTTTCCCCGGATTCCCGGTGCAGATGCTGATTCTGACGGTGCTGTATGTGGTCTATGCTGCCTGTTTCGGGCTGGTCATGGGTATCACCATGCCCAATCTGAGCTGGACCAATGAGATCGTCCCCATCAAGCAAAGCTTCAGTGTGCTGGCTGCCATCTTCGGCAGCTTCGGCTACGGAGCCATCCTGATATTCGGTTACATGGCGGTGGGGTATCATCTGGGTGCCGGGGTTTACCTTTGGCTGTTCTGTGTGCTATCGCTGGCAGCGGATCTTCTGATCTACCGCTGGCTGATCACGAAAGGTGCGGCACGTTTCGCAGCGCTGTAAACACATTCACCGAAGCGCCCTCCCGTGCTTCGGTGATTTCGACTATGAGAGGACAATCAGCACCTCTGCCAAGGCGCTGACTGAAAAGAGCGGTTTCATTTTGAGAAAACCGTTCCGGATTATCCCGGTATCCGGGAAATGAAAAACCGGTGACCCGGAAGTCACCGACTGAGGAGCGAAATGGAATTGGATATCATCTATCGTGCCCTTACCCTTGACGATCTTTCCCCTGCTCTGCTGCGGGATTTCCGCCGACATCAGGTGGTGACAAAATGCCTCCGCCGGATTGACGGACAGTGGAAGGCTTTGGATATTCCCTTTGTGGATGACTGGGATGAAAGCAACCGTGCCCGGAAGCTGCGGGAGATCGAAGCCTGCATCCGGGGCGGTGATCTGGCGCTGGGCGCTTTGATCGGCGGCGAATTAAAAGGTCTGTCGCTGGTTCTGCGGCAGCCGCTGGGCAGCCGCGGACAGTATCGTGTGCTGGACTCCTTCCATGTATCGGAGGAGTATCGGCGGCATGGCATCGGGCGGCAGCTGTTCCTCCGCTCTGCCGACTGGGCAAAGGCGATGGGGGGAGAAAAGCTGTATATCTCTGCCCATTCTGCCGTGGAATCACAGGCGTTTTACCGCGCCATGGGCTGCGTGGATACCGTGGAGCCTGACCCGGCTCATGTGGCGGAGGAACCCTGCGACTGTCAGCTGGAGTATGTGCTATGATGACCAATCAGGAGATGCTGGAAATTGCAATGGCGCAGTCCGCCACTGATCTAGGCTGCAGCGCAGAGGATTTCCGCCGCAGTGATCCGGTACTGATGCTGTCCAAGCCTGACCCGGCAGCGCGGCGCTATCTGAAGCTGCCTTTCTCCTGCCAGATGGCACACTACGGGCAGAATCTGGTGGCCTCCGTGTCGCCGGAATGCGCTGCCGCCGCGGAAGCCTATCTGGCGGAAACTTCAACGGCACACTGCTTTGAAACACCGGGAATTTACCGGCTCAATGACCTGCTGCGTCCGCAGGGACAGGCGGTGTGCTTTATGGCGGAATACTGGCTGCCGGATGCCGGTAATCTGAAACTGCTGCCCTGTCCTTACCCCACCCGACTGCTGGGGCCGGAGGACTTCCGGGCGCTATACACGCCGGAGTGGTCCAACGCGCTGTGTGAAACGCGAAAGGAGCTGGACATTCTGGGCGTGGGTGCCTATGACGGTTCCCGGCTCATTGGCCTTGCCGCCTGCTCCATGGACTGCGAGACCATGTGGCAGATCGGGATTGATGTGCTGCCGGAATACCGCAGACGCGGGATTGCCTCCGCCCTGACTGCGGCGCTGACGCAGGAGATACTGCTGCGGGATAAGGTGCCCTTCTACTGCTGTGCATGGTGCAACCTGCCTTCCGCCCGCAACGCCATCCGCAGCGGCTTCCGCCCCGTATGGGCGGAGATGACCGCAAAAAGTCTGGATTTTATCGACCGGATGAACGATCCCGCTCCCACAGCTTAACCGCCTCGGCAATCAGTCTGGCGCTGCCCTCGATGCCGAAATCGGCGCTGTCCACCGCCAGATTATAGTATTTCGTATCGCCCCAGCTGCGTCCTGCAAACTGCCGATAGTGCCGCGCCCGGCCAAGATCCACCTTCTGCACCCGGCTCAGTGCCGTTTCCTCCGAAATGGATTCCTTCGCGGCATAGCGCCCGGCCCGGTATTTCAGCGGCGCATGGATAAAAACGCGGAAGCTGTTGGGTTCATTGTACAGGATATAGTCGCCGCAGCGCCCCATGACCACGCAGCTCTCGCCTTTTGCCGCCATGCCCCGCAGAATCCGGGTCTGGGCGGCAAAAAGCTTTTCCATGGGTGGAAGGTCCTCATTATACATGGCATAACCGGCGGTGAGAAAGTCATAGATCACGCTGCCGGACATTCGCTGCTCGTGCTGTTCCACAAATTCCCGGGGCAGACCGCTTTCCGCAGCCTCCAGCGGTTCCAGTTCCTTATCATAAAAGGGAATCTCCAGCAGCTCCGCCAACCGTTTGCCGATGGCGGTACCGCCTGCGCCGAATTCCCGGCTGATGGTAATGACCAGACCGGCGGCACCCACGCCTGCAGCGGCAGTCTCCCGGGCGCTGGCCCGCTCCAGCTTGGTCTCCCGGCCTACGAACCGCAGCAGCCACGGATTGCAGAAGCGCATCATCCGTTTCATGACGAAGCCTACCAGCAGTGCGGAAATGAAAGTGCCCTCCCGGACACCGACCAGCTTCCGGAAATACAGCAGAGACACCGTCAGCGAAGCGGCTACCATGCAGCAGTCTGTGATCATTTTGCAGCTTGCCACGGACTTACCCGTGCGTCTGGAAACTGCAATGCTCAGTCCCTCTCCCGGCGTGGGCAGGATATTGGGAGCCAGATAAAGCATGACGCCCAGCGCCACCAGCGGAATGGAGCAGCAGAGATACAGCAGCCGCACCGGATACCGCTCCGGCGCAGGCAGAAACGAGAATACCCGCATGGCCAGATTCACCAGCGTGCCGAAAATGGTGGAGGCCACAATCTGCAGCAGCATGGCAGGCTTAAAATCCCGGCGCAGCAGCAGAAGCTCCGCCAGAATATATACGCAGTAGGTCAGCGTGGTACAGACGCCGAGACTCAGAAAGGCAATGCCCCGACTGACGCCGAAGATCTGGTAGGTCACATTGGCAAGGCAGGTCACCGGACTGACGCCCAGTGCGGAGCGGACGGAGAACACCACGCCGATGGCCATGATAAACAGGCCGCAGAGATAACAGGCAAAGCGCCGGAGCCACAGGCTTATGTCGATTTTCTTCATCTTGCAGATCCTTTCCGAACCATAACAGGGATTCCTTTTTATTCTAGCACAGGGATAATCCTTCCGCAATGCGGAAAAAACTCCATCCGGGGGATTCCGGATGGAGGACTGATTTACAGGCTGCTGACAATCATACGGTTTCGCCCGGATTCCTTGGCGTCATACAGGTTGGCGTCGGCCATGGTGATGATCTCCGAGGTAGCCAGCTGTTTTCCCGCCGGAACCAACAGCAATCCGGCGCTGATCGTAATGCTGCAGGACTGCCCATCCAGCTTGATGTCGCTTTCCCGACGCCAGCGGATGATATCCTGACAGATGCGGATCGCCTGATCCGGATCGTGAAACAGGATCGCAAATTCTTCTCCGCCCCAGCGGCTGACGATTCCGTTTTCTCCCACCATTCGGGACACCCCGGTGCCAACCGTTTTCAGAACAACATCACCGTTCATATGTCCGTAGGTATCATTGATATTCTTGAAGTGATCCAAATCGAAGATGGCAAAGGCGAAACCATCGGTGTTTTCCTTCCCGGTCAGCGCATTTATGTTCAGATTAAAACCGTAGCGGTTATAGAGACCGGTCAGCGCATCGTGGTTATACAGGTATTCAAATTCCTTTCGCGCTGTGACCAGCTCAGTCTGTGTGGTATGCCGCACGAACTCAAAGAACACACCCAGAGAAAAGAATGCCAGATACAGCATGGGGAAACGCAGCATGAAGGACGCAGTATAGGGGTACTGCAGCAGTGCCCTGCCCCACGGTGTCCAGAACAGGAAAATCAGGATCAGGCACTGAATCATGGACACCAGCGCCCCGTATTTCAGCCGATACAGCAGCAGGCCGCAGGTCGGCAGCAGCACCACCCAGATGACGCTGAATCCCTCCGGCTCTCCCATGATCGCAAACCATGTGAACATCAGAACGATCTCCGTGCTGAACAGGTATCGGGTCAGCTTTTCCGTAAATTCGCAGATCAGACAAAGCACCACATTGATGATATTGGCTATGCCGAAAATCAGGGTGGAATACATCAGCAGCCGGAAGCCGGTGAAGATATTCACCACCGTCATGCCTGCGGAAACAAAACTGAAAATAATGTAGATACAGAAAAACTGCAGTCGGATTCGAATCGTGTCATCCGTCAGCAGCCGCTGATATCCAAGCTTTCTGCTGAGCAGGATGGACGCCATGTTCTTCCACTGCACATGCTCCGTATTCAGTGTTTCCTGTCTGTTATCCACTGGCGGCCTCCGTCCGTTATTTCTTCCGTCCTCGACTGATTTTTTAGCGGAACAGATTCATTTTACAGACTTCCCTTCAAATTGTCAATGACTGCTTTCGTATCCTTCCTATACAGAAAGGCTCCGCCGCCGAAGCAGCAGAGCCTCATCATTCCGAAGCAGGAATATTTTACTTCGCGTATTCCACAAACTCGATTTTTTCGCCGTTGGGGCCGGTGAAGAATACGTTCTTCATGCCGGTGGGGAAGAAAGCGGGAATGGCCATGATGGGGCCGACCTCCACACCCTTTTCCTTCAGATCGGCAACGGCTTCTTCGATGTTCAGCACTTCGATGGCGAAATGATCCACAGCGCCGCCGGGAGCAGCCTTGCCTGCTGCGATGAACTCGATGACCAGACCGCCGCCCTCCACAAAGGTCAGGGGCATGGGACCCATCTTGCCCGCATACCAGGGACGGAATCCCAGCTTCTCGCAGTAGAATTTGACGCTTTCCTCCGCATTGTCGGTCATGACGCCGATATGGCAGAGACCCTTGAACAGATAGCTCATTTGATATACCTCCACATATAAAATAGCAGCTTTGTTTTGCCGCATTGCGGCTGCTGATCACCGATTATCCAGTTTCAGTGTTTCCGCACGGCTGACCTTCTTTACCCACTTGCCGCTGCGGAGCCGGAAGATACACCAGACTGCTTTGATCACATTGTCGATTCGGATGCAGCAGTAGGTCCAGAACGCAGGCAGATGCCACACAAGACCTGCCAGCGCTCCCAGCGGAATGGAGGCCACCCACAGGAACAGGATATCCGCCACCATCAGGAAGCGGGTATCGCCGCCGCCGCGAAGAACGCCCTTGGTCATCACATTGTTGGTCGCCTGGAAGAATACAATGACCGCCTGTGCGAACATCAGCGAATAGGCAATGGTATTGGTCTCCGGCTGCATATGATAGAAATCTACCACCGGATGCCCGATCAGCAGGATAATACCGCCGGCTACGAGGCCCAGCGCCATACCCAGTGCCACAAAGGCCTCGCCCTGATGCTGGGTCTTTTCCACATTGCCTTCACCCAGCGTATTTCCGGTGACGATGGTGGCCGCCTGTGCCACGCCCTGAATGACCACGGTACTGCAGGACTGCACCACGGCAGTGATGGCCTGTGCCGCTACGAAGTTCTCACCCAGACGGCCGAACACCATGCCGACGCAGTTGTTGCCCAGCGCCAGCAGTCCATCCGATATCAGCACGGGAATGCTGATCTTGATGTAGTCCCGGATCAGGTCTCCGCAGGACATGAACAGGTGCTTCACCCGATACCCGATCTTGGTATCCTTCAGGAAGAAGTAGCCGCCGATCACAGCAAATTCAAAGGCGCGGGAAATCAGCGTGCCCACCGCGGCGCCCTCGATCTCCATGCGGGGCATACCCAGTTTACCAAAAATAAAGACCCAGTTAAAGAAGATATTGACAAAAAACGCGCCGATGGAGGTATAAAGCGGAACCTTCATCAGTCCCACATTGCGAAGAACCAGTGTCAGCGTCAGCGTCAATCCGTGGAAGTAGTAACAAGCCACGACCCATCGCAGATAGCGCCGCCCGGCATCAATAATCCCGTCATCCGTGGTATACAGACGCA
The DNA here is from genome assembly GCA_002314635.1 of Clostridiales bacterium UBA1774. Taxonomy (GTDB): domain Bacteria; phylum Bacillota; class Clostridia; order Oscillospirales; family Oscillospiraceae; genus UBA1774. Next base: position 29,501 of record DCGQ01000048.1, read on the forward strand.
TGATGGCACGCGGCATGAAAATCGTAGCCAGCGTAAACAGGGTGCCCATCAGCAGCGTCAACCGGAGCATGATGGTGATGGTGCGGCGCAGATTGTCTCTGTCCTGCATTCCCCAGAACCGGGCGATCAGCACGCTGGCGCCCATACCCAGACCCATACAGAAAATCTGGAACACATTCACAAACTGGTTGGCCAGTGAAGAGGCGCTGAGCTGTGTTTCACCCATGCTGCCCAGCATCACCGTGTCCATCATATTGACGCCGATGGTAATCAGGCTCTGCAGCGCAATGGGGATTGCAATGGTCATTACCTTGCGGTAAAAGCTTTTGTCCTTGACGATGAAATGAAATGCCATATTCTGTTTCCTTCTCCTTGCATGATACCGGGACAGTATACCAGATATACTACATTCTTTGCAATATGTTTTTATGGCAATATGCCGAAAAGCTTACATCCGCTTTGGAAAGTTCCGGCGAAAAAAACATTTCCCTTTGCTCCGAAACATGATATACTGCGTTATTCACTAGAAAGAGGTGTATTTAATGGAAGCGAGCGAAATTCTTCGGCTGGTACAGGAACAGGAAATCAAGTTCATTCGCCTGCAGGTGACGGATATTTTCGGGCAGCTGAAAAATGTTGCCATTACTTCTTCCCAGATACAGAAGGCCATGGGAAACCAGATGATGATCGACGGCAGTTCCATTGAGGGTTTTGTCCGCATCCATGAAAGCGACCAGTATCTCTGGCCGGATCCGGACAGCTATATCCGCCTCCCGTGGAACCGGGGTCTGGGTAATACCGCCCGTCTGATCTGCGATGTGCACAATCCGGACGGGACCCCCTTTATCGGCGACCCCCGTTATGTTCTGAAACAACAGCTGAAAAGGGCCGCGGAGCTGGGTTACACCTTTAATGTCGGCCCGGAGTGTGAATTTTACCTGTTCAAGACCGATGAGAAGGGCCGTCCCACCATGGAGCCTAACGATCAGGCCGCCTATTTCGACATGGGTCCGCTGGACAACGGGGAGCGCACCCGCAGCCAGATCTGCCTGACGCTGGAGGACATGGGTTTCGAGATCGAGGCCAGCCACCACGAATGCGGCCACGGCCAGCATGAGATCGACTTCAAATACGCAGAGGCACTCCGCGCAGCGGATAACATTCTCTCCTTCAAGCTGGCGGTCAAGACCGTTGCCAGCCAGAACGGATTCCATGCCACCTTCATGCCCAAGCCCATCTTCGGTGCGGCAGGCAGCGGTATGCATATCAACATGTCTCTGTTCCGGGACGGCAAGAATGTGTTCTACGATCCCGATGCGCCCCAGCAGCTCTCCGACACGGCGCGGCACTTCATTGCCGGTCTGCTGAAGCATGTACCCGGTATGTGCGCCGTGCTGAATCCGCTGGTCAACTCCTACAAGCGTCTGGTGCCCGGCTTTGAAGCGCCCTGCTATCTGGCGTGGAGCACCCAGAACCGCAGCGCACTGGTTCGCGTGCCTGCCGCCCGCGGCCAGAGCACCCGCGTGGAGCTTCGCAGTCCTGACCCCAGCTCCAACCCCTATCTGTGTCTGGCTCTGTGTCTCGCCGCCGGTCTGGACGGTGTGGAAAACAAGCTGGAGGCTCCCGACGAGGTGGCCGAGGATATCTACGGCATGGATCCCGTGGAACGGGAAAACCGGGGCATCTGCAATCTTCCCGGCAGCCTGAAGGAAGCCATCGTAGAATATCAGGCTGACCCGCTGATTCGGCAGACACTGGGTGAGCATGTCTACACCCAGTATCTGAACGGCAAGCGTGCCGAGTGGGAGGAATACCGCACCCGCGTCAGCGCGTGGGAAGTCCAGAAGTACATCACCGCATACTGATTACAAAGAAACTGCCGGGTTCCTCGGAACCCGGCAGAAATAAGCAAAACGGCTCAGTAATTTTCGGCGTTCAGCTCGAAATAAGCCTGCGGATGGGCGCAGACGGGGCAGACGGCGGGAGCCTTGGTGCCGATGCAGATGTGACCGCAGTTGCGGCACTCCCACACCTTCACTTCGCTCTTCTCGAAAACCTTGGCGGTCTCCACATTTTTCAGAAGGGCGCGGTAGCGCTCCTCGTGATGCTTCTCAATGGCGGCAACGGCGCGGAACTTGACTGCCAGCTCGTGGAAGCCTTCCTCGTCCGCATCCTTGGCAAAGCCTTCGTACATATCGGTCCATTCGTAGTTCTCACCGGCAGCGGCAGCAGCCAGATTCTGTGCGGTATCGCCGATGCCGTCCAGTTCCTTGAACCAGAGCTTGGCATGTTCCTTTTCATTGTCAGCCGTTTTGAGGAACAGGGCAGAAATCTGCTCATATCCTTCCTTCTTGGCGGTGGAAGCAAACCAGCTGTATTTATTCCGGGCTTCGGATTCACCAGCCAGTGCAGCCTTCAGGTTCTGTTCCGTTTTGGTTCCGGCATACTTGTTCATTGGTCATTCCCTCCGTTAATTCCAATATTCCGAATCGCTTCGGTGTCCTTCATCATATGCTGACCCGGTGCAAAAGTCAACCGCAGAAATTCTCCGTTTTTTCAGTAAAATTTCAGAAATACGGGAACTATCCGCAAATTTCAGCGTCTCTCCAAGCGTAAGCCCTGCGTCTTTCCCATTCAGCAGTCCATCATTCAATCTGTCATTCAAAACTGGAGGTATCTTTTATGAAGCGCAAACGCATTCTCGCACTCCTGCTGGCTCTGGTCCTGTGCCTGAGTCTGGCAGCCTGTACCGGCAAAACCGACAACAATAACAGCGGCGGCAACAGCGGCAGCAAGGATAACGGCGGCAGCAGCTCCGGCAAGACCGACTCCGGCTCCTCCGCCACGCCCGCACCGGATACCTACATTTACATCCCCGAATACATCCCCCTCACCGGTGAGCTTACCAACTATGTCAACCAGCTCTACGCCGCCGGAGACCGGTTCCTGATCAGCTCCTACGGCATCATCGGCAACAACGCCCCCGAGGGAACCCCCGAGGAAGAAAAGGGCATGTATGACCAGTACGGCACCATCTTCTACTGGTTGGGTCTGGACGGCACCACTGCCAAGCTTGCGAACTATCAGCCTATGGAAGCGCCCATGGAATCCACGGAGGACGGCAAGGTTCAGTGCAGCGCCTACAACCAGAATTTCTCCGTTGCTGCCGACGGCAGCATCCTCAGTCTGGACTGCGTGTATATCAATATGTATACCGGCCCCGATGAGCCGGAGATGTACTCCGAGGAATGGTGGAATCTGGGCTATTATGAGCAGTACATGACCAACGAGCAGCACTATTATGTCCGCACGCTGGGACAGGACGGCAGTGAGCTGAGCCGCATCTCTCTGGATGCCGCAGCAGAGGCCGCCGAGGCTGCCGGTTCCTATTTCAGCGCCTATAAGATCATCATGGACAAAGAAGGCAACATCATCCTCAACAGCGACAGCGCCCTCTACAAGCTGGATAAGACCGGTGCCATGCTGGCCACCAAGTCCTTTGAGGAAAAAATGAACGATCCCGACGGTTACTTCTGGCTGAACGATATGTTCCTGCTTGGCGATAAAATTCTCATCACCTACTACGGCAACGACGGCCAGATGATGACCTCGCTGGATTCTGCCACCCTGACCCCGGACTTTGAGAACGCGCATTCCGTCAACAATATGTATAACGCCATCCCCGGCACCGGCGACTACGACCTGTATTACACCAACGGCTCCAACCTGATGGGCTACAAGCTCAGCAGCGGCGAATCCGAAAAGGTTCTGAACTGGATCAACAGCGATGTGAACCCCAACAATACCGGCAGCGCCTGTATGCTCAGCGACGGGCGCATCGCACTGGTGGAAAGCGAATGGGATTCTAATTATGAGAATGCCACCAGCACGCTGATCCTCCTGAGCAAGGTTCCCGCCTCCAGCGTGGCACAGAAAACCGTTCTGACTTTTGCCACCCAGTATCTGGATTACGATATGCAGGAATCCATCGTGAAGTTCAACCGCACCAGTCCGGATTACCGCATTGAAGTGCTGGACTACTCCGAGTACAACACCGAGGAGGATTACTCCGCCGGTCTGACCAAGCTGACCGCCGAAATCATGGCAGGCAATGTGCCCGACATCATTGACCTGAACGGTCTGCCCTACTCCAAGATCGCCTCCAAGGGTCTGCTGGAGGATCTGACGCCCTATCTCGCCGCCGACAGCGAACTGAACGGAAAGCTCCTGCCTAATGTGGTTGAGGCCCTCAGCGTGGGCGGCAAGCTGTACCGCACCGCCTCCAGCTTCAATGTGATCACCGCCGTGGGCGCTGCCAGCATCGTGGGCGATACCCCGGGCTGGACGCTGAAAGACCTGAAAACCGCCCTCAGCTATATGCCCGAAGGCTGCACCCCCTTTGATGAGACCACGACCCAGAGTGAGGTTCTGAACTACGCGCTGTGCATGGAGCTGGACAAGCTGGTGGACTGGGACACCGGCAAATGCAGCTTCGACACCGGTCTGTTCGCGGAAGCGCTGGAGTTCTCCGCCATGTTCCCCAAGGAGTATGACTGGAACAACTACAGCTACGATGATTCCAGCAGCGAGTATGCCCGCATTGCCAACGGTCAGCAGATGCTGCTGCTGCAGTGGTTCTACGATTTCGACACCATCCAGTATATCAATGCCATCTTCGGCGGCAATGCCACCTACATCGGCTTCCCCACCTCCGACGGCGTGGGTTCCGCTATGAACTTCAACGAAAGCGGCTATGCCATCAGTGCCAAATGTTCTAACAAGGACATTGCATGGCAGTTCGTCCGCACCATGTTCACCAAGGATTATCAGCTGAGCAACACCTGGTCCTTCCCCACCAACTCCGATGCGCTGGCCGAGCGTGTGAAGGAAGCCACCACGCCCTACTATGAGACCGACTGGGAAGGCAACTTCGTTCTGGACGAAAACGGCAACAAAATCGAGCAGAGCCGCGGCACCTGGGGCTGGGGCGGCTATGAGGTCGAGATCTACGCCTTGACTGAGGAAGAAGCCGCCGAGGTGGTGGATATGCTCACCTCCGTGGACAAGGTCTACAACTACGACGAAGAACTGATGAACCTGATCACAGCAGACTGCGAAGCCTTCTTCGCCGGTCAGAAGTCCGCCGATGAAGTGGGCAAGCTCCTGCAGAGCAAAATGACCATCTATGTTGGCGAACAGAAATAAGCATATCGCACGGCGGCGGAAGGGAAGATTCCCGGATTTCCTCCGCAGCCTGTGCTTCCTCTCTCCCAGTTTTCTGGGCGTCTGCGTGTTCTTCATCGCCCCCTTTGTGGTGGTGGTTCGCTACGCGCTGACTGCGGGCATGGGCAGCGACGCCTTTGTAGGACTGGAAAATTTCAAAAGGCTGATCGCCAATCAGGCCTTCCGCATGGCGGCGAAGAACACCCTGACCTTCTCCGCCATGGCGGTTCCTCTGAGCGTCATTCTGGCCATCGTCATGGCGCTGATGCTGGAAAGCCGGATCCCGCTGAAAAGCGCCTTCCGCTCCTTCTTCCTCAGTCCCATGATGGTACCGGTGGCCTCGGTGGTGCTGATCTGGCAGGTGATGTTCAGCAATAACGGAACTGTGAACGCATGGATCACCGCGCTGGGCGGCACCGGAGTGGACTGGCTCAATTCCGACTATGCGCCTCTTGTGGTGGTCCTGCTGTTTCTCTGGAAGAACCTTGGGTACAACATGATCCTGTTTATGGCAGGTCTGAACAACATCCCCAAGGCGCTTCTGGAATATGCGGATGTGGAGGGAGCCTCCGAATGGTACAAGTTCTGGGCCATCAAGCTCCGCTATCTCAGTCCCACGGTGCTGTTCGTCACGATTCTGAGTCTGATCAACTCCTTCAAGATCTTCCGGGAAGTGTATCTGCTGGCAGGGAATTACCCCTATTCCAGTCTGTATACGCTGCAGCACTTCATGAACAACATGTTTAATTCCATGGATTATCAGAAGCTTTCCGCTGCGGCAATTCTGATGGCACTGGTGATGATCCTGCTGATCGCCGCCCTGTTTGCCATTGAAAACTGGTTCGGAAAGGATGTGGAAGGATGAAGAAAAAGCGCTATTTCAGCCGGGGTTTCATGTTCGTTCTCAGCGGCATTTTCGCCCTGATGTTCCTCGTCCCCACGGTTCTGACCATCACCAATTCCTTTATGACCGAGTCGGAGATCAATTCCAACTACGGTATGATCTTCTCCTCCACCTCCGGCGGTTATGTTTCCGAAAAGGTGAACCTGAAATTTCTGCCGGATAAGGTGACGATGAGCCAGTACATCACCGGTCTGGTCCGCAGTCCCGAATATCTGGTGAAATTCTGGAACAGCGTGATCCTTACCGTGCCGATCGTCTTTCTGCAGGTGGCCGTTGCTGCCGTGGCGGCCTACAGCTTCACCCGCTGGCGGGGCAAGGTACGCAGCATCATCTTTTTCTTTTATGTGATCCTGATGCTGATGCCCTATCAGGTCACGCTGGTGCCAAATTATCTGGTCAGTGAAAAGCTGGGACTGCTGAACACCCGTTGGAGCATCATTCTGCCGGGTATGTTCGCACCCTTCAGCGTATTCCTGCTGACCAAATATATGCGCCGGATTCCCTATGCGCTGATCGAAGCCGCCAAAATCGACGGTGCGGGTGAATGGCAGATCTTCACAAAGATTTGTCTGCCTCAGTGCCGCAGCGCCCTGTGTTCCATCGCGATTCTGGTGTTCATCGACTACTGGAATATGGTGGAGCAGCCGCTGGTTCTGCTGGCGGACGCGGAAATGCAGCCGCTCAGCGTCTATCTGAGCACGATCAACTCCGGCGAGATCGGTCTGGCCTTCGCCATGGCCACGGTTTATATGTTCCCGTCCCTCCTCATCTTCCTTGCCGGAGAGAATTATCTGATGGAGGGCATCACACATGCCGGTAGTATTAAGGGGTAACATTTGATGGAAGAAAAGAAGAAAAAAAGAGGTTGGATCAAGGATGCCGCCATCATTTTTCTGGTGATCCTGCTGGTCCTGACCTTTTTCAGCAACACAATTATGAACCGTTCTCTCCCGGAGGTCACCACGCAGTATGTCACCTCCGGCACCATCACCACCAAGATCCGCGGTTCCGGCACTGTGGTCGCCCGGGAAAACTATGATGTGACCATTGACCAGACCCGGAAGGTGCAGAGCGTTGCTGTTCGCAGCGGCGACGAAGTACACGCCGGTGATGTGCTGTTTACGCTGGAACGCGGAGACAGCAGCGAGCTGGAGGCCGCAAAGGAAACGCTGGCCAGTCTGGAAAAACAGTACCAGATTTCTCTGATCAATGCCAGCACTGCCGATTACGCCCGGGAAAACCGTCAGATCGAGAAATCCCGCAAGGAGCTGACCGAGGCCCAGACCGCTCTGCAGGAGCTGGAAGCTTCCGCAGAGGAAGGCGGAGAATACGCCTTGAAGCTGGCGGAGGCACAGGCAGCCGTAGCGGAAAAAGAAGCCGCACTTCAGGAGGCGCAGGCCGAGCTGAACACCGAAGCAGCCAGCGATGACGCCATTGCCGCGCTGAAGCAGGCCGTCAAGGATGCACAGGCGCTGGTTCGCCAGAAGGAAGCCGAAGTAAAGGCCGCAAAGGAAGCCATGAAGCCTGCCTCCGCGCTGGTCAAGGAAAAAAACGCCGTTTATACGGAAAAGAACGAGATTCTCCAGAACTGCAAGGAGCTTCGGGATCAGTATATGGGCGGCAGCTCCGATTACAGTGCTGTCAGCGACGCGCAGGATGCCGTTCTGGAGGCGCAGCAGGCGCTGACGGACTGCAAAACCGCCTATGAAACCGCCAAGGTTCTTTACGGCAGCGATTATGCCGCACTGGTTTCCTATGCAGACACCATGATGGAGACCCAGTGGAACAGCATCCGGGACGAGCTGACCGCCTCCGCGGAAACCGCTTATCGCAATGAACAGGGTCTCAGTGCCTCGGATGTGCTGACGCCGGAGCAGGAAGCCCAGCTGCAGAGCTGCGTTGACACCGCATTGGCTGACGTACCCGCTCTCCGCACCTATCAGGATGCCAACCGGAACATCTATCTCCCTGCCGCAGCGGAGCTGAACAGCGGAAGCGCATTGGCGGAAGCCTACAGTGCCTATAAAACTGCAGAGGCCGACATTGCCAGTGCTCAGAGCAGGCTTTCCAGCGCGGAAAACAGATACGCCGATGCCTACAGTACCTATTGGGAAAATAATCAGCAGAATACCGCCTATGTCAACGCTCAGAAAAAAGTGGACGCCGCCCAGAAGGAAGTCGATGCCGCCGCCGCAGAGCTGAAAACCGCACAGAAGGCGCTGGATGACCTTACCGCCGCCGAAGAAACGGCGGAGGACGTGCTGGCAGAAGCCAATGAGGCGCTGAACGAAGCGAACACCGCGCTGAACGAAGCAGATACCCGTCTGAACACGGCCGCCAATGAGCTGGAAGCCGCCAGAGAAGCGGAAAAGTCCCTTCGCAGCAGCCGGGAAGATGCACTGGAAACGGCTCAGGCCAGAGTGGAAAGCTGCGCCGAATCGCTGGAGGATCTGGTTTTCAGTCTGGAACAGCAGAAGCTGGCGGACAACAAATCCCAGCAGCTGGAAGCCATGGACCGAAAGGAACAGCTTGACGCCATTGACAGGCAGAAGGCTCTGATCGAGGAGCTGAGTCAGGCTGACGGGGGCACCGAGGTTCTGGCCAAGGTCTCCGGCATTGTCAAATCCATCAGCGTCAGCGCCGGTTACAAGGCAGAGGCCGCTGCCGTGCTGGCCACCATTGAGGTTCCGGATCTGGGTTATACGCTGAGCTTCTCCGTAACCAACGAACAGGCCCGCCGGCTCCATGTAGGTGACACCAGCACGGTGTCCAACTTCTACTGGGGCAGCCAGATCAACGCGGAGCTGATCTCCATCGTGACCGACCCGCAGAATCCCCAGTCCAGCAAACGGCTCACCTTCAGTCTTACCGGCGATGTGACCGCCGGCAGCACGCTGACCCTCAGTGTGGGCGATAAAAATGCAACCTATGACATGGTAGTTCCCAACAGTGCCCTCCGCAGCGACAGCAAGGGCAGCTTCATTCTCATCATTACCGCCAAGAACAGTCCGCTGGGCAACCGCTACTACGCTTCCCGTGTGGATGTGGAAGTGGTCTCTGCCGATGACCAGTATTCCGCCATCTCCGGTGCGCTGGAAGGCTACGAAAGCGTCATCATCAATACCAGCGGCAATGCGCCCATTGCTTCCGGGGATCAGGTGCGGCTGGCCGACAACAACGCATAACGCATGAAGAAGAAAACGCTATTATCTCTGCTGCTGCGCTGCGGCATCTGCCTTGTGCTGGCAGTGGTCTGTCTGCTCATCCGCCGCGGCCTGAGCAGACAGCTTCCCGGCCAACGGGTGGCCGAGCGCTGGGCCGGTGACGGCGAAACGCCATTTAGCCAATATAGCTGCTTTCTGAATGCTTCGGATGGTCTGACGCTGGACAGTATCTACGCTTTCCGGGAAAAAACAGACCAGAAGCTGGCGGAGGCAGAGATCACCGTACCCTATCTGGATACATGGAGCCATGTGGGCTCCGTCACCGTCAGTTCCGAGCGCAGCTCCATCTCGGCAGCGGCGGTGGCCGTGGGCGGCAGCTACTTTGATTTCCATCCGCTGAACCTGCTCAGCGGGTGCTATCTGCAGCAGAACGATCTGAATACCGATCTGGTGGTGCTGGACGAAGATCTGGCATGGCTGCTGTACGGCAGCAGCGACCTGCAGGGCATGGAGGTCAGCATCGGCGGGAAACCCTTCGTAATCGCCGGTGTGGTGGCCCGTGAAGACGACGCCGCAACGAAACAGTATCAGGCCGACAGTCCGGTCATCTACCTGAGCTGGACTGCATGGCAGGAGCTGGGTGATACCGCCATCACCTGTTACGAGGCAGTTCTTCCGGAGCCGGTGAACGGGTTTGCAGAACAGCTTCTGAAGGACGGACTCAGCATCGGAAACGGTCTGCTGCTGAAGAACACCGGACGCTATGACCTGTCCGGTTCCATGAAGCTGATCCGCAGCTTCGGCACCCGCGGCGCGGTGACAAGCGGTGTGGCGCTCCCCTGGTGGGAAAATGCCGCCCGCTATTACGAGGACTGGTGTGCGCTGCTGCTGGCTGTCACGCTGGCGCTGCTGGTATTCCCCGCGCTGTGTGCCATTGCCGGTCTGATATTCGGCTGGCTCCGGCTGCGGAAGCTGCTGTACCGGGGAATCCCGGTGCTGTGGCGAAAGGCCGGAGACGGGCTCTACGCCCTGTCCGGCAAGCTTTCCGGAAAAAAGAAAAAGTCCTGAAATCCTCATTCCTCATAAAAAACGCTCCGGAACCCTTGGGTTCCGGAGCGTTTTTATCTCTCAGGGTCTTTTCCGGGGTTTCATCATGTCCGCAAGCTCGGTCATGATCTTGGGAACCTGGATTCCCTGCGGGCAGTGGGACTGGCAGGAGCCGCAGCCCACACAGGCAGCGGGGCCGGGATTCAGCTGACCCAGCGCCATCATGCCCATCATGCCGTCCAGCTTTACGCGGTTGTAGGCAGCCATCACCTTGGGAATGTCGATCTGCATGGGGCAGTCGTCGCAGCAATAGCGGCAGCCGGTGCAGGGCACGCTGATGGAGTTGCGGAACTGGTCGGCAGCCTGCTCCAGCAGAGCGGCGTCCGCATCACTGAGAGGCTCCATATTGTCAAAGGTAGCCACATTGTCCTCGATCTGCTCCATCGTGCTCATGCCGCTGAGAATGACCTGCACATTGTCCAGACGGCACAGCCAGCGGAAGGCCCAAGAGGCGATAGACCAATCGGGATGGGCAGCCTTCAGCATCGCGTCGATTTCCGGCGTCAGAGAGGCAAGACGGCCGCCGCGGACAGGCTCCATGACCACCACGGGAATGCCTCGCTTGGTCAGTGCTTCATACTGACCCTTGGCGTCCTGCATGATCCAGTCCAGATAGTTCAGCTGGATCTGGGCGAAATCCCACTTGTGATGATCTGCCATCTTCTCCAGCAACGGAAGGGGCGCATGAGAGCTGAAACCAAGGTTCTTGATTCTGCCCTTTTCCTTCTGCTCCATGAAATACTCCACAGCACCGGTCTCCAGATAGGACTTGACGGTTTCCTCTGTCATGATGCCGTGCAGCAGATAGAAATCAATGTAGTCGGTATTCAGACGCTTCAGCTGTTCCTCAAAGACGGCCTTGTAATCCGGATTGGCAGAGGCCATGTACTTGGTGGCAATCTTGAACTTGCTGCGGTCATACTTGGGAAACACGGTGCCAAGGAAGGCTTCGCTGCCTGCATAGATATAAGCGGTATCAAAATAGGTGATGCCGTGCTTCATGGCATAGTCGATGATCTCCCCGGCCTTCTCATAGTCGATGGGAGCGCCGAAACCGGTGCCCACAGTGGGGAGACGCATATTGCCCATGCCCAGACGGGAAATGGGTTCGCCGTGATAGTCTTTAACCAGCATAATATTCATCCTTTCCGATGTAATGGTTTTGGAATCATTATAAGTTCAAAACCCCGCTCCCGTCAATAGTCTTCTCTTTACAAAACGAAAGTCATGTGGTATCGTATCGCAATAACATATGCTTGGAGGACAAGATTATGCGTGCTGTGATCACGGTGGTCGGCCATGATGCCGTCGGTATTCTGGCAAAGGTATCCGGAGTCTGTGCCGAAAAAAATGCAAACGTTGTGGATGTGACGCAGACCGTTCTGGGTGACATTTTCTCCATGGTCATGCTGGCGGACATTGACAAGCTGAATGTCAGCATTGAGGATTTCCGGCAGGCAGTGGCGGACAAGCTGGCCGGTCAGGGTCTGGTTTCTCATGTGATGCACGAGGACATTTTCAACGCCATGCACCGGATATAAGGAGAGACTATGCTGAATATTGAAGAAATCATGGAAACCGTACAGATGATTCAGGACGAGTGTCTGGACATCCGTACCATTACCATGGGAATCAGTCTGATCGACTGCGCGGACGGTGATATTGACCGCTCCTGCGATAAGGTATATGAAAAGATCTGCCGCAAGGCGGAAAAGCTTGTAGCCACCGGCGAAAGCATCGAACACACCTATGGTATTCCCATCATCAACAAGCGCGTCTCTGTCACGCCTGCCGCCATTCTGGCCGGTGTGTCCGGCGGCGACCCGGTACGCTATGCCCGGACGCTGGACCGGGCCGCCAGAACCATCGGTGTCAACTTTGTCGGCGGCTACAGTGCGCTGGTGCAGAAGGGTTACTCTGCCGGTGATGAAGCGCTGATCCGCTCCATTCCGGAGGCCATGAGCGAAACCGAGCTTCTCTGCTCCAGCATCAATGTGGGCAGCACCAAGGCCGGTATCAACATGGACGCGGTGCGGCTGCTGGGTCAGATGGTGAAGGAGACCGCACGGATGACGGCGGAGCGCCAATCCATCGGCTGCGCCAAGCTGGTGGTGCTTTGCAACGCGCCGGAGGACAATCCCTTCATGGCGGGTGCCTTCCACGGTCTGGGTGAACCGGACTGCGTAATCAATGTGGGTGTTTCCGGCCCCGGCGTGGTACGGGCGACCCTGCGCCGTCTGGGTAAGGACGCGCCCATTCAGGTGGTGGCGGACACGGTGAAGCGCACCGCCTTCAAGATCACCCGCATGGGTCAGCTGGTGGGCACAGAGGCCTCCAAAGCGCTGGGTGTTCCTTTTGGCATCATCGACCTTTCTCTGGCTCCCACCCCCGCCGTGGGTGACAGTGTGGCGCACATTCTGGAGGAAATGGGTCTGGAACAGTGCGGCGGCCCGGGCACCACGGCCTGCCTTGCCCTGCTGAATGACGCGGTGAAGAAGGGCGGCGTAATGGCCTCCGGCCGCGTGGGGGGACTCAGCGGCGCGTTTATCCCCGTTTCCGAGGACGCGGGGATGATGGCAGCCGCCCGCAGCGGCGCACTGTGCATTGAAAAGCTGGAAGCCATGACCTCCGTGTGCAGCGTGGGTCTGGACATGATCATGCTGCCCGGTGACACCAGTGCCGAGGTCATTTCCGGCATCATCGCGGATGAAGCCGCCATCGGCATGGTGAATCAGAAAACCACCGCCGTCCGCGTGATTCCCGCTGTAGGATACAAGGTTGGCGACGAACTGAATTTCGGCGGCCTTCTGGGCGGCGGCCCGGTAATGCCGGTGAGCAGCGTCTCCCCTGCCGTGATGATCAACCGGGGCGGGTATATTCCCGCGCCGATGCAGAGTCTGAAAAACTGAAAAACTGCTCCACCGGGTCTCCGGTGGAGCAGCTGCTTTTATTCGGTTTTTTACAGGTAGCGCACAGCCTCAAAGGCATTGAACACCGCGTCGCGGATCTCGCCGGACTGGCTGGCGTCGCCGATGATATAGAAGCTGGTTTCCGGGCAGAGATGGGCAAACTCCAGCGCCAGACTGCGGCGGGGTTTCATACCCACGGCCATCAGCACGGTATCGGCGGGAATCTCCCGCACTTCGCCGCTGTCCGCGTTCTCCGCCAGTACGGAGTGATCCCGGATTTCGGTCAGCTTCCATCCCAGCATACGGGTCACGCCGTTCTCCTCGGACATCCGCAGCAGGTCACTTTCCGCACCGGTCCGCATCAGATCTACCCGCTTGGCCATTTCCAGCACGGTGCATTTCTTTCCCTGCATCCCCAGATTGATGGAGGCCTCGGTTCCCACGCTGGAACCGCCGATGATGACCACCTGCTCGCCGCAGGGTACGCTGCCGTTCTCCGCCTCCGGTGCCCAGAACACATGGGGTTTATCCCAGCCGGGCACATGGGGCATGATGGGATCGGCTCCCACGGCGGCAATGATGGCATCATATTGCTCCGCTGCCAGCAGCTCCGGGGTGGCCGGGGTATTCAGCAGCACCCGTGCGCCGCAGTTGGCGGCAAAGTCCCGCATATACTGCAGGTAGAGCCGCAGATCGGTCTTGAAGGGGGCGGAAACCGCATCCCGGATATGGCCGCCGATGCTGCTCTCCTTTTCGTACAAAGTGACCTCATGACCCCGTTGCAGCAGCCACTTTGTAGCCTCCACACCGGCGGGGCCGCCGCCGATGACGGCAACCTTCTTTTTCCGCAGCGCAGGCGGCAGAACGCCCTCCGGATACTCCTCGTAACGGCCCCACATGGGATTCACGGAGCAGAGCTTGGCCGTATGCGGAGAGGCCATGCGGAAGCAGGAGCAGCGCAGACAGGGCATATGCTCCCATTCCCGGCCCTCGGCATACTTCTTCGGCATATCGTAATCTGCGTGAAGGGCACGGTTCATGGCTACCAGATCCGCCTTGCCGGAGGCGATGATTTCCTCCGCCTGTCCCGGGTCCTTGATGGCGCCTACCACGCAGACCATCAGGTCCGGATAGGCCTTCTTGATGGCTTCGGAGAAGCCCACATTGATCTGCTGCTCCATGGTGTAGTTGGTCATCAGCCAGCGCATATAATACGGCTCGCCCCACAGGTCATGAAGGCCGGAGGACACATGGAGAATGTCGATCTTATCCTTGATATAGCCGATGAACCGAATCGTCTCATCCAGATGCATCTGTTCCGGGTGGAACTCCTCGGCGGAAAGCCGGTATTCGATAACGAAATTCGGCCCTACCGCTTCCCGCACCGCGTCCAGAATCTCGCAGGCAAAGCGGGCGCGGTTTTCCAGACTGCCGCCGTACTCGTCCGTGCGGCGGTTGTAATAGGGACTGGCGAACTGGGCGATCAGGTTGCCGTGAGCGCCATGGATCATGCAGATCTTCATGCCGGCCTGCTTGCAGAAGGAAGCGGCGCGGGCGTATTTCTGCACGGTCTCCCTGATTTTCTCCCGGCTCATCTCGATGGTGGCATAGGGTTCCCGATGCAGGAACTGGCTGCGCCGTTCCTCCGCCTTGGTGATGAAGGAGGACGCGCTGTAGGCCGGGTGTCCCACATTTTCAAAGGGAGTGTCCTTGCCGTTGTGGGTCAGCTCCAGCGAACCATGTGCCCCGTAGCCTTCGCACATTTCCGCAAACAGCTTCAATGGCTGGACACACTCCGGGTCGGAAAGCTGGAGCTGGCGTGCCTCATCGCAGCTTTCGGTAATGTCAATGGTACAGTTTCCCACATTGCAGACGGCCACGCCGCCCCGGGCATACTGGCGGAAGTAGCGGACGAATTTCTCCGTCACAAAGCCACGGTCATCCCCGGCGAAAAAACAGCCGGGAGGGGCCTGCTCCAGACGGTTCTTGAACAGAACGCCCCGAATCTCAAACGGAGCGAATACATGCGGATATTTAGAAGCCATGAAAGCGCATCCTTTCTTGTATCGTTTTCCTCAGTATAAAAGAATCGCAAGAAAAAAGATACTGTTTTTGTGTGTTTTCTCATGGTTTTCAGGGAATGGATATAAAAAGCCGGGAGGGATTCCCCTCCCGGACTTCGGAAAAATCAGAACATGATGTCGTGGGGCAGACGGTTCTTGGCGATCTCCTCGATGCTGTGGCCGAACTTCTCGGCGTTGAAGGCATCGATCTCATCGCACAGGGAGGCATACACGCCGGGGAACACGCTGCCGGGGCCGCCCTGCACGATGCAGGGGATCACACCGTTGGGGGTATTGCGTTCCAGGCAGGCGCGGACGACCTTGCGGTTGTTCTCCACGGACCACTCGGTAAAGTCAACGGACTTGTTGTCGATGTCGCCCATGAAGGCGATCTTGCCGGCATACTTTTTGTTCAGCTCGGGAATATTGTTGATCTCCATGGCACCCTGCCAGACGTCGATGCCCATTTCAATCATGGTGTCAACGATGTTGGCACCGAAGGAGTCGGAATGGTGGACGATGAACTCGGTGCCGTGCTGGTGGTAATAGCCGTAGATTTCCTTGTAAGCGTCAAGGAAGAAGTCCTCGAACATGCTGGGACGCAGGAAGGAGTTGGTGCCGGAGCCCCAGTCGTCATGATGGAACATGATTTCGGGCTTCAGGTACTTGCAGATCTTCTCGGCGCACTTCAGTTCCCACTCGGTCAGGTACTTGATCAGATCCTGAATCTCGTCCGGATAGGTCAGGTAATACTCCAGAGCAGCGGTCATGGAGCAAAGGTAATGCACCTGCTCGAACAGGCCGGGAGCAAAGAAGGAGGCGGTAAATGCCTTGTCATGATCGACAGCAGCGTACTGCTCGCCGAACTGGGCCCACTCTTCCTCGGTGTACTCGATCTCGGGAGCCTTCACATAGTCCTTCCAGTGCTCGATATCCTTGATGACGATCTTATCGGCAGTATGCACCGGGAAAGCGCCGGGCACGTTCTCAGGCCAGGACATGGTGACGCCCCAGGCGTTGAGGGTGTTGACGATGCCGCGGGCGGGTGCGCCGCCATTGTGCATGAGTATGGGGGTGAACATCAGCTTGATGGCTTCGTACTGGTTGACGAAGCGGTCGGGTTTGCCGCCGGCGATGATCGCCTGACGCATATTCTCTTTTGCAGTCAGCATGAAAATATCCTCCTGTTATTCAGTTCAGGTATTAGCTATTCAGTTTATTCTACCAGACTTTCTAACGAAAGTCTTTATCCGCTTTTCACAAAAAATTCGCTTCGTTTTGTGAGTTTTGACGGGTCAGGACGGGCTTTCCACCGCTTCCAGCAGGTCTGTGTCCTCCCACTCCCGCAGCGTTTCCAGTCCCTTTGCGGCAGCCAGCAGTTCTGCCCGAGCCAGCATCAGTTCGTAGTAGTCCCCGTCCTTCACATTCAGCTTCTTTGCCTGACCGGGCAGCTGCTTTTCCAGATAATCCCGCAGCTTCTCCGGCCTGTCCCGATCCAGCAGCCAGTTCAGCGCAAAGCGCTCACTGAGGCTTCGCACCACATAGTATCGCTGCCCGGAAAGGCCGTAAAGCACCCGCCGCGCATCCAGATAGCCGATGTGCATATCCCGCCGCGCCTGTTCCGCGCTGAAATTCAATGCACCGCCCAGATCGGCCCCGGGACGGATGTGGGTAACGGTGACACCTTCCGGGAGCCGGAAGTGCCGTTCTCTGCCGAAGCCGTTCATATGTACGGCGATGATATCCGTATACCCATTTTCCACCAGCACATGGATATTCAGCGTATCCAGAAAGCCGCCGTCCGCATAGTATTTGCCGCCCAGCGGTTCCTGTTTGAAGGTGGGATGGTAGGCGGAGGCCAACAGCATATCCCAGATTTCCTCCTGCTCCATGCCGTTGAGCCGCAGCTCCAGACCCTTCCGGTCGGTGATGGACACGGTGGTGATATAGAGGCTCACCGGACTTTGCTGAATCAGCTCCGGCTCCACAACATCCCGCACCCATGCACGCAGCGGTGCCACATCCAGTCCCCGGTTCCGGATGACGCCGGAGAGCTGGGGCAGCAGTTGCTGCACATCCCCCAGTCCGGCGCGGCCCTGAAACAGCTTGCCCAGCTCCGTTTCCTCCGCGGAATCCAGCGCCATCACGTTGCTGAGCCGGATATCCGACCATACCTCCACGGCTTTTTTCAGGTTGCCCATGCACATCAGCGCCCCGTTCAACGCGCCCACGCTGGTGCCGGATACGGCGTTATAGCGGATGCCCGCCTCGTTCAGCGCCTGCCAGACGCCGATTTCATAGGCACCCCGGGCGCCGCCGCCCTCCAGCGCGATGGCATAGGTCTTATTTCGGTCTAGTCTGAGTTCCAATGATTCCGCTTCCTTCTGAAATAATCACTCACAGTCGATATATGCGGCGCGGAAGCCGATATCCGGGTAGATAAAGGCTCTGGTCTCCCGCAGATACAGGTCCCACATTCCGCCGAACTTGTTGTTCAGCCAGCTTCCGCCCCGGGCGCACACCCGCTCCCCGTAATTGCGGAGGAAGAAGGTGGACATATCCCGGTATTCGCCGGGAGCTTTTACGGCACCAAGCTGCCACAGGATGGGCGGCAGCGTGATGCCCTCGGCAGCAGGGATATCGAAGAAGAAGTTCCAGCCGTAGGCCCGGTGGGCAATGTCCTGCTCCGTACCCAGATAGTTTTTATTGATCAGCTTGTCGTTGATACGGTAGCCGCCCTGCAGACCGATATCCGCCGGGGAATCCGTTCCCGGCTGGCAGCCGTCATAGCGCAGGGTTCCGGGCGTACCCGGCTCCACCAGCGTCCCGTCCGCCAGAACTGCCCGCCACAGGCTGCTGTCCGGGCCTTCGTCCACATTCAATGCACTGTTGTTGTCCGGGATGAACTGAATCTCGCCGTCCACCGTGCGGAAGCCGGAAACCCAGTCCCATGCGTTGGCATTCAGATCGCTGATGCCCCATGGCCCTGCGTCATGGTTCCAGCGGTCCGGTCCGGAGCCGGTGAGGGTACGCATTTCGTCCGTCAGTCCCAGACCCCGGTGCTGCTGGGACAGAATCCCCCGCTCCCACGGGCGGCGGTCATCCCCGCCGAAGAAGGCGTTGCCCCGGGGCACGGTGCCGTTGCGGACGCACCAGTGACCCAGCGCACACCATTCCGCATTGGTCAGCAGGTGCCAGCCCTTGCCCTTGGCAGCGCAGGCGGCTCTGGCTTCGTCGATGCTCAGCGTGTTCTCCGGGTCCCGCCCGGGCAGGCTGTAGGCTCTGCCGTATTCGATCACATTCATGTACTTGCTGATGTAGATATAATCCAGTACCTTACCGTTCACAACAAAGGCGGAGCAGGGCTCCTCCGGCGCACCGGGCAGCACATCCGACCAGCGGAACATGGGGATCTTCACCATCACGGAGGGACGACCCAGATCGTCAAACAGCAGGGTATTCTTGCCGCCGGAGGCGGCTTCCAGCATGAACCGGGCCGGTTCATACTTCTCCCGCATCGTTTCCGGCTTTTCCTCCGGCAGCACCACCGGATCCGGCTCACCAACCTTCCGCAGCACGGGAAATCCGAAATCATCCACCACGCCGGTTCTTTCTATACGGGTCATATTCATTGAGCCTCCTTTACCTTGATATTTCCATTGTAACGGAGAGAAAGTAAAAAAGCAATGTGCAGGACAAAAACAGGCATCACGGATTTCTCCGTGATGCCCGGTAAGGGATGTATTCTGCCATACAGAAGACGCGATATGCGCCCGTGCGGATTGCGTGTACTGCTACCTGCACATGCAAGACTTGCAGCAAGCTTTCATCTCATGCGCCCGTGCGG
>DCGQ01000048.1:48826-83688 GCA_002314635.1 Clostridiales bacterium UBA1774
TCATGCGCCCGTGCGGATTGCGTGTGGCAGAGGAGTTTGACATGAGCGTCAGACAGGTCTTTCATCTCATGCGCCCGTGCGGATTGCGTGTTTTGATTACGCGCATGCGTCCAAATCTCAGCGGCTTTCATCTCATGCGCCCGTGCGGATTGCGTGTCTATTCCGGCAGACTTGCGCCCCGCCGACACAGGCTTTCATCTCATGCGCCCGTGCGGATTGCGTGTTTCTGCCGACACCCTGACGAGATATTTGCCGTATCTTTCATCTCATGCGCCCGTGCGGATTGCGTGAGTGAAAAGATAACACGCACTACGCTTTTTCTTCCATTTTTTCAAGCGCTGAAACCTGATACGGAATACTGTGTATCAGCCTGACCTTGCCGAGTGTTGTCAGACCTTTGGAAAAAGGATTTACAGGTACTTCTCGGCTTTGGGATGGGAAATCACCCCTCGGTGGGAAGCCACCGATTTTTGTTTTTCGCGCGAACCCACTGAACGAATTATGTTTGCTCCCGGTTCGCACCCATGTCTCTTCTGATAATCTCAGCAATTCCCGGCGTGGAAATGTTCCGGGCGGCATTGTAATCCGCATGGGTTTGATAGCCGCACTCCACACAGGCGAAATCCGCCTGTTTCTGTCGGTTCAATGGGGAAATGCAGCCGCATTTACTGCACCGTTGAGAGGTGTGCGCCGGTTCGATTTTCAGAACCGTGATTCCGTATTCATCGGCTGCATTCTGAATCTTCTGTTGAAGGTCATAGTATGTCCACGCTTTCAGAAACTTGTCATCACCGGAGATACCGCTCAGATCCTCCATCTGAATCACGCAGCAACCGCTGTTGAACGCAAAATCCACGATTGCTCTGGCATACTGTTTGTTCTTCGTGTCCCGGAAATGTGCTATCTTTTCCTCGGTCAGATATGCCGCTTCCACACGCTTCTTCGTACCGTGACCCACATTTCCGCCGCCTGCATAGGGTCTGCTGCGGAGAATATCCCTGCGCCGCTGCTCCACCCTGCGCCGAAACTCCAGAATCTCACCGCCGCTGATGCAAAGCCTTTGGAAGCTGTTATACACCGCGCAGTAGGCAACATTGGCGATTCCGAGGTCCACACCGCATACCCCGCCGCCCAGTTCCTTCTTCGTTTTCGGCATCGTATAGGTCAGATTGAAATACCACTTCTTTTTCTTTTTGTCATAGCAGAGAGAACCGGCGTTGTGCTGATATGCGCCGCTGATGCAGTTGTCCACAATCGCTTTCGTCCCGGTGTCCTTCGGACTGAAAAAGATACGAAACCCGAAAATCCCGTCCTTCAACCCCAGCTCTTTTGAGCAGGATTTTGCTATCACCGAAATATCCAGATACTCTGTTCCGCTGTCAGAAGTAAGTTTAATATACTTTTTGGGAATCGGTATCGGTTGGTTGCCCTTAAAAGACGGAAGCGAGTCTTTTCCCGAAATGTAGTCCTTGAATTTGCCGTTCCATTTGCTCAGATTCGCATTGGCGAGTGCCGTAACTGGAGCTGAGCCAAGGGAAACCGTCCTTACCATCGCCACCCGATAAAGCTGTGTCTGCAAAGAACAGCCATACCATTCCTTGATTTCTGCATTCTTTGGCCACTTTCCAGTATTGTCATATTCGTTTATCATGCGGCGCACATAGAGCTGGTATTCGTTGACCATCTCATTCAGCGCCGCACGCACTTCATCCTGACACTTCCATAGAATTTTGCACAGGTCGGAATATTTCAAACCGTCCGCATTTTTTTCATCGTAGTCCAGATAAAATCTGGTGGTCTTTGTGATGGTGTTGCTCATTGTTCCTCCTTTCCTTGAAAATATTTTTGTTTCGGTATTTCAATGCTTGATATCAGTATATACACAATTCCGATCTTGTCAACATTTGCGCTCCCACATTTTCACAACTCCCACTTGACAACGCCCAAAACCATGATACAATATCTTTACCCTAATAAATCAACTTGTCAGAGTAGGCAGTGTGCATGAAGTGCCGCAGGGATGGGAAGTCGCCCGCGGACGAAAAACCCGGCAGAAGCAAGGGTTTGTGACACGCTGCCGCGTCCGCTGGCACAATATGGCTGTGTCGATTGCCCAAACCGGGTAATTTTGCCTTCCTGCTGTGTCTGCGTGTACGCGCTCACAGTAAGGAAGGCTTTTTTATGAATTATCAGGAATCCTTGGATTACATTCTCAGCACACCCAATCCGGGCGGCGTTTATGAGAGAAATGTGATGCAGTCCCTGCTGGAAAAGCTGGGCAATCCCCATCAGGGCGTCAAATATGTCCATGTAGCCGGTACCAACGGCAAGGGCACCACCTCCGCATTCCTCGCTTCCATTCTGCGGGAGGCCGGGTATCACACCGGTCTGTATACCTCCCCCTTCATTCAGCGCTTCAACGAGCGGATTCAGGTGGACGGCGTGCAGATTCCGGATGACAAGCTGGCAGAGATCACCACCCGCATTTCCGAAGCCGTGCCGCTGGTGATGGCGGAGGGCCGCCGCCGTCCCACCATTTTTGAGCTGATCACCGCGCTGGGCTTCTGCTGGTTCAAGGAAACGAAGTGCGATATCGTGGTGCTGGAGGTGGGCATGGGCGGACGGCTGGACGCTACCAACTCCATCTCCGACGAGGACAGCGTGGTTTCCGCCATGGTGAACATCGGCTTCGACCACATGGAGTTTCTGGGTGATACCCTGCCCAAGATCGCCGGAGAAAAGGCCGGTATCATCAAAGAGAAGGGCGATGTGGTGGTCTACGGGCAGTCTCTTGAGGTGGAGACCGTATTCTACAACCAGTGCGTGGCAAAGCACGCCAGCTACACCCGCTCCTCCAATGAGCTTGCCAAGGTCACGAACATGGATGTGACCGGCACCACCTTTAACTTCGGCGGCTATGACGGTCTGAAAATCTCCCTGCTGGGCTGCTATCAGGTCCGCAACGCCTGTACCGCCGTCACCGTGACGGAGCGGCTGCGGAAGCACGGCTATCAAATCAGCGAGGAACAGCTTCGCAGCGGTCTTTTGAAGGCCCACTGGCCCGGCCGCGTGGAGCTGCTGAGGCAGGACCCGGTGGTCATCGTGGACGGCGCTCACAACCCCCAGGGCTTCGCCGCGCTGATGGAGACCATGGACCTGCTGTTCCCCGGCAAGAAGCTGAACATCATTCTGGGCGTTCTGGCCGACAAGGATTTTAACGCCGGCATCGACATTGCCCTGCCCCATGCGAAGAAATTCTTTGCCGTCACGCCTCCCTCCTACCGGGCGCTCAGCTCCGGTGAGCTGGCGGAGGATATCCGGCAGCACGGCGGCGTGGATGTGGCCGCATTTGAAAGCATTCCCGCAGCCATCGAGGCTGCTTTGCAGGAATCCGCCAGTGACGATGTCATCGCCATTCTTGGTTCCCTGTACCAGGTGGGCGATGTGCGTACCTACTTTGGAAGGAGTGTATTTTGAAAAACCGCATGACCTTTGCCGAATCCGCGTCCAATCTGAAAAAGACGAAGGTTCTGGCCACCTGCGCCATGCTCGCTGCGCTGTCGGTCATTTTTGCCCGTCTGATCATCCCCATGCCCAACGCCTTCACCCGGTTCTCCATTGAAGCGATCCCGATCGTGATCGCCGGTATGCTGTTCGGGCCTGTTGCGGGCGGTGCAGTGGGTTTTGTGGCTGATCTGGTTGGCTGCCTGTTCTCCGGCTACGGGTATAACCCGCTGTTCTGCGTGCCGCCGATCCTTTATGGTGTTCTGCCCGGTGTACTGAGCTGGATTATCGCGAAAAAAATCAGTCTGCCCCGCATCGCCCTGATCTACCTTCCGCCCATGCTGTTCGGCTCCGTACTCTATCAGAGCTGTGCGCTGGCCTATGTCTACAACAGCAAGGGTACCTTTGCTTCCAGTCTTGCCTATTTTCTCACGACCCGCAGCATTCAGTTTGCCGTCACGCTGGTCATTGATGCGGTTCTGACTTGGCTTCTGCTCCGCACCGGATTCCTTGCGCGTATCGGTCTCCGCCCAAACCCGAAAAAGGAGGCTCCATCCAATGGCAATGACCCCGCTTGAATATATCTCGCAGGAGCGTTTTCAGGGCTTCAAGCCCGGCTTTGACCGGATCCATGCCCTGTTGGACGGACTGGGACACCCGGAGCGGAAGCTCCGCTATGTCCATGTGGCCGGTACCAACGGCAAGGGCAGCACATCTGCCTGCATTGCCTCCGTGCTGCGGGAGGCCGGGTATCGGGTAGGTCTGTATACCTCCCCCTATGTGATCTGCTGGAACGAGCGGATTCAGGTGGACGGGCAGTATATCCCGGATGCGGATTTTGCCGAGGCTGTAGAGGCCATTCAGCCGGTAGCCGACAGCATGGAGGACGCGCCCAGCCAGTTTGAGCTGGAAACGGCGCTGGCCTTCTGGTACTTCGTCCGCCGCGGCTGTGAGATCGCCGTCATGGAAGTGGGTATGGGCGGCGCGTGGGACGCCACCAATGTAATCCCCGCTCCGGAGGCTGCGGTTCTTTGCGCCATTGCGCTGGATCACACCGCCGTACTGGGCAAGACCGTGGCCGAGATCGCCTCCGTCAAGTCCGGCATCATCAAGTCCGGCTGTGATGTGATCTCCTATGGCAACGAGCCGGAAGCGGAGGCCGTGATCGCCGAAAAGTGCCGGGAGCAGGGCTGCCGCCTGTTCCTCCCGGATTTCAGTCAGTTGACGCTGCTGGAACAGGAGCTGGACGCGCTGCGCTTCTCCTATGGCCGCTATCCGGAGCTGACGCTGCCGTTGGTTGGCTCCTATCAGCCGAAAAACGCCGCGCTGGCCATCACCGCCATTGAGGTGCTTCGCACCCGAGGATACCGGATTTCCGATGAAGCTGTGGTCAGCGGTCTGAAATCCGTCCGCTGGCCCGGCCGCTTTGAGCTGCTGCGGCGGGATCCGGTTTTCATTCTGGACGGCAGTCACAACCCACAGGGCATGGAGGCCACGGTGGAAAGCCTGAAAGCGCACTTCCCCGGCAAAAAGCTCTGGTTCCTGATGGGTGTGATGGCGGACAAGGACGTGCATGGCATTGCCCGTCTGCTTGGCCCGCTGGCTGCCGGATTTGCTGCCGTGGAGCCGCCAAACCCCCGTGCCATGAAGCCGCAGGAGCTGGCGACGCTGCTCCGTACCGACACCGGCGCGGAAGCACAGGCATTTGATTCCATCGAAGCCGGAGCGGACTGGGTTCTGCGTCAGGCCGGAAAGGATGGAATCTGCGCCGCGCTGGGCAGTCTGTATTTCTCCGCTCAGGTGCGGGAAGCAGTACGCGGCAGTACACTTTAATATCGCATTCGGCTTTGTCGGGGTTTTCCCGGCAAAGCTTTTTCTCTCTTGCGTCCATCACCCCGATTGGGTATAATCAGATCATCTTTGCGAAAGAAGGTTCTGCCATGAAACCCGTATACTGCAATACCGTTTCCATTTCCAACAATAACAAGACCGGAGAGATTTCCCTCTCCTTTGCCCATATTTACTCGGAGCACAAGCTGAGTGTAGCCACCGGAACCATGACGGATGTTTCCATGCCGGTGGTCAGTGAGGAAGCCTGCGTGGTCATGAGCCGCAGCGGCTTTCTGGCTTTGAAACGGCTGGTGGATCAGGTCGCCGGTCAGATTGGAGCGGATGAATAATGGAAATTGCCGAAATCATCGCAAAAGAGCTGGATAAGCCGCTGCAGGCGGTTCAGAACGTGATTGCCCTGCTGGACGAGGGCAACACGATCCCCTTCATCGCCCGTTACCGGAAAGAGGCTCACGGAGCCATGGATGACACCAGCCTCCGCACGCTGGAGGAGCGGCTGAAATATCTCCGCAGTCTGCAGGAGCGGCGGGACGAGGTATTGAAGGCCATCGACGGGCAGGGCAAGCTGACAGAGGAGCTGACCGCTGCCATTCGGAATGCCGCCACGCTGGCAGAGGTGGAGGACATCTATCGGCCTTACCGGCCCAAGCGTCGCACCCGCGCTTCCATCGCCCGGGAAAAGGGTCTGGAACCGCTGGCAGAGCTGCTGATGGCGCAGGGCCGCAATCTGCCAGACCCGGAAACGCTGGCAAAAAGCTATCTGGATGCGGACAAGGGTGTAAACACCATAGAAGACGCGCTGGCGGGCGCATCCGATATCGTGGCCGAGACCGTCTCCGATGATGCGGAAAACCGGAAGGCGCTGCGAAGCCTGATGCAGACCCGCGCCCGGATGGAGACTGCACAGGCGCAGGAGGGCGACAGCGTCTACAGTCTATATTATGCCTTCAACCAGCCGGTAAACCGGCTGCAGGGGCATCAGATTCTGGCCGTCAATCGGGGTGAAAAGGAAGGCTGGCTGAAGGTCAGTCTGCCTGTCGACCGGGAGCTGGCCCTGAATCTGCTGGAAAACCGGCTGATCCGTCCCGGCAGCAAGGCGGAAAGCTTCCTCCGCGCCGCCGTCAGCGACGGATATGACCGGCTGCTGAAACCCGCCATGGAAACGGAGCTGCGTGCCGCCCTGACCGAGCTGGCGGCGGACGGTGCCATCCGCAGCTTCGCGCTGAATCTGAAACCGCTGTTGATGCAGCCGCCGGTGAAGGGCTTCGTCACCATGGGTCTGGATCCGGGTTATCGGATGGGCTGCAAGGTCGCGGTGGTGGACGGCACCGGCAAGGTGCTGGACACCGCGGTGGTCTACCCCACTCACGGGGAGCGGCAGCGGGCAGAAGCGCTGAAAACGCTGGCCGGTCTGGTGCGGAAGCACGGGGTCGCCCACATCGCCATCGGCAACGGCACCGCCTCCCGGGAGACGGAGCAGCTGACCTGCGATCTTGTGAAGGAATGCCCCGGTCTCAGCTATATGGTGGTTTCCGAGGCGGGTGCCTCCGTCTATTCCGCCAGCAAGCTGGCGGCGGAGGAATTTCCCCAGTATGATGTGAACCTGCGCTCCGCCGTGTCCATTGCCCGCCGTCTGCAGGATCCGCTGGCGGAGCTGGTGAAGATCGACCCCAAGGCCATCGGCGTGGGGCAGTATCAGCACGATATGCCTCAGAAGCGGCTGGACGAAAGTCTGGACGCGGTGGTGGAGGACTGCGTGAACGCGGTAGGTGTGGATCTGAATACCGCTTCTCCTTCCCTGCTGCAGCACGTAGCCGGTCTGAACAGCACCGCCGCCAAAAATATAGTGGCCTACCGGGAGGAAAACGGCATCTACACCACCCGGAAGCAGGTCTTGAAGGTGCCCCGTCTGGGTCCCAAGGCGTTCCAGCAGGCCGCCGGTTTCCTGCGGGTTCCGGAGAGCAAAAATGTGTTGGACAACACCGGCGTTCACCCGGAAAGCTATGATGCGGCGGAAAAGCTGCTGGAGGCCTGTTCCTACACATTGAAGGATGTGAAGGCCGGTCAGATTGGAGAGCTGAGCCAGCGGGTGAAGCAGCAGGGTGAAACGAGGCTGGCAGAGCAGATCGGTGTGGGCATTCCCACCCTGCGGGACATGGTAAAGGAGCTGCTGAAGCCGGGGCGCGACCCGCGGGACAGTCTGCCCAAGCCTATTTTCCGCACCGATTTGCTGGATCTGAAGGATCTGGTTCCCGGCATGGAGCTGACCGGAACCGTCCGCAATGTAACGGATTTCGGTGCTTTCGTGGATATCGGCGTCCATCAGGACGGACTGGTTCACATCAGTGAGCTGTGTGACCGCTTTGTGCGCCATCCCTCCGAGGTGGTCTCCGTGGGCGATGATGTGCAGGTGACGGTTCTGGCTGTGGATGAAAAAAAGAAGCGCATCTCTCTGACCATGAAAAAGCAGAAAAAAGCATAAATATTTCCGGGAGCGGCTCAAAAACCGCTCCCGGTGTGTTTTTTTCAGGATACGAAGGCTTTTCCCTGCAGCAGGCGCACCGCTGCCAGATACTTCACTGCATTGTAGGCGCTGCCCCGTTTCAGTTCGAAATAGCCGGAGGGTGTGGTAAACAGGATGGTGTCCATCAGCACCACGGACAGCTTCTGAATCTCCCCGATGGGAAACACTTCTGTCTTTTCCCCATCCGAAATCACCAGCTTCTCCGGGTACAGGGTCAGCGTACCGGTAAGAAGCGGTGTGGTGCCTTTCCCCGGCTCCACCCGGCCCAGCCGCAGTCCCCGGTCAGCAAACAGGGGCGCATTCTCTTTTGCTTCCCCGATCAGCTTCCGCAGTGCTTCCTGCTGCCAGCGATCCCAGTCCCGCACGGTCCGATACTCCGGGTCTGTCCCGTCCGGACGTTGGAAATAGCCGTAATCCGTAAATACCAGTTCCATGCCGCAGCCGGTGCAGCGCAGCCGGTCTCCCTCGCTGCAAAGCGTGGAAACAGCGCCGCAGTCCGGACACAGGAACAGTGCGGTTTCCAGCGTTTCCGCCGGTTTCTTTGCCCGATAGCGGCGGGGATTTCGCTGCTGGTCCGCGTATGCGTCCACGTGCAGATCGCCCCGGATGGCAGCGGTCAGCTCCTCATCCGTCATGCGGGATATCTCCGCCGGGGTGTATTCCCGCACCACGCCGCCGCTGCTGGGGCCTCGGCGTACTTCCTTCGACCAGCGGGGATTCACAAAATAGCAGCCGTGGATCGCCATGGTCAGCAGTCCCACACCGCTCTGCCGCACAAGCTGTGCATTGCGGGGACTGATCCAGCCGGTCTCTCCGGTGAAGGAGCGGTTGCCCTCCACCATCATGCACACATTATAGCCTTTTTTCAGCCGTTCCAGAATCAGCTCCACCGCCGAATCGCCGGAAGCGCCCTTCCGCCTGGGGATTGGGTCGGACAGAAAGCGTATAATTTTGCTGGTAAAACCCAGCCGGAAGATATGCTCAGAGGCCACATAGTACATCTGCCGCCTCAGACACAGGCCGAACAGGAAGAAATCCCAGTTGGTATTGTGGTTGGTCAGCACCAGATAGTTTTTGCTTTTCGGCGAATAATTCTGCCATCGGTAGCCTTTGAGGAAAAAATAAGGGGCAATCACTGCCCGCATGAAGCTGTAAAAGACCTGATGAAAGGCGTGCATTTTCGTTCCTCGTTTTTATGTAGTCGGATTATTCTACAGAGAATCCTGCCCTGCGTCAAGCGGAAAACCGCAGTCAGGCTCATTCCGATGCCCGATGGTGTCACCTGCTCTGCTTCCGCCGCAGAAATCGTTTTTCTTTCCCGTTTCAGACCTCCGGTTCGATTCCCGGCGGGCAGACGCTCTCCCGGGTCACGATTACCGTTGCCGCCAGTCTGGTACCCAGACGACAGGCCTTTTCCCAGCCGAAGCCTTTATGAAGTCCCACGCAGAATCCCGCGAAGAAGGAGTCTCCGGCACCGCCGGTATCCTTCACCGTCACCTTCTGCGCTTCGCAGCGGCCGCTTTCGCCACCGATGGTGGCATAGACCGCGCCCTTTTCGCCTAGCGTCACCACCATGCCGGGCAGTTTCCACGCCTGTACATGGCGTCGGAGATACGCTTCCGGATCCCCTGTCACCGGCTCGTCAAACAGGATACCCGCCTCCTGCTCATTGCACACAAAGCAGGCGGTCTTCGGCAGATACTCCTTCCGTTCTTTCCCGATGCTCATGTTGCTGACGGCTGCGTACACCGGGGTGTGATACCGCTCTGCCAATGCGTAGACCCGCTGCACCACCTCCGGCTCCAGATCCAGCTCCAGCAGCACACAGTCCGCCTCCGCAAATATGGCGTCACCGTTTTCGTCCAGAATATCGGCCAGCGGCCGCAGGTCTGGACGGCGGGAGATGGCGGCAGTCACATCGCCATGCTCATCGAATATCGCAAGCCATGTACCCATGCCCGATTCGCAGCGGCGCACATAGCGCACATCCATCTTGCCTTCCAGCCGCGCCAGCACATCCGCGCCGGTTCCGTTGTCGTCCACCAGACTGACAAAAACCGGATGCAGTCCCATATTGGCGATATCCTCCGCAATGTTGCGGGCCACGCCGCCATGTACCGTTTCCACTGTGCCCGCATTGCGGCCGCCGGGGATATATGCCCCCAGCGGATATCCCTTTATGTCTACGAATACGCTGCCCACGACAACCATGCTCATATTTTTGTTTCCTCCGAAGGTTTTTTCGTATTATACGCTTTTTTCCTTCGGTTGACAAGCAGGTCGGACGCGGCTATAATCTGCCGCAGATAAACAGAAACGAGGCTTCTGCCATGGCAGTGTTCGACAGTCCGGAAAACACAGATACCGAAATGTGTTCCTTTGTTCTGCATGAGACCTTCTGCTCCCCGGATCGGATCGCCGACAGCGGACAGTGCTTCCGCTGGCAGCGGCTGGGTGAAAACGAATATCGGATTCCCGCCTTTGGAAAGACGCTGCACCTGCTGCAGCGCGGCGAGGAGCTGACGTTGGAGTGTGCGCCGGAGGATCTGCCCATGTGGCGGGATTATCTGGATCTGGACAGCGATTATGAAGCGATCTACCGCGCTGTTTCCGATGATGCAGACACATCGGACTGGCTGCGGCAGGCTGTGGAAGCGGGGCGGGGCATCCGGATTCTCAGGCAAGAGCTGTGGGAGACGGTGGTTTCCTTCCTCATCAGTCAGAACAACAACATCCCCCGCATCAAGCTCTGCCTCAGCAGGCTCTGTCAGGCCTTCGGCGGCTTTCCCTCTCCGGAGGATATCTGCCGTGGTGGATCGGAAGCGCTGCGGGATCTGGGTTTGGGATATCGGGCCCCGTATCTTTCCGCTGCCGCTTCTGCTTTCCGGGACGGGACGCTGGAAGTCCGGCTCCGGCAGGCGAATGACCGGGAGGCGGAACGGCTGCTGCGAATGATTCCCGGCGTGGGGCCGAAGGTTGCCGCCTGCATCCTGCTCTACGGTCTGGGGCGGAAGGGCGCCTTTCCCCGGGATGTATGGGTCAGGCGCATCGAGGAAAGTCACTTTGGCGGACATTTCCCCGATGAACGCTACCCGGACTGTGCGGGCATCCTGCAGCAGTGGATGTTCCGCTACGAACGGAACACCTGAGTCAGACTGTCAGCGTGCCGTTTTCATCCTCCAGCAGAAGCAGGATTTTGACTTCCTCCCCGGTTCGGGCATCTGTATAGACAATGCAGTGGTTCCCGGCCGGGGTTTCGCATTGATACTCCCAGCAGCAGCGCTCCTGCTTATCCCCAGTGGGGATCAGGGCCAGTGCAGAGGAAAGGATGGTCAGTTCCTTCCATACCGCCTGTCTGCCCGTCTCCTCCGGAACCGGCACGGGAATGCTGCGGGGATGGTGGTTCATCAGATACCCTGCCGCTTCATAGCCGATCACCTGCCCGCCGGTCAGATCGACTCGCACCTTCACCAGATCGGGATAGCAGATGACCCCGTCCTGCTCCCATGCGAAATTTACCAGCACGCTGCCGTTTTCCCGCGTCCAATAGCTGCGGCGCATATTCCGGTAGCCTTTTGCGCGCAGGAAATCCTCCGCCAGCTGTACGCCCTCCTCCGGACTGAGCCTCTCCTCGCCCGCGCTCAGATTCATCACCAGATCTACCACCAGACCGCCCTGCTTTGTCACCCGCAGGGTGGTCATACCATCCGCCGTGGAAAGCAGATAGCAGTTCAGCGCATTCTGGCTGCGTCCGATCACGGAAAAGTTCTCCGCGGAAAGACCGGTAAAATCTGCCGCTGCCTGCAGCGCCTGTTCCTCTGTCACCGCTTCCAGTCCTTCCAGCATTCTGGCCGGGCCCAGTACGGCGCTTTCCGAGTAGGGGCCGTCATAGATCAGCGTAGGCAGCTCGGGAAAGCTGTCCTCCAGCGCCACCATCTGCTCTCCCAGCAGCTCCACTCCCGGCTCCAGTGCCTTCTCTGCGGCGGTCATGCTGATGGAACCGTCCTCCAGCCGCGCTTCCAGATTCAGGATCTGCTGAGACAGCTCTCCTGCTGCCGATTCCAGTTGTGCCAGCGTTTCCCGTTCTGCCGCGCTGAGGCCGCCCTGACTGCAGCGCAATGTCATAGTCTGCGCGTAGTCCCCCACCCTTCCCAGAAAACCGGCGGTTTTTTCCAGCAGCCACTCTGAAAAGGGAAGCTCTCCCAGATTTTCCTGTGCCGACTGGCTCTTTGCCCAGATCTCGCCGCAGGCTTCCCCTGTGAGGGCGCAGGAGGAGGAACAGGCACATTTCTGCAGTGCGGTATGGAGCTGGCTCACATCCGAGGACAGCGCGGCAAAGGAACGGGCATAACCGGCTTCCACCTGCCGGCGCAGCGCATCCCGCTCCATGCGGCTTTTCCAGAGAAGGCCGCCCAGCACCAGCAGTGTGCCGATCCCGATGCTGAAAAGCCGGATCATGGTTCTTCGTTTCAAAAAAATCACCTCATGCCGCTAGTTTCGGCATGAGGTAAGTTTTTTATTGCTGAGAAATTTTTGCAGCGATTTTTCAATCGGTCAGCTCAATGCTGTCCAGCACGGCGCTGAGCAGGTTCCCCGGTTCACGCGTTTCCTGTTCCCGGCTGCAGACCCGAACCAGCGCAATCACACCGCCATCCGTATCCACCACCCAGCCATCCGCCTGAATGCTGCCGTCCGTGGCGCTGACATGGCCGAAGGTACCGCTGAGCTGCCCGATCGAGGCCACATCGGAAAACTCAATGTCCGTAAACTCCAGATACCCATCCATCAGCCCGGGCAGCAGTTCCTCCGCTGTGGTTCCGGCAATATAGCTTAGCTCCAGAAACCCGTCCTCCGGCTGATCATTGCCGCGCAGCTGCCAGGCATTTTCGGTATACACTGCCGACATTTCGCGAACCGGAACCAGCACGGTGCAGAAAACACCGGGATGCAGCTCCAGCTTCGTCCTTTTGGCTGCATAGCTGCGGGTAACACCGCCTGCTGTGACCTCCAGAACTTCCTCCGGTTCCGGCTCCACCGTCGGTGCCGCAGTGATAACCGGGGTCGGTGCCGCAGCCGGCTCCGGCGTGGAGACAGCTGTGGGTGCCGGTTCCGCCGTGGCAGGCGGATCCGTGGGCACGGGAGACACTGCGGCAGCCGTGGGTTCGGGCCGCAGAAGCTCACCGCAGCCGCCGAGGCTCAGGGTCAGCAGTGCTGCCAGAAGCAGCGCTGCAGCGCGTTTCACTCTTACACCTCAGCGGTCAGCCGACTGAGACCCCGCTCCAGACGGCGAACCGCCTCGTCCTTGCCCAACAGACAGCAGATTTCCACGGCACCGCCGGGGGTAACGGCCTGTCCGCTGAGGGCAATGCGTACCGGCCAAAGCAGCTTGGCGTTCTTCACCTGCAGCTGTTCGGCAAGACCCATCAGCGCGTCATGCACCGTGTCCGCATTCCAGCTTTCCAGCGCCTTCACCACAGGCAGCGCAGCCTGCAGCATCTCCACGGAAACGGCCTTATCGGTCTTGGACTTCTTATTCACATACAGTTCCGGATCATAGTCCGGCAGTTGTGCCAGGAAGGTGAGCTGTGCCGGAATGTCGGACAGCTTTTCGCAGCGCTGCTGCAGCAAAGAGGCGATCAGTGCGGTATCCATACCGGTGACAGCCTGCTCAATGTAGGGCTTTGCCAGCGCATGGAACTCCTCCGGGGTCTTATTTCGGATATAGGCGCTGTTAAAATAGGTCAGCTTCACGGTATCGAAGATGGCGGGAGACTTGCTCAGGCCCTTCAGATCGAAGGCCTCCGCCAGCTCGCTCAAAGTGAATAGCTCCCGCTCACCGGCAGGACTCCAGCCCAGCAGTGCCACATAGTTCAGAATGGCTTCCCGCAGATAGCCCTGATTCAGCAGGTCATCATAGGTGGGGTCGCCGTGGCGCTTGCTCAGCTTGTGCTGTGCGTCACGCATGACGGGAGAACAATGAATGTATCTGGGCACTTCCCAGCCAAGTCCTTCATACAGCAGATTGTACTTGGGGGTGCTGCTGAGATACTCGGTGCCGCGCACCACATGGGTAATGCCCATCAGATGATCGTCGATCACATTGGCGAAGTTATAGGTGGGCAGTCCGTCCCGCTTCATCAGAACCTGATCGTCCAGATCCGCATTGGGGGCAGTGATATCGCCGAAAATCTCATCGTGGAAGGTGGTGCTGCCCTCCCTGGGGATGCGCTGCCGGATCACGAAAGGCTCACCCGCTGCGGCACGCCGGTCAGACTCTTCCTTTGTCAGACTGCGGCAGGGATCCTCCGCCCGGTCAAACTCACCGGTATCCTCCTCAGAAGCGGCCTTCTCGCAGAAGCAGCGGTACGCATGACCGTTTTCCACCAGCTTTTCTGCATAGGGCAGATACAGGTCC
This sequence comes from Clostridiales bacterium UBA1774, assembly GCA_002314635.1. Classification (GTDB taxonomy): domain Bacteria; phylum Bacillota; class Clostridia; order Oscillospirales; family Oscillospiraceae; genus UBA1774. Next base: position 63,121 of record DCGQ01000048.1, read on the forward strand.
CGCCGCTGGGTCTGCACATAGGGACCCACCGGGCCGCCGATATCCGGGCCCTCATCCCATGTCAGTCCTGCATCGCGCAGGGAGGAATAGATGATTTCGGTTGCGCCCTCCACAAAGCGGCCCTGATCCGTATCCTCAATGCGGAGCAGGAACTTGCCGCCGTTTTTGCGGGCAATGAGCCATGTATAAAGAGCGGTGCGAATGCCGCCCACATGCATATATCCGGTGGGGCTGGGCGCAAAGCGGGTGCGTACCTCCCCTTTGGGAATCCGCGCCTCCATCTCGTCGAACCATGCCTGATTTTTCATTTCGGCCTCCATATTCATAGATAAGAATGCTATATTTTATCGTCTTGCACCCGCTCTGTCAAGGGAAAGCAGCTGCTTTTCCCGGTTCCTGCGGCATCACAGCAGGAATATCTTGAAATCGCAGATTTTCTGTGGTAAGCTGAATAGAATTATCCAGCAGCCTCATGCTGCGGCCGGAAAAGGCATGATTTCCATACGGTTGATATAAGGAGACAGAAAAATGGACGAGAAGCGCAAGATCATTTTCAGCGGCATTCAGCCCAGCGGCGATCTGACCCTGGGTTCCTATATGGGTGCGATCCGCAACTGGGTCGAGCTGAGCGACAGCTATGACTGCTACTACTGCATCGTGGATATGCACGCCATCACCGTGCGGCAGGATCCGGCAGAGCTGCGCCGCCGCGCACTGAGCCAGCTGGCTCAGTACATTGCCTGCGGACTGGATCCGCAGAAGAACACGCTGTTTATTCAGAGTCATGTGCCCGCTCACGCGCAGCTGGGCTGGATTCTGGACTGCTATACCATGTTCGGCGAACTGAGCCGCATGACCCAGTTCAAGGATAAATCCGCCAAAAACGCGGAGAATATCAACGCCGGTCTGTTTACCTATCCCTCCCTCATGGCCGCGGACATCCTGCTGTACCAGTCCGATCTGGTTCCGGTGGGCGAGGATCAGAAGCAGCATGTGGAGCTGTGCCGGGACATTGCCCAGCGCTTCAACGGCATTTACGGGGATGTATTCACCCTGCCGGAGCCTTTCATTCCCAAGACCGGTGCGCGGATCATGAGCCTGACCACCCCGGAAAACAAGATGTCCAAGTCCGACAAGGATCCGGGCGGCTGCATCTATATCATGCAGAAGCCGGAGGACATTCTCCGTTCCTTCAAGCGCGCCAAGACCGATTCGGATACGGAAAACTGCGTCCGCTGGGCACCCGCCGAAAAGCCGGGTGTCGCCAATCTGATGCAGATTTATTCCTGTGCCACCGGCCTGACCATGTATGAGATCGAAGCCGAGTTCGCCGGTAAGGGTTACGGCGATTTCAAGCTGAAGGTGGGCGAAAGCGTTGTGGAGCTGCTGCGTCCCATCCGGGAGAGAGCCGAGGATCTGATGAAGAACAAGGATTATCTGATCTCCGTTTACCGGGACGGCGCGGAGCGTGCCGCCAGAGCCGCTTCCCGCACCATGCGTAAAGTCTACAAAAAGGTTGGTTTCGTAGAACCCTGATCGGTGCTGCCGGGAGATAACAGAAAAGAATGAACAACAATATTGATATGCGCCTTCTGGTGCTGGTGCTGGCCTCTCTTGGAACCGCACTTCTGATGAGTTTTGCCACGACCCCGCTGGTGAAGCGCTTCGCGCAGAAGGTGGGCGCCATTGATGTCCCCAAGGACGGGCGGCGGATGCACGATCATCCCATCCCCCGCATGGGCGGTCTTGCCATGTTTCTTGGTTTCGTACTCAGCACGCTGCTGTTCGGCGAGGTGGATCGGCAGATCCGCGGTATGCTGCTGGGCTGCGTAGTCATTTGCTTCACCGGTGCGCTGGATGACATCCATCCTCTGCAGTGGTGGGTCAAGCTTCTGCTGCAGCTGGCGGCAGCCGCCATCGCGGTGCTGCACGGCATTGAGATTCATGTTTTCACCAATCCGATCCTGTTTCAGGAAAGCGAATGGCTGGTGCTGGACTGGCTCAGCCTTCCCATCACGCTGCTGTGGATCGTACTGGTGACCAATTCGGTAAATCTGATCGATGGTCTGGACGGACTGGCTGTCGGCGTCAGCGCCATTGGCTCCGTCACCATGCTGGTAATCGCACTGCTGGTCAGCGAGGGCAATGTGGCCGTCGTCATGGCAGCGCTGGCCGGTGCCTGCATCGGATTCATGCCCTACAATCTGAACCCGGCAAAGATCTTCGCCGGTGATACCGGTGCACTGCTGCTTGGGTATGTGCTTTCCACCATGTCCGTGATCGGTCTTTTCAAGACCTACGCCATCGTATCCTTTATTCTGCCGTTTCTGGTGCTGGCACTGCCACTGTTCGACACCTGCTTTGCCATCATCCGCCGCACTCTGCGGGGGCAGAGCCCCTTCCATGCCGATCGGGGACACGTTCACCATCGGCTCATTGACATGGGACTGAATCAGAAGCAGGCCGTTGCCGTGCTGTACTGCATCAGTTCCGTATTCGGTCTTGCCGCCGTGGTGCTGACCACCTCCGGGGAGATGAAAGCCCTGATTCTGGTACTGTCCTTCGTCATCATCGGCATCATTGCCGCTTCGGTCTATTCCGGCAGCCACAAGCACCATGAGGAGCAGAAGCCGTCCGGAAAAGGCGATTCCCACAAGGAGAACTAACATGAAAAGGAACGGCAGATTCTGGTTGATTACCGTTACATTGCTGCTGGTGCTGGCGGTATTTCTGCTTGTTTTCCTCTTTGGCTGGCTGGACAGCAGCACTGCACCGGTCATTCTGCCGGAAACCACCGCTTCCATCCCCGCAGGCTCCGTCAGCCGACCGGAGGGTCTGAGCATGGCCGCCGTCACCCCGGAAACAGTGCAGGCCGTACTGGCCACGCTGGTCAAGCCGGACGCCTATTCCCGTTCACTGACGGTGGAGCGCTTCTGGCAGGGCGGCAGCAGCACATGGCAGGTTCAGGTCTGGCAGAAGGGCGGTATGACCCGCATTTCCGTCACGCCGGAAATCGGAGCTGTGCGGCACATTCTGTGCGATTCGGAGCAGATTCGCCTCTGGTATGAGGGCAGCGCCGACCGGGTTTTCACCTATTCCCCCGGCAGCGCCGCGCTGGCAGATACGCTGCAGATGCTGCCATCCTATGAGGATGTTCTAGCGCTGGACCCGGCAGCCATCATCGAGGCTGGTTATGTGCAGCGGGAGGGTCAGTGGCGGATCATGACTGCTGCCCGGCCGGAGGGCGAATACCTGACGGTGTATTACCTCTCCATCGAGACCGGCCTGCTGGAATACGCCGAGCGTTGGGACGGAGATACGCTGGTGTATCGGATGACCGCCGGAACCGCAGATCTGGCCGCTCCGCCGGACAGTCTGTTCACAGCCGGAACTTCATAAACGAGCGGGCGGTGGAGATTCCACCGCCCGCAGCTTTTACAGGCTAAGTACCACATAGGCTGCCAGCATGACCAGCAGCTCCTCGTCCTGCTTCTCCATCCAGAGCAGCAGCAAAATCGCCGCCACCAGCAGGTCTCCGGTGTCCAGGTTTCCGGGCAGATTCAGATGAAAGGGCAGCGGTGCGGGCGCTTCCGTCCGCAGGGGCGGAGGCGGAGGTGCGGGTTCGGGATGCATCTGCAGATAGCGGTTAAACATGACCGTTCCTTCCGTTCAGACCCAACTCCGGAAGAACGGTGCGGGCGGCCCGGAGCAGCCTTGCCATCCGCAGTGCTTTCTCCAGTCGTTCCGCCCGCTGAGGCTGCAGCCACGGTTTCAGTGCTTCCGCCAGCTTTCCCGCCTCCGATGGAGCGCCGTAAACCGACATGACCCGCCCCAGCAGCGCCGCCATTCCCGGATCCGGCATGGGGACGGAGCCGCCCGTCCCCTCCCCTGCGGTCATACTGCCGCCCAGCGCTCCTGCCAGTTCCCGCAGCCTTGCCATGCTTTCCGGATCAGACAGGAACGCGGAAAGCTTCGCCTCCATTTCGTCCATTCATGGCTTCCCCATCAGTCCGCTCAGACTTTCCAGAAAACTGCGTCCGGCAGGGTCCCGCATCACTGCCGACATGGCCTTCTGCAGCGCGGCGGTATCGCCCCGGCGGATCGCATCGGTCAGCCGTGCTTCGTCCCCCAGCAGGGAACGAACCCGCTGCCCTGCCTGTGTCTCTGCCAGATTTCTGAGCTTCTGCTGTTCCTCACCCGACAGGGTCCTGCCTCCCGGCAGCGTTCCGTTCAGCCCGTCATGTTCCATAGCCACCCTCCTTTTCCCACACATCCTATTCCGATTATATGAGAGAGGTTCCCGATTATGAATATTCTGGTGGTATCCGATTCCCATGGCAATACGGACATTCTGGAAGAAACCGTCCTGCGCGTCAGACCCGACCTTGTGCTGCATCTGGGCGACCACTATTCCGATCTGGAAAAATTGCAGCGCCGCTGCCCGCAGCTGAGGTGCATCGGCGTGCGCGGCAACTGCGACGCACCCGGGCCGGAGGAAACGCGCATTCTCACACTGGAGGGCAAAACGCTGCTGCTCACCCACGGGCACCGGCAGCAGGTAAAGCTGGGTTTGGATCGACTCTGGTTCGCTGCCCGGGAAGCAAATGCCGACCTGTGCCTGTACGGGCACACGCATATCCCCGCGCAGGAGCAGGAAGGCGGCATCACCTTCTTTAATCCGGGCAGCATCGGCCGCGGCTGGCCGCCCACCTACGGACTGATCACGCTGGACAGCGGCTATCTCCGCACGGAAATCTTTGAGGTATGAAAAACGAGGGAGTCGGCACGGAACCGGCTCCCTCGCTTCGTTTATGCTTTCGGTTTTTCCGCTTCTTCCGCGGCCTTTTTTTCTTCGGCGGCCTTTTTCGCCGCTTCCGCAGCAGCCTTGGCTTCTGCTGCCTTCTTTGCTTCCAGCGCGTCGGCCTCCTTGACCTTCTTTGCCTGCTCCATCAGCACATCGGGGAAATAGATCAGCTTCCGGGGGCACTTTTCCGCGCAGACACCGCAGCGCAGACACTTGCTGAAATCCTTGACGGAAAGGTTGTCGATGATATGAACCGCATTGTGCGGGCAGATCTTTTCGCAGATGTGGCAGCCCAGACAGCCGCTTTCGCAGACCTTGCGGGTGATACCGCCCTTATCCGTATTGTTGCAGGCAACGGTTGCCGCCGCCCGATAGGGGATCACGGTGATCAGCTTCTTGGGACAGACCTCCGCGCAGGCACCGCAGCCACGGCACTTTTCATGATCCACCTTGGCCACACCGTCCACGATGCTGATGGCACCGAAGCGGCAGGCCTTGATGCAGTTTCCGAAGCCCAGACAGCCGCTGACGCACATCAGCGGGCCGCCGCCGATGGAGGAGGAAGCCAGCGCACAGTCCTTCACACCGTTATAGGTGTATTTCAGATGGGCATGGCTGCCGCCGCTGCACTTGACAAAGGCGACCTGACGGACAAACTCCCCGGGAACCTGTCCCATAATGGCGGAGATCTTTGCGGCGCCCTCCGCACCGGCAGGGGCGCAAAGCCCGATCTTGGCTTCGCCTTTTACAATGGCTTCCGCATAGCCGGAGCAGCCTGCATAGCCGCAGGCACCGCAGTTGGCACCGTTCAGGCACTCCGTAACCTGTGCGATCCGGGGATCCTCATCCACATGAAAGACCTTGGAGGCAATGGCCAGCACCAATCCGAACAGAACGCCCAGTCCGCCCAGCACACAGAACGCAAACAACACTGTATTCATGTCCGTTCCTCCTTAAAAGACCTTCAGGCCGGAGAATCCCATAAACGCCAGCGCCAGCAGACCGGCAGACATCAGCGCAATGGGGAATCCTTCAAAGCTCTTAGGGCATTCCGCAGTCAGATCCAGCCGCTCACGCACGGAGGCAAAAAGCAGGATGGCAACCAGAAAACCGATACCGCCGGTGATGCCATAGACCACGCTTTCCAGAAAACCGTAGTTCTTCTGGGTGTTCAGCAGCACCACGCCCAGCACGGCGCAGTTGGTGGTGATCAGCGGCAGGTAGATGCCCAGCGCCTGATATAGGGAGGGGATGGACTTTTTCAGGAACATCTCCACAAACTGGACCAGCGCGGCAATGACCAGGATATAGGTGACGGTCTGCATGAAATCCAGACCCAGCGGCACCAGCAGGAAGGTATTCACCAGCCAGCAGAACACGCTGGCAATGCCCATGACGAAGGTGACGGCAATGCCCATACCCAGCGCCGTATCCATCTTCTTGGACACGCCCATGAAGGGGCAGATGCCCATGAACTGGGAGAAAATGAAGTTTTCGATCAGGATTGCGCCCAGCGCAATGGAAACGATACCGGAAAAGCTCATTTATTCTCCTCCTTCTTCTCCTCACGCTTCCGCAGAATGTACTGCATCAGCGCGATCAGGCAGCTTAGCGTCAGGAAGCCGCCTACAGGCAGAATCAGCATCATGGCCGGGTAGCCTTCCGGGATGATGCGAATGCCGGCCTTGTCCGGGCCAAGCAGCCCGCCGCCGAAGGTCCCGTTGCCCAGCAGCTCACGGATGACGCTCATGACCACCAGTACCAGCGTATAGCCAAGACCCTGAAAGATTCCGTCCAGTGCGCTGGCACCCACGCTGTTTTTGGAAGCAAAGGCTTCCGCACGGGCAAGGATGATGCAGTTTACCACGATCAGCGGGATAAAAACGCCCAGTGATTTGGAGAGGCTGGGCAGATAGGCCTGCATCAGCAGGTCCACGATGGTCACGAAACCTGCCACGATCACGATATAGCAGGCGATGCGGATCTGATCGGGGATCAGCTTCCGAACCAGAGAGATCACGATATTGGAGCAGGTCAGAATGATGATAACGGAGATACCCATGCCAAGGCCGTTAAACAGGGTGGTGGAGATGGCCATGGTGGAACACATACCCAGCAGCTGCACCAGCACCGGGTTGTTGGTAATAAGCCCTTCCTTGAGCTGTTTTCTGGTATTCACGTGCTTCCCCTCCTTACCTGAGACCGCTGACCGCAGCCAGCGCCGCATTGACACCGCGAACCACAGCCGTGGAAGTGACGGTGGCACCGGTGAGGGCATCGATCTCGCCGCCCTGCTTGCTGAGCGCCACGGAGCCGCTCAGGCCCTTGAACTGGTCGCGGAAGCTTTCCCGGCTGGCATTTGCGCCCAGACCGGAGCTTTCGCTCATGGAGATGATGCTCAGACCGGTGATGCTGCCGGCGGGATCCATGCCCACTGCCATTTCGATATCGCCGCCGAAGCCGGAAGGCGTTACCATCACCACAAAACCGGCATCTCCGGCACGGTAGACCTTCTTCACCAGTCCGGTATCATCGGTGAAGGCCACTTCCTCATAGCTGTCCGCCTGCAGCACCTCGGCCATGGCGGCCCGGGTCTTTGCCGCATTGCTGTCTGCGATGCGCTGGCAGGTCACCTGATTCGTCAGTCCCAGCAGAATCGCAACCACGGCGCTGAACGCAAAGAGGATCACCGCCAGCTTCAGAGTAGCCCAGTCCAGCTTGAATCCTTTTTTCTCTGTCATTTCGCTGCCTCCTTCTTTTCCTTCACCACGCCGAAGCGCTTCCGGGGGAAGGCCTTGTCCAGCAGCCACACCGTCGCATTCATGATCAGGATGGCATAGCTGACGCCCTCTGCATAGGAGCCGAAATAGCGGATAAACACGGTCAATGCGCCGCAGCCCACACCGAACACGATCTGCGCGGTGGGGTTCACGGGAGAGGTGGTGTAGTCTGTTGCCATGAAGATGGCACCCAGCATCACACCGCCGGACAGAAGCTGCCACAGCATCCATGTGAACCGGGGCTGGCCATTCAGCGGGAACAGGAAGGTCAGCACTGCCACGGCTGCCAGAAAGCTCAGGGGAATCCGGGGATTCAGCACCTTCCGGATCAGCAGATAGATACCGCCCAGCAGCAGCGCGAAGGCGGAGATCTCACCCATGGAGCCGCCTACATTGCCCAGGAAGGTATCCATCAGGGAGGTGCCCTCCGGCAGCAAACCGTTGGCCATGGAGCTCAGCGGCGTAGCGCCTGTGACGGCGTCCGCCATGGAGGCGCGGAAGAAGCCGGTATAGCTGAGAGGTTTTACCCACTTGCTCATGGCAGCGGGCCAGGAGAACAGGAAGGCACGGGCCGCCAGTGCCGGGTTCATGAAGTTCTTGCCCAGACCGCCGAACAGCTGCTTGACCAGTACGATGGCGAAAGCATCGCCGATGAGGATGATCCACCATGGAATGGATACCGGCAGCACATAGCTCAGCAGCACGCCGGTAACGGCAGCGCTCAGGTCGCCGACAGAACCGGGTTTTTTCATCAGTTTCCGATAACCCCACTCAAAGAATACGCAGCCCAGAACGCTGAGCAGGGTATTGAGAATGGCACGGATGCCGAACATATACGCGCTCACCAGCAGAGCCGGTGCCAGCGCGATCAGTACATCCAGCATGATGCTGCGGGTGTCCTCATCCGTGCGGATATGCGGGGAAGCGGATATGGAGAGCAGGCTCTCCGCTTTTTCGTTATCCATTTGCGTGATCCTTTCTCCTTATTTCTTCGGTGCGGCGCTCTTGATCAGCGCCTTTGCATGGCGAATGGCCTGCACCAGCTGCAGCCTGCCCGGGCAGGAATAGGCGCAGCAGCCGCATTCGATGCAGTCTGTCGCGTTCAGCCGATTCAGTCCGGCCACATCGCTTTTCCGTTCATAGGCATACAGATACAGGGGCTGCAGGTGCATGGGGCAGGCCTCCACACAGCGCCCGCAGCGGATGCAGGTGGGATTTTCCTTTGCCCGGTTCTGGTCTGCCAGAAACACCAGCACACCATTGGTACCGCGCAGCACCGGCACACTCAGGTCAAAGATGGCGCTGCCCATCATGGGGCCGCCCATCAGTACCTTGTCCGTTTCGCCGGAGAAGCCGCCTGCTGCCTCCACCAGTTCCTTTACCGGAGTCCCCACCCGGCACAGCAGGTTGGTGGGAGCGGCAATGCCCGGGCCGGAAACCGTGACCACCCGCTCCACGGCGGGCAGGCCGGTCTTGACCATACGATTCACGCTCCAGCAGGTAAAAGCATTCATCACCACACAGCCCACATCCGCAGGCAGACCGCCGGGCGGTACCTGACGACCTGTGACGGTCTGAATCAGCTGCTTTTCCGCACCCTGCGGGTAACGAACCCGCAGCACCTGCAGTTCGATATCCCCGGCACCTGCCAGCTTTTCCTTCAGACCGGCAATGGCATCCTGCTTATTGCCCTCCACCGCCAGAATGGCCTTGGGCAGCTGCAGCAGCCGCAGAACATAGCGAATCCCGTCCAGCACCTCGTCGGGATGCTCCAGCAGCGTCCGATGGTCAGAGGTGATATAAGGCTCACATTCGGCCGCATTGATAATAAAGGTATCCGCCTTGCCGATGGCGCTGGAAAGCTTCACATGGGTGGGGAAGGTGGCACCGCCCATACCCACAATACCGTTTTCCTTGATCAGATTCAGCAGACATTTCGGGTCTGCCTCCACTTCCTCCACATGGGAACGGACACTTTCATCCATGGTATCCTGCCGGTCGTTATCAATGACAACGGACATCACCTTCTGTCCGTTGGGATGGAGACGGGGCTCCACCGCTGCCACCGTTCCGGACACGCTGGCATGAACGGGAACGGAAACAAAGGCATCGCTTCTGCCGATAATCTGCCCCACCTTGACGGTATCACCCTTCTGCACCGTGGGCGTGCAGGCCGCGCCGATATGCATGGACATGGGGATAATCACCTGATCGGGGGCAGCCAGGGGCGTAATGGGACTGGAGGAAGCCAGCCGTTTTCCATCGTCAGGATGGATGCCGCCGTAAAAGGAATGGCGCAATTCCCAACACCTCAATTCTCTTTGGTTCTCTCGTTTCAGCATTCCACTTTTCCGAGAGCATGATTTTGCTTATTTTATCACTTTTCCTCGCTTTTTGTCCAGTAAATTTAGAATATTTTCCGTACTTTGGTCAGAATTTTACGATATATTCCACTTATTTCCATACTAATTTTGCATGGACTTTCCCAATTGTAATTTTATAACATGCTAATAATGCATGTTATATGATATAGAGAATCAGCGCAAAACGTCCCCCGTTTCGCGCTGATGATATATTTTAAACCGATTGTCGTATTAATACTTTACTTTTCGTTTACCAGCATCTCGCCGACTTTGCAGATATCCCCTGCGCCCACGGTGATGATCATGTCTCCATCCCTTGCATCGCTGCGGAGGCGATCCGCCAGCTCATGAAAGTCCGGACAGTAGACGGAACCGGGTATTGCCTCTGCCAGATCCCGGGAGGAGATCCCCAGCGTATCCTTTTCGCGGGCGGCATACACCTCCGCCAGATACAGCTTATCCGGAAGCTGCAGCACCTGAACGAAATCGGAAAACAGGTTTTTCAGGCGGGAATAGGTATGCGGCTGGAACACCACCACCGTGCGCCGATAACCCATGCGGGACACCGCGTCCATCAGGGCGCGGAACTCGCTGGGATGATGGGCATAATCGTCATACACATCCGCAGGGCCGCACTGTCCCTTCAACTCGGCACGCCGACCGGCACCGTGGAACTGACTGAGACCGTTTTCCACACCGGCCGGGGTCAGACCTACCGCATAGGCGGCGGCACAGGCAGCCAGTGCGTTCAGAACATTATGTCTGCCGCTGACCGGCATCGTGATATGTGCCCAGACCGTCCCCCGGATCACCGCATCAAACTCGCTGACCCGGCCAATGGTCAGATTTTCCGGACGCACATCGGCCTTTTCCCCGAAACCGAAGGTAAGCCGATTGCGGGATATGCCTGCCAGTGCTTCCTCCGTATTGCCGTCATCGGCGCAGGAGATGACCCAGCCGTCCTCCGGGGTACGCTCTGCGAAGGCGCGGAAGGACTTCTGAATGTTCTGCAGATTTCCAAAGTAGTCCAGATGATCATTGTCCACATTCAAGATCACCGCCACGGTGGGTGTGAAGCTAAGGAAGGAATCGTAATACTCGCAGGATTCCAGCAGGATCGTATCGCCGTGTCCAATCCGGTAACCGGAACCGATCAGCGGCAAGGTTCCTCCGATCATAACGGTAGGATCCTTCTCTGCTGCCATCAGGATATGGGTCAGCATGGAGGTGGTGGTGGTCTTACCGTGAGTCCCCGCCACGCAGATGCCGCAGGGGTAATCCCGCATGATCGCCCCCCATGCCTGCGTCCGTTCAAATACCGGGATGCCCAGCCGGTGTGCTTCCCGGATTTCGGGATTCTCGTCCCGCACCGCCGCGGTACGCACCACAAAGTCCGCCCCGGCCACATTCTCCGCCCGATGGCCAATGGATACGGAGATGCCCTTTTCCCGCAGTGCCTCCACCGACTCGCTGTCATTCATATCGCTGCCGCGAATCTGCATTCCCCGCTGACGCAGAACCTCTGCCAGCGGCGACATACTTACGCCGCCGATGCCGATCAGATGACCCACACGCCCGGGCTGCATATATGTGATAAAATCGGATACGGTCATGATTCCGTCCCTCCCAATGCTTCATTCCAATCTTATGGATTATATTCTGTTTTTTCCCGGATTACAATACATCATGAAAAATAAAACACGGCAGACCGTTCCATTCCAGAGAAACAGTCTGCCGCCAGGATCAATATTGAATTGTAACCTGTTTGGAGCGCTCGTTCCATTCCACCGTGGCGCCCAGTGCCTCCGCTACATGGCGAATCGGCAGGCAGGTGCTGCCCGCTCGGATTTCCGGTGCCACGTCCATCACCGCTTTGACACCGTTCACGGTGATGATTCGGCTGCCGATCATCAGTTCGATGGTGGTTCCCGGCTTCCAGATGGTCACTTTCCGGGTCTTGCTGTCCCAGGATACTTCTGCATTCATGGCTTCTGCTGCGGCACGAACCGGGATGTAGGTACGATCCCGTTTCAGATAGGGTTCCACCGGGCAGTTGTGCCAGTCATCATTAATATAGTAGCACCAGTTGTTGATCGTAAAGATGACATTGGCTTCATCCTCACCGGTAACGGAGAAGAAATAGGACACATCCCCGTAGACCGCGTTTCCGCTCTGTTCGCCGCGTACCTCTGCCTGAATGACCACATAATAGAATCCGGGCTGCAGCGTCGTGCTGTAGTTCAATTCGCCGCCGTTCTCAAAACTGTTCACCGCGGAATGGCGCACATCCGACCGATCGTTCGACAGATTCACATAGAATTTTCTGTTATCCGGTTCGTCGTAATCAATCAGGGTGAAGGAAAAGGAGGGATTGGGGTTCTGCGCCTGAAACGCCTCGCTCTGATACACACAATGGAAATCAAAGGTGAAGGAACCGGCCTTCTTTACTTCAAACAGGAAGCAATCTGTATCCGCGGTGTTGTTCTGATGTACCGCAGTACCCAGAACGGACGCATTCAGCGGAATCAGGTTGGCGGTCTCAAAGCTGTCATTATCTTCTGTTTCGTCCACTCTCGTTTCCAGAAGCTCCCCGCTGCCGCCGGAAATCACAGAGCCTTCCTCGCCGGAAGCGGAGCCGCTGCCGGACTTTTTCCGGGCTGCCGCAGCCTCCGAGGTCAGCACCTGCAGGGTGTAGGTCTCATCGCAGAGAAACGCATAGGGGCGCAGCCGGATATAATAGGTACCGGCTTCCAGCTTCTGCTCCGCAGTCCACTCTGTTTCCCGGCCGGTCACGCCCCAGCTTTCGTGCAGCGTGGTTTTTGCGGTCTCATCATAAAGGGTGATCCGGTAATAGTTTTCGTCCAGATAGGTTTTCGTCTCCGGATGCTCCAGCAGAAGCGTCACGGTATCGGCCTCCGACAGCGTCACGCGGAACCAGTCCTCGTCATCCATCAGGGAACTGGAACCCAGACACGGCGTATTCAGCGGAAGTGCCGTGGCATTCTGGCTGCTGTCGTTGGGAATCAGTTCAAACGCATCGGCCTGCACCGTTGCCGCCGTCAGCGTATAACCGGAAGCATCGTACAGATTGGCATGAGGTGCGATCCGGATATAGTACGTACCGGCTTTCAGTCCGTAAACCGGGGATTCCCACAGCGTATCTCTGCCGGTGGAGATGGCGTTGATAAATGTGCCCTCCAGCAGTTCCCGATCACTGTCATAAATCTGAATATTATAGTAGGGTTTATCCGGGTTTCCCAGTTCCCCATGTTCCAGTCGAATCACAATGAGCCGGTCAGCGGTCAGCTTCAGCTTAAACCAGTCCTCATCCGTCTTACTGTCGATGGTTCCTTTCACGCCGGTGTCCAGCGGCAGTGAAGCGGCGGTATCGTACCCGTCGTTCCCGTCTGTTTCTCCTTCCGCCAGTGCGGGCAGCACCAGCTGCAGCATCATCAGCAGTGAAATCAAAAGTGTGATTCCCCGTCTGATTCTCTTTTTCAAGCGAAACACCTCCGTTAATCGTGCGTATACAGATACAGTATACCATGGATGTCACACATTCGCAAGAAAGTGTTTTGTGTTTCCTTCAGCGGGCGTGCCGATTTATCGTTCAAACATCCGCATCAGGCGAATCTTATAGGCATTCTTCTTTCCGCTGTAGGGATGCTCCCGCAGGGGCAGGTTGCAGCGGGGTGAACCGATCAGCACCGTGGAGGGATGGGTAAACTCCCGGAACCCCCAAATTCCATGATAGGCGCCCATACCGGAATGTCCGGTACCGCCGAAGGGCACACCCTTCACCATCAGATGCAGGCACACCTCGTTGATGCAGCCGCCGCCGTACTGTTGAGTGGACATGACCTTTTTCGCCCAGCGGCGGTCGGCGGTGAACACATACAGGGCAAGTCCGTGCTCCCGGGCGGCAATTACCGAAAGAAGATGCTCCGTCTCCCCGTCCGGGAAAGGCACCACCGGCAGCAGCGGACTGAACAGCTCATGCTGCACGATGGGTTCCCCCGGCTCTACGGGATAAATCACCGTAGGCGCATAGCGGCGGGTCAAAGGATCACCCGTTCCGCCGAACAGGATCCGTTCCCGGTACTGCTCCGCTTCCGCGCTGCACTTTTCATAGGCCGCATCGGTAATCAGATGGGGATATTCCGGGTTTTCCAGCGGACGGTCGCCGATCTGCCGCCGGAACTCTGCTTCCAGTTCCTTCAGAAACGGCTCCGCCACCTCCTTTGCCACGGCCACCTGATTGATGTCGATGCAGATCTGGCCGCTGTTGCAGAGCTTGAAGAAGGCGATCTTCCGTGCCGCGTCCCGCAGGTCTGCATCCTTGCGGACGATGGCCCAGTTGCCGGTCTCCCCGCCCAGCTCCAAGGCCACCGGCGTCAGATTCTTCGCTGCCGCTTCCATCACATGGCGGCCAATCTTTGGGGAGCCGGTATAGAAGATTTTGTCAAACCGTTCCGCAAGGCACATATCTGCCACATCATGTCCGCCGTCTACCACTGTCACATACTCCGGCGGAAACACCTCCGCCACCAGCTTCTGCATGACGGCGGTGCAGCGGGGAGATTTGGAGCTTGCCTTGATCACCGCCGTATTGCCCCCGGCGATGGCAGCCGCCAGCACGCCGAAGGTCAGCAGCACCGGGAAGTTGAAGGGGCTGATAATCAGTGTCACCCCGTAGGGCATTTTGTAGACCCTTGTTACAAGGCTGGGGAAACAGAGAAAGCCGGAAAAATGGATCTCCGGTCTGGTCCAGCGGCGCAGACCCGCAATCATTTCGCTGATCTCCATCTCCGCCGCGCCCACATCGCAGAGGAAGCCTTCCTCCGGACTGCGGCCCAGATCTGCCGTCAGTGCTTCGGTGAGCTGCGGTTCCCAGCGCCGGATAGTCTCCCGCAGCTTCCGGAGCTGCCGGATACGCCAAGACACCGGCAGCGTTGCTCCGCTCCGGAAGTAAGTCCGCTGTTTTTCCACGAGCTCCGAAATCTCTTTCTGATCGTATGGCATGGCTCATTCCTCATTTCCGCATTCATATTGTGTATGCCACAGTACCCTTGTCAGGGTATAAACCGCAGTTTCTTCGCCCTCTGCATCGGAATAGGTCTCCGCAAGGCGGCAGCCCCATGCTTTCGCGCACCCTGCCGAGGGCGTATTGCTGCTTTTCATATAGGAGCACAGCTCCCGGAACGGGGTATTTCGAAAGGCCCAGTCCCGCACCGCCGATGCGGCCTCCCGTGCATAACCCCTGTGCTGCATATCGCCGCGGATGTGGTAGCCGATTTCCGGGCGGATGAAGCCGTTCACATTCTGCATGGTCAGTCCGCAGTCGCCGATCATCTCGCCGGTGTCCCGCAGGCACACTGCCCAAAGCCCAAAACCAAAGACCCGGTAACGCTCCCGGTTCTTTTCGATCCAGCCCCGCACCCGGTTTTCGTCAAAGGTGTACGGGTAGTGCTGCATGATATCCGAATCCGCCAGCACCGCATACAGGGCATCGAAGTCCTCCGGCATCAGTTCCCGCAGCAGCAGTCTTTCCGTGGTAATCGTCATGTTTTCCTCCGTTCCGGCGTTTCGAAGCCGCAGGTTGTTCTGTTGTCATTATAGTCTCCGACCGGGCTTCCCGCAAGAAATCTTTTATTTCGATCACCGGGAACTTTATCGGAGATTCTGCGTCTGAGGAAAATGAAGCGGGAACCGGGTAAATTGTTCTTGCTTTGTCTGCCGGAACAGCTTATGATAGGCAGGCATTTCACCAACGCAAAAACGAAAAGGAGAAAAAATGAAAAAACTGCTTTGCTTGATTCTTGCTCTGCTGATGGCCGCATCCCTTTGCGCCTGCGGCGGCAATCAAAACACGGAAAAGCCCGATGGGCAGGTGGAAGATGGCGGCATTACCACACTGCCGGAGGAGGATGGCAACATGAGCGGCACCATTTCCGGCGTACCCAATCCCATGGTGGAAACCTCGCTGGAGGATCTGACTGCGGAGTTCGGCCCCGAATTATCCATGATGGAACAATTTGAGGAAGTCACCGGCTACCGCTTCAACACGGAAAATCCCTTCGCGCAGGTAAACTTCAAGGCCGATGGGGATGACTACTGCTTCCGCTTTGCCTCCGCCGGGGAATTTTGGGACCTTTCCGGTATGAACTATACTTGGACAAATACCTCCGAAGCGGAAGTAGGCTACAACATCGCCACCCTGAACCTGAACGGAAACGGGCAGGGCGCTATTCTCTGGTATGATGTGGTGCCCGGCATTCTGTACTCTCTGAGCATGAGTGAGAACGCCAATGCGGAAAAGCTGACCGCCATGGCCAACACCCTGTATATCCCCACGCAGGGCGAGGTATATGAGGAAGGCGTCAGCTACGATGACCTGTACGGCGAATTTGCAGTGCTGGTAGAGGAGCTGCACGGAAACTATTTCCCCGGTACCACCGGTTCCTCTCTGGTCGGCTCCGCCTATGCCGCCAGAATCGCGGATCTGTTCACCATGTACCCGGATTATGCTGCCGTTCTGGCGGATATGGTCACGGAATACAGCGCCGATGCGCTGATCGACCCGCAGGATAAGGCCTCGTTTGCTCAGCAGATGGCCGGGATCAACGGCTGCTTCACCGCCCTTTCCGCCGATGGCATCGCCATTCTGGACGGTGCCGATTATGAACCCACCCAGTACCCCTGGGACACGGAAGCCTTCGCTCCCCTGTTTGACCATATGGCGCAGAGTGCCGCCTCCGGCATTTACGCGCCCATTCTGGAGGATGCTTACAACGCCGTGACCGGTACGCTGGATCCGGAGCAGATTGAGGACTACGGCAGCAGTATGTTCTATCTGCTGAAGGACTGCACACTGGATTCCGTGGGGTTCGGTTATGTGGATGTGGACGGCGACGGTGTAAACGAGCTGATGCTGGCCTACATCGGCAATGACAACGAGTTCATGAACAATCTGGTATTCGGCCTCTATACTGCGGACGAGGCTCTCACCGCAGCCCCTGTGTTCACCAGCCGGGAACGGGATCGCTACTACTATGCCGGCGGCAGTGATTTTGCCCATGTAGGCTCCAGCGGTGCTGATGACAGCTTCAGTACCACCGAGCGATACGAAAACGGCGCTCTCACGGATCTGGAAACCGTCACTGATTCCTATGTGACCCCCGAACTGCTGCCCCTGCATTGTCTGAAGGAATTTGATTAAGCTTTTCGCAAAAAATCTCCGCCCTTCTTCGGAAAGGCGGAGATTTTTCGTTCCTTTATCCAAGCAGCTTCTGATACACGCTGCGGATGGTGGTTTCGTAGTCCCGTTCCTCCACGGCGATGATGATGTTCAGTTCGCTGGAGCCCTGATCGATCATGCGGATGTTCACGCCCGCCTCCGCAATGGCGGAGAAAATGCTGGCGGCAACCCCGTGGGAATAGGCCATACCGTGACCCACCACGGCGATCAGGGCCAGATGCTCCTCGGCAAACAGCGCGTCGGGATGCAACTGATCCCGGATCTCCTGCATGATCTCATTCATACAGGGATCCAGCTCCCGATGATTCACGATCACGGACATGGTATCAATACCGGAGGGGCAATGCTCAAAGGAGATATTGTGGTCGGCGATGATCTTCAGAAGTCTGGCGCCGAAGCCGATTTCCGAGTTCATCATGGACTTTTCCACCTGAATCGCCGTAAAGCCAATGTGACCCGCGATGCCGGTGACGGTGCGTGGCGGCAGAATGCGGGGCAGAGAGGCGACGATCATGGTGCCCGGGTCCTGGGGACGGTTGGTATTGCGGATGTTGATGGGGATGCCCGCCCGGCGCACCGGGAACACCGCGTCCTCGTGGAACACGGAGGAACCCATGTAGCTCAGCTCCCGCAGCTCATGGTAGGTAATATAATCGATAACCCGGGGATCCTTCACGATGCGGGGGTCGGCGGCCAGCATACCGGACACATCCGTCCAGTTTTCATACAGATCCGCCTGAATGGCACGGGCCACGATGGAACCGGTGATATCCGAGCCGCCCCGGGAGAAGGTGTGAATCGTCCCGTCAGGCAGGGCACCGTAGAACCCGGCCACCACCGCATTCTGCAGCGGCAGCAGAGCTTCTGCCAGCCGATGATTGGTCATCTCCGCGTCAAAGCTGCCGTCCTCCCGGAACAGCACCAGCTTTGCCGGATCCACAAAGGTATATCCCAGATAGGCCGCGATGATCTTGGAGTTCAGGTATTCGCCGCGGGAGGCCATGTAGTCCTTCTGCGGATTTGTTTTCAGATGCTCCCGTATCGTTTCGATCTCCTGCTCCAGCGGAAAGCTGACGCCCAGCTCCGTGATGATGCCCTGAAAACGAGCGGTGATCTGGTTCAGCGCAGGCTCGAAGTTCTCTCCCGCTTCCGCCAGACCGTGGCACTGATACAGCAGATCCGTCACCTTTATATCACTGCTCATGCGCTTTCCCGGCGCGGAGCAGACCACAAACCGTCTGGCGCTGTCGCTGCGGATGATCTCCGCGGCCTTTTTGATCTGTGCGGCATTGGCAAGAGAGGTGCCGCCGAATTTGACAACCGTTGTACTCATATGGTTTTTCCCCTTATCGGTGTAATCATCAGATATAATTCGGTATGGTAACAGATTTTTCCGTTTTTGTCTACCGTTTTTCACAGAGTTTCGGCATTTCCTTGCCGAATGAAAGTATGTATTTCCTTGCGGCAGCACGGGAACTGTGCTATGATGATACAGGCTGAGATGCTCTGATCGGCGCTTTTCGGCTGTTCACAGTACGGACATCAGTTGTTCATATTCTTCGAAATCCACGATTCCTTCCTGCAGACCGGCAGCGGCTGCATTTTCCAGATCGGTCAGCCAGTGCAGGCGCACATCCGCCTTGTCCAGCCTTCTGTGTGCCTCCTCCAGTCCATAGCTGAAAACGGCGGCAATGGCCACGGAAGCGCCGGATTCCCGGATGGGAGCGGTCAGTGCGTGCAGCTCCGTTCCGTCCGTCACCGTATCCGTTACCACCAGCGGACAGCGGGCACCCGGCTGCAGTCCCAGCGGCAATCCCAGCCGAAGGGAGATCCGCTCCGCCCATGCTCCGCCCAGCACACAGTCCGCCGATGCGTAGTGATCCCGGATCAGTTCCGCAAGTGCGTCCAAAATGTCCTCGCACATCTGGCCCTCCAGCGCTTTTTCGCCGACAAAGCGCAGAGGCAGTCTGCCGGTTTCCTCCATTCGCAGCACGCCCGCATTCCAGAGGCGCACCGCCAGTGCTTCCCGTTCCGTCATATTCCCGCTCCTTATCGTTTTTTCTCAGCATACGACTTTTCACCCGGAAATGCAAGTTTACGAAATATTCACAGCCGGTTCAAGCATCGTTAAAACCGGGGTGTTATAGTATAAGCGTTCACAGGAAAAGAAAACACAATCCATTACGGAAGGAGTCCTCATAGATGAAAAAAACCATTACCTCCGTCATTGCCGTCTGTCTAGCCGCCGTACTGCTCTGCGGCGCTGCCTGCTTCGGAACCGCGGTTTATGTACACAGGCAGACCGATGCGGCAAAGGCCGCCGCCTCCGGAGAAACCACAGTCACGGCGCCGGTCAACGTCAGCAGCGTAGGCTACTCAAATACCGCTAAGACTGCGGCTGCCGACACCATGTCCGCCACAGAGATCTACGAACTGGCCTGCAAGCAGGTGGTGGGCATCTCCACGGAGATCACCGGAACCAATATGTTCGGCCAGACCATCTCCACCCCCGTCAGCGGCACCGGCTTCGTCATTTCCGAGGACGGCTACATTCTCACCAACAACCATGTTGTAGAGGATGCAGTCTCCGGCGGTTATAAAGTGACCGTCATGTTCTACGACGGCACCGAATACACCGCCACCATCATCGGCACCGAAGGCGACACCAGCGATGTGGCCGTCCTGAAAATCAATGCCACCGGTCTGACCCCCGTTACGCTGGGTGACAGCGGCAGCATGAAGGTGGGCGAGAACGCCTATGTGGTGGGAAACCCGCTGGGCGAACTGACCTATACCATGACCTCCGGCATCGTCTCCGCGCTGGATCGTGAGATCACCGTAGAAAGCAACACCAAGATCAGCATGTTCCAGCTGGACGCCGCCATCAACGAGGGCAACTCCGGCGGCCCCGTTTATAATGATCGGGGTCAGGTCATCGGCATCGTCACCGCCAAGTATAAGTCCACCGGTGTGGAAGGTCTTGGTTTTGCAATTCCCATCAACGAAGCGCAGGACATTGCTTCGGAGCTGATGGCCCACGGCTATGTGACCGGCAAAGCTTTTCTGGGCATTACCGTTACCGATATCACGGAAAGTGAAGCCTACCGTTACAATCTGCCTGCCGGTGTGTATGTCTACAGCGTGACCCCCGGCTCCTGCGCCGACAAGGCCGGCATGAAGCAGGGCGATGTGATCGTGGCGCTGGGCGGCACGGAAGTGACCTCCACCTCCGATCTGGCTACTGCAAAGAAGAATTACAAGGCCGGTGATACCTGCATCGTCACCGTGTCCCGCTCCGGCGAGGAGATTGACCTGACTGTGGTTTTCGATGAGCAGAAGCCGGAAACGGAAGAAACGGAAACC